>JBBFME010000083.1:0-9523 GCA_037478695.1 Pseudothermotoga sp.
TTTGCCGTTCCAGTGAGAGCAGAATGGATCAAATCAGGAAATTCACGTTTGAGAACCTTTCAAGTAGTGGGATTTGAATATGACTATTGATGATCTTCTTGGAAGACTCGAAGATAGGCATGTCTTGATAATCGTTCCGACCGAACATGATGCTCGTCTGTTGGCTTCGAAATACGATTTTCTGTACTTTCCATCACACGACGTTTTTCCTTTCGAAGAAATATCTGTGTCCTTTCCTGTTAGGAGAAACCGCATAGAGGTTCTGTGGAGATTGCTAAACGGTTCGCACGAGGTGATAGTAAGCACACTTCATGCAATCAGTAGAAAAACGTTTTCTCCTAAGCAATTGAGAGATGCAGCGAGAACTTTGAAGATCGGTGACAGATTGTACGATTTTGGAAAGTATCTCTTCAATCTCGGTTATGAAAGAGCTTTTCTTGTGAGAACTCAAGGAGAATTTTCAGTTCGTGGCGATATCATAGATTTCTTTGGCCCGCTGTACGACAAACCAGTTCGTGTAGAGTTGTTCGGAGATGTGATAGAGAGTCTGAGATTTTTCGATGTTGTTTCACAACGTTCTATCATGTCAGTCAATGAGATCACCTTGCTTCCCGCGCGTGAATATACCGGAGAAATTCATTCCTTTGATACGGTGCCTGGCAAAGCAGGTTCGAACTCTACGATCTTCGAATACGCTGATTTTCGTGTTCTAATAGCAGATTATGACAGATGCCAAGAGGAGTTTTTGAAAAGAGAAAAAGAAAGCCGTGAAACCCTTGGCGCAGAATTGTTAGAGGATTACATTCAGAACTCGCAGGTGAGATTTTCAGAATTAGTAAAGCTCATCGGCAGTTTCACACCAATCGAAATAGATTTAGGTGAACTTAGGGTGGCTGGGAAGATCTCTCAAGTAGAACAAGCACCAATCTTAAGCGAGGAAGACCTCAACGTCGGTGATTACGTTGTCCACAAAGATTATGGGATAGGAGTCTATCGAGGAGTTGAGCGAGTACAAAACGCTCTTGGTACTAAGGAGTACGTTGTGATAAAGTACGAAGATTCCACAATCTATGTACCTGTTGAAACTCTTGACAGAGTTCACAAGTACCTTGGAGACAATGAAAGTGTGAAGATAGATAGATTGAGTTCCCACAACTGGAAAAGACGAGTTGAGAAGGTGAGAAAGAATCTCAAAGAGAAGATCGAGCAGTTAGTTGAGATATACACGAAGAGGCAAGAAGCATGGGGTTTGGGATTAACAGGTGACGAAATGCTTGAAAGAGAGTTTGCTCGTTCCTTTCCTTACATTGAGACGCAGGATCAACTTGCCGCAGTTGAAGAAGTACTGAACGACTTGGCAAGTGATAAACCCATGGACAGGCTACTCTGTGGTGATGCCGGATACGGAAAGACCGAGGTAGCACTGAGAGCTGCTTTCAGGTGTGTTGTGTCGGGCAAGCAAGTCGCGATCTTGGTGCCTACGACAGTTTTGGCTAAACAACACTACAAGACTTTCAAGGAAAGAATGGAACCCTTTGGGATCACAGTTGAGATCCTGGAACGTTCAACGAGCAGATCTCAAAGGGCAAGGATCTTAGAGAAATTGCGTGATGGCGAGATAGACGTGATCATTGGAACTCATTCACTCTTGTCAGACGAACTTAGATTCTCCGATTTGGGACTTGTCATAATTGATGAAGAGCAGAATTTTGGAGTGGAACAAAAGGAGAACTTCAAGAAACTGAGAATAAATGTCAATGTTTTGTCCCTCAGTGCAACACCTATTCCAAGAACTCTTCACATGGCACTGACCGGAATGAAAGACATGAGTGTTCTGCAAACACCACCACTTGGTAGACAACCTGTTGTAACTTACGTGGCAAGGTACAGTGAGCAACTCGTCAGGGCTGCCATACTCAGAGAAGTCAACAGAGGAGGACAAGTTATCTACGTGCACAACAGAATACATGATATACAAGACGTCTATGAGAGAGTTAAGAAGATTGTGCCGCAGGTGAGAATTGTCGTTGCTCACGGAAGGATGAGCTCCAAGAGATTGTCAGAAGCTGTGAGATCTTTCTATGAAAATAAGTCTGACGTTATAGTCTGCACTTCTATCCTCGAAAACGGGATCGACATACCGAATGCAAATACCATAATAGTCGATGATTCTCATCGGTATGGTCTGGCACAGCTCTACCAACTCAGAGGCAGAGTTGGGCGAAGTGACAGGAGAGCTTTCGCCTACTTCCTCTACGATTCTGAGATTGAAGACAAAGCTACAAGGAGATTGCAGGTGATAAAGCAGTTCAGCGGACCAGGCAGTGGCTTGCAACTCGCCATAAAGGACATGCAAATGAGAGGTATAGGTTCTGTCTTTGGCTTGGAGCAACACGGTATGATCAACGAAATAGGTCTCAACTTGTACGCTGAGATCCTGCAAGAACAACTGAGAGAGGCAAGAAAGGAAAGATCTGAGGACGATTACGAGAGACTTGAAACACAAATCGAAGGAATTCCAGGAGAGTTGATCATCCCTTCTTACTATGTGGAAAACCCTATGGAACGCATGAGAATATACAGAAGATTGGCATCGTGCAGAAATCTTGAAGAAGTCGATGAAATTTCCTCCGAACTCAGAGACAGGTTCGGAGAGTACCCAGAACAGGTAAACACTCTGTTAGAACTCTTCAAGATCAGAATAGTTGCATCGAAAAGAGGAATAAAGAGCATAAAGTACGTTGACAACACATTAGAACTGCAAACCGAGCAACAATTCGAAATAGATATTCACCAAAGATATCTGTACAACGAAAAACTCAAGTCATACTTGTTCTATGACATAGAAGCAGAGGATGTACTTTCATTCTTAAAAGATCTACTTCCGCCTGATTGATTCGAATATGTACTCGTCTTGGTACTTGAAAACAAATAGATCTAATCTCTTCGACTCTTTTTGAGATAGTTCTAAGACAAGATCTTTTTCCACTATCAAGTACCTTTTTGCACTCTCTAATGGAACGGATCTGTAGTATCCAATGAACTGTAATTTGTCTATTTCTTTCTTATTCCTAATCAAGAAATTCTCAAGGGCTTGCAAAGCCAATTGTGTTTTGGGAAAAGGTGTGGGTTTGAATCTCATGATTTTCAAAATAGGAAGGTTTTTCTCTTTAACATGAGATTCTATCAGATCAAGATTTTGTGCCTTAGTTCCTTCAAACAGGATATTCTCTCCTCTTAGGTTTTCTTTCAAAGAACTACTTTGAAAAAGAACTTCGACGCAGATTCTCGAGTTGATACTCCCATTCTTCACCGATACCGATTTTTTCAAATTCACCTGGTCTGTTCTGACAACGTTTTGATTTTGAGAGAAGGATTTTATCATCAATTCCTTTGATGGTAACAAGAGCTCCTTGACTGAACAATGAAAAGTTTCCCAATCTCTGTGGACTTCTATCGAAATGGGTGGCTCATGAATCTCAGCCTTTATGGAAAGCTCTTGAGAACTGTTCACTTTGAGTATCCCGAGCTCCATCTTCAAGGATTCTATCAACTGTTGGAAGATTTGCATATGTATTCGAGTGCCTTTTGAAGTCTTTGAAAAGGTTCAAGAATATCGATTTCTTCTGTTATTTGTTCGAGTTTTTCCAATTTATCTTGAGGAATTTCTTTTGCCGAAGTAAACCGTATGGCTCCAACAGATGTAGGGATTACGCATTCGTCGGGGGATGGTTGCTCAACCTGTCCGGTTGAAGATGCCGAAGCAACGATGAAGAAAATGTTTTCAGCGGCGTCTATCAAAACTGAACTGTCTGTGAAAACTATTTCTGGCTTGTTGTCCAATTTCTTCAAGAGTGACTTGGCGATAACCTCTGTGTTCAGGTAACCTTCCAAGGACTTTCCATAAAGAATCCTCTGAAGTGTCGTTGGTACAATAGGGTCTGTGTACTTGAACTCGTGAGGTATACCTGACTCATCAACAACAAGTATGCCACCAACATACTTTTCGTCAATTTTCTTTACCGACAGATAACCTATCACAATCTCACATCCAACATGAAACCCTTTTTCTCCTCTTTTTGTTCCTGCTGACGTCTTCTGCCAAAGTAATAACCACCAGTAGAACCTCCGCCTTCCTCTGTGGAAGATTTGACAATCTTCTCTTCGATTCTGTTTTCTGGGTTGACCATTCTCAGCTGCTGTTCGGCTTTAGCCACTATTTCCGTCTTCAACAATTGGCTTGCCGCAATCTGAACATTTATTGCCTGTGCGGCAGTATTGGATATATCAGGTCCTCTAACAATAACTGTCTGAAGATCCACCGGAGTTATCATTCTCTTCACCCAAAATCCGTCTCTTGATCTTCAAGAGAGCGGCCGACAGAATCTGAGATACCCTCGATTCACTCACTCCAATACTTAGACCTATCTCTTTCAAAGAAAGATCTTGCTCAAATCTCAAAGATAACACGAGTTGTTCGCGCGGAGTTAGACTCTTAATAGCTTCAGCCAACTTCTCAGCTACAATCTCTTTAAAAGCGCTTTCCGAAGGCTCGCTCGGCTCACTCAGATTATCGGCGAAGGAATCGAAATCTTCATACAGAAACTCATCGAGCCTTAGAAGTTGTTTTCTGACAGTCTCATCGAGCGCCCTCTTCACCTCGTTGTATGTCAGTCCAGTGCGAAGAGATATTTCCTCTATCGTTGGGTATCTGTTCAACTGTGACTCCAGTTCGTACACCGCTCTCTCAACTTCTTTAACGTTATGTCGCAAGTTTCTCGGCATCCAATCTATTTTTCTGAGATAATCGTACATCGCGCCTTTGACTCTTTTCACAACAAAGGCATGCAAATTAGTGCCTTTCTTCGGATCATATCTTCTTATGGCTGACAGAAGCGCTAAAATACCTTCCTGAACTAAGTCATCGAATTCTACATTTTTCGGCAGATTATGGAGCAAATCCGATGCTATTCTCTTTACAACAGGGAGCATTTCTTTGACTATTTCTTCTTCGCTCGTCTTGTACACGTAATCATCCTCTCTCTATATTTCGAGGATCTGCACGGTCTCTCCTCCGCCGACCTTCCTCACGAGTAGTTTGCCGGTTTCGATATTGTATTCTATGCTTCTCGCTCTATTTCCGCCGGTGTCCTCTCCCTTTAAGGGTATGTCGAAATACTTGAGCCAATACTTGACTGAATCAACATTCTTTTTTCCGATGTTCATACCACCAGATTCGAACATCGCGGCTCCTCCGGCTATCTTGGCTTCAATGCGCGACTTCACAGCTCCCATTTCGACCAGTTTCTCGATGAGATATCGCACGGCCGTGTCGGCGAATTTCCCAAGGCTCTTGACATCTCTATCACCACTTTCTGGTAACATCACGTGTGCCATGCCACCTAATCGGGCAACAGGGTCTCTCATACAGACACCCACACAAGACCCCAGTCCGAGGGTTACTATGACAGCGGGGTTTCTCTCGATTGCAGCTTCTCCGATTCCGATTATTATTTTCTTGACCATTACAGTCCCACCCTTGAAAAAACTTTTTCAAGACTTCCTCGCCCTGGTACCAAAAACATCTGTGATGTGGCAGACTTGATGTCTTCAACGCTCAGTTCAGTTTCGACGAATATGGCGTCATCTTCAAAGTCTGCTCTCGAGAGAACTGCTTCGGAAACAACTGCTACGAGCATGTCAATGCTCAGTTCTGGTGGAAGAGGATCAAGATAAAGTTGGGTGAATTCAGCAAGGGCGGTGATGTAGGAACCACACATGATGTTGCCAATCTCCTTAAGTGCTGAAGAGGACATTTCGTCTAATTGCGTGATGTCTTCACAAGGACTACCCAATAAATCTGTGAGAATCTTTTTGCCAGCACGTCTGTCCAAGACGAGTAAAACGTCAAGATCTATATCACCTCTCACAACCATTCTTATTCCTATAACTATGTCCTCAGGCTGTTCGAACATGAAAACAATTCTTTCAATGGGAACTATCTCAGCACTTGGCACAGTTATGTCAATCTTCTTTCCTGTCAAAGTTGACAAGGCTGTTGCTGCGTTGCCGGTACCAATGTTGGCAATCTCTTTTAGAAGATCCAATTGCTTTTCGGTCAACTGCATCCTAAACCTCCTCTCCTCGAGATGCCTTTCTCATCTTCAGCTCTTGTTGAAACACAAAAACAACTAACGACCTCTCAAGTTCTGGTGACATATCCATGAACTGCACACCGTATTCGTAGAAACCAGTGACTTCATTTTTACCCGCTGTTCTGACGATTTGAGCCTTTTGTTGAAAGAGTTTTATGTTGCCAAGATCGAGATTTATGAAAATTGGTTGCCCAAGGGGAAGAACATTGTTTGTGCACATCAACATCCCACCCGCGCTGAAATCACGTGTCATGAATCTGTACTCTCTGAGATCACCAGGCAGCGTGTATGTACCGTTTAGAACGAGTGGTATTCTGACAAATCTTCTCCTTTGAACCCTTTTCACAGTTGGTGGTATGGTTACATACATGACCAGAAAATTGCTTTCATCTCGTCCATAATCGATTACACGACTCGAAAAAGCATAAACCACCTTGCTCGAAATTGCCGTGATGTAGATGAAATCTCCACGAGGCAACGGAATAAATCTTCCCTTAAGACTGGGCATAGCAATCTTCAACGTGCCTTTCTCAAAGTAAGTTTCATGTATGGTGCTCTTCAAAATAGTCTTTTCGCCATCCTTAGACTCAACCTCTATCATCAAAGGCATACCCGGTCTGATAACCGACTGAGCTTCAACGTAGTTCATCTGCTCAACCATCATGGCACCTCAGCCAACTCCAAAAAGTGCTTTGACTTTGTCTATGAAAGATAATTTCTTGACTGGCTGTTTCTTGCTAACCACATCTGCGATTCCGTAAACTGCCAACGCTGGTTGTGAGATCCTTCTCGCTGTCACAAAGGGTAGTTGTTTGCTGACACTGTCTTTTACAAGAGAATCGTAGCGAATCAAGTGAGTTGAAGTAATCGGAACACCTGCAAATCTCGTTATGACAGAGACAAATCTTTCCATAATTTTTCTACCATCACGCATATCTTTAACCATATTCATAACAATGTGAAATCCATCCGGATCTACACCTTTCACAGTCATCAACTTTACAAAAGTATAGGCATTGACAAGCGATGTAGGTTCCGATGCCGTGACCATTATCAAGTGGTCGGAGCTCGCATAAAATCTCTCGAGTTCAGTATTGAAACCTGGTGGAAAATCAAAGACCATGTATTCGTAATTGCAAGCAACACGCTGTAGGTGGTTGTACAACTCTGTCTTGTCCTCCAAGTTGAAGGTGATCAGATCATCTACATCCATCCCGGTACTTATCAGATCAACTTGGTATGGAGTTTGGAATATCACCTTTTCCAAACTCGCACGTTTCTGCAAGAAATCCTTCAGTGTGTTTTTCGGGGTGACACCCATTAGGATTTCAGCATTTGCAAAACCAGCGTCCGCGTCGAAGAGGAGCACTCTTTCACCTCGCTGTGCGAGTACTATGGACAAATTCACAGCGATAATCGTTTTTCCAACTCCTCCTTTTCCACTTGCAACGCTTATCACCTTAGGATGATCTCTCAATAAACCCTCAGCTTGATTGCGCAACTTTCAGCACCTCTTTAGAAAACATGTGCGAAAACTCCCTCGAATTGGCTTCAACAATGTCCTCCGGAACTCTCTGCCCATTTGTGATAAAAGCAATTGGAGCATTGCACAACTGCGGTATATTGATCAGATGACCATATGACTTCGTCTCGTCCATCTTGGTCAATATGACGTGTGTGTACTTGGCAACAGAAAAATGTCTTGTTATGTCTTTCAGATCGGAATACTTACAGTTCATACTCGTGACCAAGAAGCATATGTATGGAGAAACAGTTTCTGCAAGAGCTTTGAGTTCACTCATCTGTATGTCGTTGTTCTGACTCCTGCCAGCAGTGTCTATCAGAATTGTATCAAAGTCTTGCATGGCATCGAGTTCTAATCTTGCCTCTCTTGGTGTATAAGCTACTCTCATGGGTATATCCATAATAGTTGCGTAGGTTTTCAGCTGTTCAGTTGCGGCTATTCTGTAAGTGTCAAGGGTAAGAATAGCTACCTGCTTCTTCTCCACAAGCTTCAATCTTGCTGCGAGTTTTGCAAGAGTTGTTGTCTTGCCGACACCAGTTGGACCAACAAAGAGTACGGTGTTCTTCAGTTCGGGGACCTCGGTTCTCATGAACGGTAGCAAGTATTCGGCGAGCTTTTGGCGAAAGTTTTCATCGATTGTGATATCGCCATAAGCTATTCTTATGTACTCTACTATTCTGTTCATCACAACCGGATCGACTTCGTGAACCTCGAGGGCTTTGAGCAATCTCTGAATGCTCTGAGGCAAATCATTTTGTCTGCTCAGACTGAGCATTGATCTCATTTCTTGAATCATCTGTTTCAGTTCTCTCATTTCCTCTTCTTGCCGTTTTTCTTTGTTTTTCACCAGAAGTTCTTGGAATTTGTAGACTTCGTTGTTTTCGTTCTTAACCTGGTTCTTGTCTTCGCAAATAGCTGTAACTTCCAAGTATCTCTTGGCTCCTATACCCAAAAAGCCACCTTTTCTTATACTACGCGTACTGAGTATCACGGCATCTTCTCCGAGATCTCTTTTTATTTGCTCGAGAGCTTCCTTTATATCGCTCACTGTGTATTTTTTTACCTTCACAGTTTAACCACACCCTCTACTTGAACTGTTATATCATCGGGTAGTTCCTCGTATGCAATCACAGGAACATTTGGCAGAAATTTCTTGACGGTAGTCGAAAGATATGGTCTTATGGCACCAGAACAGACAAGAACAGGAGAAAAACCTTTCTTCATCAGGTTCTCAAGTTGCTTTGAGGTCTTTTCCATGAGTTCTCTGAGTATCTGTGGGTTAAGGGCGATCCTCTTCTCACCGTTCATGTCTTGCAAAGAATCGAGTATTCTCTTCTCAAGATCGTGGTCAAAGGCTACTGTGTGAACCTTGCCATCTTCGGAAAGAATCGACTGAACTATCTGACGTCTCAAAGCCCTCCTGATCTGCTCGGTGAGATAAACTATATCAGTTGATTTCTCACCGTACTCCAGCAGGGTCTCGAAGATCAAAGGTAGATTTCTCACCGATATACCTTCGCTCAAAAGCCTTTGAAGAATCTTCTTCACATCCGTTGCTTTCAAAACACCTGGCATCAAATCACTCACCAACTGCGGGAATCTTTCCCTTAGGCCGTCGATCAGCATGTTGAATTCTCTGGCACCGAGTAAGTCGGCTGCGTTCCTCTTGAGTACCTCGGTCAGGTGAGTGGCGAAGACTGTAGGTGGGTCAACAACGGTGTAACCGAGCCTTGTGGCTTCTTCTTTGCGCGTCGGCTCGATCCAGAAGGCATTCAGGCCAAAGGCCGGTTCCTTGACGGGGATACCAGGTATTTTGTCTACAGCGGTGCCGGGGTTTATAGCC
>JBBFME010000084.1:0-4738 GCA_037478695.1 Pseudothermotoga sp.
GGCCCAGAAGCATTGAAAAATGCATTGAAAAATGCGATTCCATTTGAGAATTACTTGGTGGATTTTTATTCAAAGATTTTCGATTTGTCTTCAACATCTGGTTCCGAGAGATTCTTGGCTCAGATGAAAGTCTGGGTTGATTCTTTGCTGAATACTCAGAGAATTCAGAGATATGAGAATTTGCTCAAAGCTATCTCTGAAAGAGTAAAACTTTCGGTTGCTCAGTTGACCGATTATTTCAGAAGAGGTACCTTTGAAAAACCAGACACTGGGAAGATGAACCTTCCAAACGATGAAGATTATTTCATCTATCTGTACATAACCCAGCAAGATTTGAGAAAAGAGTTGGAAAGAATAGATCGTACAGTCATGAGTGAAAAAACGAGAAGGATAATAGATTTACTCGAAAGCAATTCCAATATTGCTGAACAAGACGAAGAAATCAGAAAATACGTTTTTGATCTGATGTCAAAGATACCACCGGGAGATCCTTTGAAGATGTTAGAAGACATAAGAAAGCGTTTTGCAAGAAAAGCAATTGAAAAGCGTTTGTCACAGATAGACGGTAAACTTGCCAATTGCAAGAGTGATGAAGAAAGAGTACAACTCTTGCAGGAGAGACTGAGGTTGATTGCTTCGATTGGAAGGATCGGAGGTGACCAAGGTGGAAAATGAAGAAGTCATCAAAGAGGAAGAGGAGAAGACAGAAGAGAAGAAGACTATGACCAGTAAGGAGATTGAAGAGAGAATAAAGGGTTTGATAAAGACTGGGAAGAAGAAAGGATTCATAACCTATGATGACATAGACAGGGCTTTTCCTCCAGATTACGAAGGATTCGACACCACTTTGATTGAGCGCATATACGAGGAACTTGAGAAGAACAAGATCAGTATTCAAGACACCGAGCCAGAGACAGAGGCGTTAGAAGATCTGGAAGAAATAGCTATAGAGTCGGAAATTCCGAGCCTCTTAGAAGAAGGACGAGAGGTCTACGATAACGTCGCATTGAAAGATCCCATAAAAATGTATCTGCGTGAAATAGGTAAGATACCTTTGCTGACTCCATCACAAGAACGAGAACTGGCAAGGCGTGCACAAGCTGGAAATGAACGTGCAAAACGAAAGCTCGTTGAGTCGAACCTGAGACTTGTGGTGAGCATAGCAAAAAGGTACATAGGCCGTGGGTTGCCATTCTTGGACTTGATTCAGGAAGGCAACATAGGTCTGTTGAAAGCGGTTGATAAATTCGACTGGAGAAAGGGTTACAAATTCAGCACGTACGCAACCTGGTGGATCAGACAGGCTATAACTCGGGCGATTGCGGATCAAGCGAGAACCATAAGAATACCTGTGCACATGGTCGAGACTATAAACAAACTCAACCGCCTCACGAGAGAATATTACCAAAAATACGGTGAGCAACCTTCTATGGATGAACTTGCCAAGTTGATGGACAGACCAGTCGATAAGATCGAGGAGATACTTCAGGCTTCAAAGGAGACAGTTTCTCTTGAAGCACCAGTAGGTGAAGACGAAGATTCAACTGTTGGTGATTTTGTCGCAGATGAAAATATCGCATCGCCAAAGAAAGAAGCAATGAGAATGTTGATGCGCGAAGAACTTGAAAAGGTTCTCAAGACCTTGAATCCACGTGAAGCCATGGTGTTGAAAATGCGGTATGGACTACTCGATGGAAAGGCGAAGACACTTGAAGAAGTTGGTCAGTATTTCAACGTCACCAGAGAAAGGATAAGACAGATCGAGGTCAAAGCCCTTAGAAAGTTGAGACATCCTTCGAGGAGTAAGTACCTCAAGTCTTTGTTCTCTTTGCTGGACCAGCAGGGTTAAAGTAATATAATTAAGTTGATGATCCTGGAGGTGATGTAAGGCTGGCATCGAAAACTATAGAAGTTCCCCAAAACATAGATATGGTCGCTGTCTTAGGTCAGTACGACAACAGACTGCGGTTTCTGAGGAAGAGATTCTCCGTTAGCATAGACGTTTTAGACAAAAGAATCGTCGTAGTCGGTAATGACGATTCTGTTGTTGAAATTGTTGAGGGCATTATTTCGCAAGTGGTTGCGGCCGCCAAGAAAGGTTACGTAATGGACTGGAATGAATTTGAATCGTTAGTCGATCTCTATTCTTCTTGGGATAGACTCACACCTCAGACAACTCAAGAGAGTATCCTGTCGGGTAAGATTCGTCCCAAGACAAAAGGTCAGACAGAGTATTTGGAGGCGATGAGAAAGTTCGACGTTGTTTTCGCCATAGGTCCTGCTGGCACGGGGAAAACATATCTTGCCGTGGCTATGGCATTGGATTATCTGAAATCAGGGGCAGTGCAGAGAATCATACTCACAAGACCTGCTGTTGAAGCTGGGGAGAGACTTGGATTTCTACCGGGTGATTTGGTGGAGAAGGTAGACCCATACCTCAGACCGATTTACGACGCGATAATGGATATGATGCCGGCTGAGAAGTTTTACACTTATCGGCAAAAAGGCATAATAGAGATTGCACCGTTGGCATTCATGCGTGGTCGAACTCTGAACAATTGTTTTGTAATACTCGATGAAGCGCAGAACGCTACTCATCAGCAGATGAAAATGTTTCTGACGAGAATTGGTTTCAATTCGAAAGCGGTGATCACAGGAGATGTAACTCAGGTAGATATCGACAGAGGAAGTTCGGGATTGATAGAGTGCGAGAGTATACTGAAGGGAATCGAAGGAATATCCTTCGTTTATCTTTCTGAATCTGATGTTGTAAGACACCCTGTTGTAAAACAGATCATAAAGGCATATGAAAACTATGAGAGGAACAAAAATGAAAAGGATAGCTGACTTCTTTGTGCGCAATTGGTTTGACCTGATAGTGGTTCTTCTGTGTTTTCTTGTACTCCAGTATCCAACTCTTCCGACCTTTTTTGTTTTGGCAAACGGTTACATTGCAGCGTTGATCTTGTGGTTTGTTCTCGTTAAGCCGAAGATAAGGGAAAAACCTTTCAACTTACACAAATCTTATACCATATTACTCTACTTCATCGTGATTCTTGGAAGTTTTCTTTCACGACTGTTGGTGAAGCAATTCAGTTTTTACTCTTCACCGTTGTTCATTCCAGTCACGTTGATTGCACTTTTCTACAACAGAGAGATTGCCTTAGTGACGGCGATCTTCTTGGCGGTGGTATTTTCGACCGCCCTGACTTTCAACGGTTTGGGATTTGTTCTGATGCTGACTATCTGTGCTATTAACGCCGTTCTCAGCTCTCAAATTGAAAAGCGAATGCAAGTGGCAAGATCTGCTTTTTTCACGGCTCTGGTCTCGATATTTTTCTATCTGCTGCATACCAAGATACAAGATGTAGAAATAGATTTGTTGCAGTTGGTCATTGCTTTCTTTCTTCCCTTGCTTTCGTCGGTCGTCTGTATAGGTCTTCTGCCGTTCATAGAATACGCGAGCATGATATACTCCAATATAGATTTGATCGAGCTGGGTAATTTGAACAATCCTTTACTGAAAACCCTTTCTTTGAAGGCACCTGGTACGTATTACCATTCTTCGATGGTCGCTAACCTGGCCGAAGCTGCGGCACAGAGAATAGGAGCCAATGCCATACTTGCGAGAACAGCAGCGTACTTTCACGACATAGGCAAATCCAAAAGACCTTATTTCTATACCGAGAACATCCTTGAAAAAAACCCACACGACGAGCTGAGTCCCAAGTTGAGTCACTTGATTATTCAAGATCACGTTAAATCAGGCTTAGAGATGGCAAGAAAAAACAGATTGCCTTTACTCATACAAGACGTGATTCCCCAACACCATGGTACGAGGGTACAGAGATATTTCTATCACAAATCGAAAGAACTCGGAGAAAATCTGAGCGAAGATGAGTTTAGATATGCTGGGCCCAAACCTCAGTTCAAAGAAGCAGGTATAATAATGCTTGCAGATGCGGTCGAAGCGGCAGCGAGGAGTCTGAGAGATCCGACAGCGGGGCGAGTTCAAACAATGGTTGAAGAGATCGTTTCTGGAATATACAACGAGAGGGAGTTAGATGAGTCTGGCTTAACGCTGAAAGACCTCGAGGCGATTGCAGAAGAGTTCACAAGAGTACTATTAAACATGTTCAAGATGCGCATCGAGTACCCTAAGGAGGAAATAAAGAAGGTGATCAGTCTTGCTCAGAATTTCGGTAATCAACAGAACAAAGAGTCCAATTGACGAGAGATTGGTCAAACAGATAGTTCAAAAAGTTTTGAAACAAGAGATGGATAACGTGTCTGTAAACGTTGTTCTTGTTGGAGAAAAGCGCATCAGAGATTTGAACAGAACTTACAGGAAGATCGATCTTGTAACCGATGTCCTCACCTTTGTGTACGGCGATGAAGATCTCTTTGGAGAGATATTCTTATGCCCAAAACAGATCGAGAAAAATGCGAAGAGATTTGGACAACCTTACATGATTGAATTCAAAAGAGTCTTGATACACTCTTGTCTTCATCTGAGCGGATACGATCATGAGCTGACCGATAAGAACTCAGCAGAGATGTTTGCAAAACAGGAAAAATACCTAAGGGAGGTCGAGAATCTTGATAGTCAGACCTTTCAAGGCACTCAGACCTAAGAAGGAGTTTGTTTCAAAGGTAGCGGTTAAGCCATATGACGTCATAGGTTCTGAAGAGGCAAGGAAGATAGTACAGCAAAATCCATATTCCTTCTACAAGGTGA
>JBBFME010000084.1:4748-9455 GCA_037478695.1 Pseudothermotoga sp.
GCATTAGAAGCTGCAAAGCAAAATCTTCATTGGTTTGTCGATTCAGGAATTTTCTTTCAGGATCGTGAATCTTTCTACGTGTACAAACAAATTGCAAAAGATCACACCCAGATTGGCTTGGTTGCAACCTTTTCTGTGGACGAATATCTTGCAGGTACGATCAAAAAACATGAATTGACCAGAAAAGACAAAGAAGAAGAAAGAGTAAAACACATATATCACCTGAGAGCACAAACTGGTCCTGTCTTTCTCATGTATCGTTCCTCACAGGAAATAGACAGTTTTATAGAAACTCTCGCGCAAGGAGAACCGGAGTACGATTTTCCCGATGAAGACGGAGTAAGGCAGATTGTCTATGTTGTTCAAGATAGAGAAACGATTGAGAAGATCAAGAGTTTGTTCAAGAAAGTAAACGCCTTCTACATCGCCGATGGTCATCATCGTGCTGCATCGGCAGTCAGAGTGGCGCAACTTCTCAGGAAAGATGATACTTCTTTCACAGGGGAAGAAGAGTACAACTTCTTTCTTGCCGTTGTCTTTCCGCACAAACACCTGCGCATATACGACTACAACAGGGTGGTAAGAGATCTAAACGGTCTGAGCGTAAAGGAGTTCTTGGAGAGGATCGAACAGTTCTTCGAAATAAGACCATCGAAGGAAGCTCAGTACAAGCCACAATCGAGGCATTTGTTTGGCATGTATCTATCCGGAAAATGGTACACTCTGAAGGTGAGAGAAGGCATCGTAGATGAATCGGATCCAGTTAAGGCTTTGGATGTTTCTATATTGCAGGAGTATCTCTTGGAACCAATTCTTGGTATAGAAGATCCACGGACTGACAAGAGAATAGATTTCGTCGGAGGCATTCACGGTCTGAAGGCACTTGAAGATTTTGTTGACAAAAAAGGCTGGGCTGTTGCGTTTTCGTTGTACCCAACTTCAGTAGAGGAACTCATGCGTGTTTCAGACGATGGAAAGATAATGCCACCCAAGTCAACTTGGTTCGAACCCAAACTCAAAAGTGGACTTTTTGTTCACTTAATTTGAAGTGTTGGAAAAGATTTGAACGGTTGTTGAGAACAAAATGTCTCAGTTTAGGGAGGTGATACGATGTTTTTCTACGATCCAACTTTCATAATTCTTGTGCCTGCCCTTCTACTTGCGATATGGGCACAGATTAAAGTGAGTGCGGCCTTTTCTGAGTACTCGAAGGTGAGATCGCTCACTGGATTCACCGGTAGTCAACTCGCCATGAGATTACTGGATGGCGCGGGCATCTACGACGTGCGCGTTGAGTCGATGCCTGGTCATCTTACCGATCACTACGATCCTCGTACTAAAGTTGTGAGACTTTCTGCTTCCACGTACGCCAGTCCTTCCGTTGCAGCTCTTGGTGTTGTAGCACATGAAATAGGTCACGCGATTCAGCATGCCGAGAAGAACCCTGCTCTTGTGTTCAGAAATCTCTTGGCACCAGTTGCTAACCTCGGCTCTTCACTCGCGTGGATTCTGTTCATAATGGGACTTCTCTTTGCACTGCCTGCGCTGTGGCAATTTGGAATCGTGCTGTTCGCATTGGCTGTTCTGTTCAGCTTGATCACATTACCCGTGGAATACGACGCGAGTAGAAAGGCACTGAAGCTGCTGAGAGAAAATATCATGATGTCTGAAGAGGAACTCAAAGGTGTTAGAAAGGTGCTGAGTGCAGCTGCTTTGACCTACGTTGCAGCGACGGCGATGGCAGTTTTACAACTGCTGAGAATGTTGTTCATTGCCGGCGCCTTTGGTAGAAGAGACTGATCAAAAGGACCGTGGGGGGTTGTTTTTGAAGAAATTGACGATCAAAGACATCGCCCAAATGGCAGAAGTTTCGATTTCAACTGTATCGAGAGTGCTGAATCAGAAGAGTAACGTAGACCCACAACTTCGGGAAAGAGTCATGCAGGTGATCAAGGATACGGGATTTCAACCGAGCAGTTTTGCTCGGCTTTTCAGAAAAAGTCATGCTCAAGTTGGTGCAGTACTCAACGGCTGGGAGGAAAATTATCTTAGTGTCTTGCAAGGAATCGTTGAGCAACTGTATCAGAAGGGTATCTTGGTGAACTTGAAGGCGAACCTTGACAGTTCTGCTGACCCTGTTGTAGTGATCTCCGAACGATTCAAAGACCAAGTGAAAGCTTCATTGCTCGTTGGGTATGACTCAATGAGCTGCTCTGTGACCTTCAACCATTCTTCTGCGATGAACAGTATCGTTGAAAGAATGCTGAAATACAACGCTCGTTCATTTGCATTTCTGTGTGAAGATCTTGCTAACTACAAGTCTTATATGCTCTACACTTCGTTCATGAAAGCCATGTTCAACCATAAGATAGAAAACTACGACGTGAGAGTACTGAAAAAACCACAAGAATCGTATGATGCGACCAAAAGTCTTTCGACCTTGCCGAACGTCATTCTTTGCAGCAGCGATCACATAGCGGTTGGTGTTTTGAAATCACTGAAAGATGAAGGCATCAAAGTACCAGATCAGGTGTCTGTCTTTGGTTATGGAAATCTTTCCTTTTGTGACTTTTTAGATCCACCGCTCTCGAGTGTTGAGTACATGAACAAAGAAGTTGGAAAGATCTGCGCTGATCTTCTTATGAAGTTGATTAATGGTGAAGAAATACCAAAAAGAATTGTTCTTGAGACTAATCTTGTGAAAAGACAGAGTAGTCTATGATGAAAACGAAAGCCATAGCTTTGTTGTTGGCTGTAACAGCGATATGGGGACTGACCTTCCCAATACAGAAAATAGTCTTAGTAGGAATCAATCCTTTTTACTACAACTGTTTGAGATTTCTGACAGCCTTTATCTTGACTCTGGTCTTCTTCAAAGGTAAGTCCATGTGGAAAAGAGGTGTGATTCTCGGTGTTTTTCTTGGCATTGCCTATGCGACTCAGACGAGTGGCTTGAAGATCACCTCTTCGACTAAGAGTGGTTTCATAACCTCGCTGTATATACCTCTTGTCCCTTTTTTCTCTTACATGATAGAGAAAAGCAAACCGACGTTTTTGCAGATACTGTCCTTTTTCATTTCTGTTGTGGGGCTTTATATGCTCAATGATCCAACACATGATCCTTTTAATTTTGGAGATTTGCTCACCTTGATCTGTGCAATTGCCTTTGCAATTCATGTTGTCTTGGTAACACACTTCACAAAAAACGAGCAAAACGAGGTCTCTTTGCTTGCACCACAGTTTCTTATGACTTCTCTCATCAACGGTGTACTGAGTCCGGCTTGCGGAAACTTCAAGACAAACTTGGGATTCATTTCAGTTATGCTTTTCACGGCAATCTTTGCCACAATCTTTGCCGTGTGGGTACAACTCAGATTCCAAAAGTATGTTGGTTCGAACACATCGGCACTGGTATACGTTGGTGAGCCAGTTTTCGCCGCAGTTTTCTCTTTTTTGATTCTTTCAGAGAGAATGTCCAGCGTACAACTTTTTGGTATGATTCTATTGATTGGAGCAATCGTAATGGGTAGCCTTGGAAAAATTTACAATTCGAAGAGGAAGTGATCTGCATGAGTATTATCTATCAAAGAAGAAGTATCAGAAAGTATCAAGACAGAGATGTTGAAGAAGAGCACATCATGGAAATCATAAGAGCAGCGATGCATGCACCTTCCGCTGGTAACGAGCAGCCTTGGCATTTCATAGTGGTCAAGAGCAAGGAAACCAAGGAGAAAATCGTTCACTCACATCCCTATGCCAAGATGGTTTTAAACGCACCTGCTGCTATAGTGATCTGTGCAGACTTAACACTTACAAAGTTCGGCGATTTCTGGGTACAGGATTGCTCGGCTGCAACGCAGAATATGTTACTGAGGGCAAGTGAATTGGGTTTGGGTGCCGTTTGGTGTGGTGTTTATCCAGATCAGAAAAGGATAGAAGCATTCAGTCAGATATTGAACCTTCCAAAGAAAGTCATAGCCTTCTCATTGGTTTGTGTTGGGTACCCTGCGGAAAATCCCGGACCTGCAGACAGGTTTAAGAAAGAACGAATTCATTTCGAAAGATGGTGAGTTATGTCTGATAAAACAGTCGCACTTGAATCAACGGTTATCGCACATGGGCTGCCCAAGCCAAAGAACATCGAGATTGCTTTAGAACTCGAAGAAATTGTAAGAGATCATAACTGTATTCCAAAAACTATTGGTTTGGTCGCTGGTGAGATAAGAATAGGTCTGAGCAATGAAGAGATAAGACAAATAGGAACAAGAGAAGATGTAATGAAGGTAGGAGTTTCAGAGATTGCGATTGCAGTTGCTCTGAAAAGATGGGCTGCCACAACGGTCAGCGCGACGATGCACTTGGCTCATCTGAGTGGTATAAAGGTTTTTGCAACTGGCGGCATAGGAGGAGTTCACTCAACAGATCGTTGGGATGTCTCACAGGACTTAGTCGAGCTTTCGAGGACGAGAATGATAGTTGTGTGCGCAGGCCCAAAGTCTATTCTCGATTTAAGAGGAACCATTGAGATGCTCGAGACACTCGAAGTGACTGTGGTTGGTTATAAGACAGATAAGTTACCAGCTTTCTACTGTCGATCTACTGAAATTCCCATTACAAAGGTAGAGACCGTTGAAGAGATTCTTTCGATCTTTTTGAGCAAAGAACGCTTTGATTTGCCGGGCTCGGTGCTCGTTCTCAATCCCATAC
>JBBFME010000085.1:0-9415 GCA_037478695.1 Pseudothermotoga sp.
CATATAACGGTGAAAAGATCACTTTGAAGAACCTTTCCATTCCGGAAGACCCTGTCGAAGTCTTTTCTCAGTCGCAAACGCTCATGACGTGGGAGTGAAAAATCCGTCAGACTGCGATTCTCCATCTGCCTCTTGCACGTCTTCGAGCAAGAACTTTTCTACCAGATGGAGTCCTTGATCTTGCCAAGAAACCATGAGTCTTCTGCCTTTTTCTGCGATTTGGTTGATAGGTCCTCTTCATTCTCTGATCCTCCCTTTGTGTCTTTTCTCAGCCTTTGTCATTCTACCACAAGGACATGATATGTGATCAACGAATTCTGTTCTTTATCATACCAATTGCCGAAAGAATTGCCAATGCCCTTTTTTCACCAATACCGTCAACGGATTGAAGAGAATCTACACTTGCTTCGCTCAACATCTTCAGATTCTTGAAAGCCTTGACGACCTTTGCACAGACAGTCATGGGAATTTTTGCAGTGTATCTAAGAATTCTGTAGCCACGAGAATAAGATACAAACTCACCGGCTTGAGCCAAGTTCTGCACATCAATTCCAAGTGCTCGAATTATCCTGATCAGAGTGATCTCTTCATCCCTTCTGAGATCTTGTATAATCCCTCGTGCCTGATCTATATCGATATCCTTCTGAGAATAATCCATTACAAGCAGGTAGGTTATATCGTATATGTCCTCCATGATCTCTTCGATCTGCATGTTCATCAGTCTGCCTTCCTCGCCAAGTTCGACCAGATAAGGATATGTCTCCTCATAGGTTTTGATTATCGCAAAAGCCTTTTCAATTGCCCGAGCAACTTCGTAGATTGTGGGAGCAGAGTGAAGTTCCTTAACCTCTATCTCGGAGATCAACTTATCGAAGTTCGTCCTGTACCTTTCCAGAGTGTTCACAGCTTGTGAAACCCTCGAGATCAAAACACGAAGATCGTTCATCACATACTTGTGTTCTCCATAGTAAAGAGAGATCACATTTCTTCTCTTGGATATGGCCACCACCATCTGACCAGTCTGTTTTGCGACTCTTTCTGCTGTTCGATGGCGCATGCCTGTTTCAAAGGTAGGTATCAGTGGATCAGGTACCAGATGAACATTTGCAAAGAGTATCTTCGATAGATCGCTCGAGATTACTATTGCCCCGTCCATCTTGGCAAGTTCATACAGTTTCTCTGCGCTGAACGCACAGTCTATATCGAATCCACCTTGGATGAGATCTTCGTATCTCTGTGGGTCATCAACGAAAAAAAGTAAAGCACCAAGGTTTGCCGATATTATATCATCCAAAGCTTTTCTCAAAGATGTACCGGGTGAAAGAAGCGCTATCTTCTCGAGAAGTACCTCAGGTATCAAATCACTTCACCCCGAATATTTTACCAAGTTCTTTCACCGAATCTATAACTTGAACATTTTCTTCTTTGGATTCGCTCACTCTCGGTGCAATTATTTCTTCAACTCCTATCTTTCTCAGAGCCTCGATTCTAGATTTCATGCGATGAACGCGTCTCAGTGAACCATCCAAGCTCACTTCTCCGATCAGAGCAGTCTTATCAAGTCTTTTGTCCAACATCGACGAAAGAAGTGCCCCTACAACTGCTGCGTCTATGCCTGGGTCGGTTATCTTCAGCCCTCCTAAGATGTTAACGTAAATGTCGTGCGATTCTATGGGCAACTGCATATGCCTCCCGATGACTGCGATGAGCAAAAGCAGTCTTGTCATATCAAAACCATTGCTAACACGCCTTGGAAGAGTACTCTTTGTTCTTGAAACAAGTGCTTGAACTTGCACAACGAAGGTGCGAGATCCTTCAACAGCACAGGCTAAGCAGTTACCAGGCAACTGATCTTGCGTTTCGTAGAAAACAGGATTGATCATCTGTCTTAAACCGTTTTCAACCATCTCAAAGACTGCAATCTCGCCGGAAGGACCAAAACGATTCTTGATTGTCCTCAGAATTCTAAGTTCGGTGTTTCTTTCGCCTTCGAAGTACACTACTGTATCTACCAAATGTTCTACTAATTTAGGCCCAGATATCTCGCCACTCTTTGTTATGTGGGCTATCAAAATGCTTGGAACTGATAGTTGTTTGCATCTTTCAATTATTTTTTCGGCACAGGTGCGTATTTGCACTACGCTGCCAGGGTAGGTACCAACTTCTGGTGAGTACATCGTTTGAAGGGAATCGACTACGAGCAGAGAATAACTCTCGTTCAAGATCTCGAGAACGTGTTCTAAGTCATTACCAGAATAGATCATTATCTGATCAAGACCTTGACAGAGCAAACGTTGCGCCCTAATAGCAATCTGTTCGGCAGACTCTTCTGCAGCCACATACAGAGTTTTGAGTTTGCTTTTCGAAAACCAGTCGCAGATCTCCAAGGCCAAGGTACTTTTTCCAACACCGGGTTCGCCACCCAGAAGGATAACCTGCCCTGGTAGAATTCCTCCACCAAGGGCAGCATCGAGCTCGCTGAAACCTGTACTCAGTCTGTCAAGTTTCGTCGTTCTGAGAGCTTCGTTCAAAGTGAGCACCGTTACCCCAGTCTTGCCAGCAAGTTCTGGTTTGAACTCAGTTGCGGTATTCCATTCCCCGCACTGAGGACATTTTCCGAACCATTTCACAGATTCGTAGCCACAGTTGTTACAGACAAAATAACTCTTCTCTTTCATCTCTTGAGTACGCCCGTTCTGTGTTTCTTTCTGATGAACTTGAGACCGCTTTCAGTCGCCTTGCAGATCACAGTGTCTGAGGGACCAAACTTACCCCTGAGTATCTCTTCGGCAAGTGGGTCTTCCAAATATTGCTGTATAGCTCTCTTCAAAGGTCTCGCACCGAAGATAGGATCATATCCTTTTTGAATCAAGAAATCTTTTGCTTCTTTGGTGAGCTTTATCGATATTCCTTTGCTCTGCAATCTTTCTTGAACGTCTGAGATGAGTATATCTATTATCTTTTCAACATGATCACGTGTCAGAGAGTGGAATACAATTATCTCGTCGATTCTGTTGAGAAACTCTGGTCTGAAGGTCTTCTTGACTTCTTCCAAGACCAAATCTTTCATCTCTTGATAGTCTTTCTGAGCATCTTCGGCAGAGACAAAACCCATTGTTTTCTTGGACTTGTTTATCAAAGTGCCTCCAATGTTGCTCGTCATGACGACTATCGTGTTCTTAAAATCGACTTCTCTTCCTTGTGAGTCTGTTAATCTTCCATCATCCATTATCTGCAAAAGGATGTTGAAAACATCTGGGTGCGCTTTCTCAATCTCGTCGAACAAGATTACTGAGAAGGGTCTTCTCCTCACTTTTTCAGTTAGAGTACCTCCTTCTTCATAGCCTACGTATCCTGGAGGAGCACCAATCAATCTTGAGACGGAAAATCTTTCCATGTATTCGCTCATGTCAAATCTCAGCAATGCCTTTTCATCGCCAAAGAGGTGCGCGGCAAGGACTTTTGTCAGTTCGGTCTTTCCGACGCCCGTGGGTCCCAAGAACAGAAAGACTCCTATTGGACGTCTGGGATCCTTCAATCCACTTCTCGCCCTTCTTATCGCTTTTGCTATTGCCTTTATGGCTTCTTCTTGTCCCACGATCCTCTGGTGCAATGCTTTTTCCAAACTGAGCAACTTCATACTCTCGCTCTCTTCCAATTTCATCAGGGGTATTCCGGTCCAGCCAGAAACGACCTCAGCTACTTGATCAACATCAACGCTCACGATCGAAGATTCGACGGACTTGCGCCACTGTTCGTATCTATCTGTGTACTCTTGACTGAGTGTTTTTTCCTTCTCTTTTAGCTCTGCAGCCTTTTCATAGTCTTGATTGAGTACTGCCAGTTCTTTGTTCGCTTTGACTTCCTCAAGCTGTTTTTTCAGTTGCTGCAACTCCGAAGGTATGACAAAACTCTTCAGCCTTGCCCTTGCCGCTGCTTCGTCGATGACGTCTATAGCTTTGTCTGGCAAGAAATGATCAGTTATGTACCTTTTTGATAGATAAACAGCAGCTTCGAGTGCGCTATCTGTGTATCTCACTCTGTGGTGTGATTCATATTTGTATCTGAGGCCTCTGAGTATATCAAGGGTCTCTTCTGTGGTAGGTTCTTTGATGTATATCTTCTGAAATCTTCTTTCAAGTGCTGCATCCTTTTCTATGTACTTTCTGTATTCATCTGGTGTGGTGGCGCCTATACATCTGAGTTCTCCGCGTGCAAGGGCTGGTTTGAGTATGTTTGCGGCATCGACTGCCCCTTCAGCAGAGCCAGCGCCGACTATAGTGTGAACTTCATCGATGAAGAGAATTATATTTGGATCCTTTGTAACCACCTGCAGCAGCTTCTTCATTCTCTTCTCAAATTCACCTCGGTACTTCGTGCCTGCAACGAGAGCTGCTACATCGAGTGAGAAGATCGTTTTGCGTTTCAAAGGTTCTGGCACCTCGCCGGCGACAATTCTCTGTGCCAATCCTTCTACAATAGCTGTTTTACCGATTCCAGGTTCACCGATCAACACAGGATTATTCTTCTTTCTTCGCACGAGAACTTGCATGACTCTTTCGATTTCCTCTTCCCTTCCTATGACTGGATCGAGTTGATTCTTCGTTGCGAGTGCTGTCAAGTCTATTCCAAAGCCTTCTAAATGCCTTACCGAAGCGTTTTCGATAGTTCTGTCACCTTCGAATTCCACACTTTTTGGCGAGGAATTTTCTACGATTATCCTTCTAACGGTGCCTAAATCGATTCCCATCTTTCTCAGTACATGTACTGCTATTCCTTCTCCTTCTCTTATTATGCCGAGCAGAATATGTTCTGGATGAATCTTGTCGCTTCCCAGATACTTTGCCTCTTCGTATGCAAGTTCTATTACTCGCTTGGCACGCGGTGTCATCTGAGGCGAGCTGGCAAAACCTCGCATGCCCATGCCAACCATAGAGATCACTTCGTTCTTAGTGCGAGCATAGGTTATACCCATTTCGGCGAGTGCCTCTACGACCGGTAAATCTTGTTTCAGTATTGCTAACAGTATGTGTTCTGTGCCGACATAAGAATGGCCCATTTCTTTTGCTTCATTCTGAGCTTCCACAAAAACCTGTGCTGATCTTTCTGAAAATCTATCAAACATCGTATCACCCCTTTCAAACAAAGAAGTTCACTAACAGAGCGACTGTGTTGTTGAGACAGTGTATTATCATAGAGGGGACAATCGAGCCTGAGACTTCTCTGACTGTACTGAGTACAAGCGACATCACAAAAATCTGAGGGAAAACCTCGAACGAATGAAACAACGAGAAAAAGAGTGCACTGATCATTATCGTTGAGTTCACGCTCATCTTTCTGCGAACAATTCCCTGTGCGTATCCTCTGAAAGCCATCTCTTCGGAGATGGGTCCCAAAAGAGCGACGATAATAGCTGTCGTCGTGTCTATTTTCGTCAGTTGAGTTGTCTGTTGAATTGTAGGAAAGAGAAAGCTGACAATTGCTATAAGAAGATATACAAGAGGCAGACAAAGAATGCTTTTCAAAATCCATTTGCCGTCGATTTTGAAAAGAGTTGTCAGACTCTCGCCAGTTTTCACTGTAAAGTACAGACTCAGCACGAAAAGAGAGGCATACCAAATTGCCACAAACCACATGTTCGAGAAATAGTATGCCAGCAGACTGCCTATCAAGAGCATGGAGATGAATATCAAGAATCGCAAAATCGATTTGCTCATTGGGCATCTCCTCATTACAATTCTATCACAATAACAAAACCCAGCACCTTTTCACAGGCGCTGGAACAGATCAGAAAAAAACTGTAAATCTTTTTGCGAGAGCTTTTACAGTCAGGCTCTTACAGCCTTCAGAAGGCGGGATTTTCTTCGCGCTGCCTGGTTTCTGTGAATGACACCCTTAGTAGCTGCCTTGTCTATCGAAGATATTGCTGCTCTCAGCAGTTGGTCTATGTTCTCTTTTGATTCCTTTGCCTTGACAGCCTCAAGCACCTTTTTAACAGCGTTTTTCATTCTCGTCTTGTAAGCTTTGTTTCTCAGATTTCTCACAACAGCTTCTTCAGCCCTCTTCACCACTGATTTACTGACCTTTTTTGCCATTCAACCTTCCTCCTTCACATATTGAATGCGCGTTTCAATTCGGCGACGGCATCGAGTTTTTCCCAAGTGAACTCTGGTTCATTTCTACCGAAATGTCCATATGCAGCCGTTTTCTTGTATATTGGTCTTCTCAGATTGAGTTTGCTTATTATCGCAAGTGGCCTGAAATCAAAGACCTTCAGGATAACATCGCTCAGTTTTGCTTCGTCGACTTTGGCGGTGCCAAAGGTTTCTATCATCAGAGAAACAGGTCTTGCTTTGCCTATCGCGTATGAAACCTGCAACATGAATCTATCTGCTAAACCCGCGGCAACGACATTCTTGGCAACATAGCGAGCCATGTAGTGGGCAGATCTATCAACCTTTGTTGGATCTTTACCACTGAATGCGCCTCCGCCATGTGGCACCCAACCACCATAAGTGTCCACGATGATCTTTCTACCAGTCAAGCCTGTGTCTGCTGAGGGCCCGCCTAAGACAAATCTTCCCGTAGGATTCACCAATATCTTGACATTGTCGTCCCAGTATTGCTCGGGTATCGTCGGTTTTATGACGTGCTGCAATAGGGCTTCTCTCAAATCGTTGATGATCACATCTGGATCGTGCTGCGCTGATATCAAAACTGTGTCAACTCTTACTGGCTTTCCATTATCATCGTATTCGACCGTAACTTGTGTCTTTCCATCAGGTCTAAGGAATGGGACTAACTTTTCCTTTCTGACCTTTGCGAGCCTCATTGCGAGCTTGTGAGCAAGCATTATTGGGAGTGGCATGAATTCAGGAGTTTCATTTGTCGCATAACCAAACATCATTCCCTGATCTCCTGCACCGACTTTATCAAAATCATCTGAATCGTTGTTCTTTTCTCGTGCTTCGAGGGCTTTGTTGACTCCCAAAGCGATGTCTGGAGACTGGCTGTGTATCGACGTCAGAACACCACAAGTTTCACCATCGAAACCGTACTTCGCTCTTGTGTATCCGACTTCAAGGATGGTCTTTCTGACGATGTCTTGAACGTCAACGTAAGCCTCGGTTGTAACCTCACCTGCAACGACAGCTATACCAGTTGTCACGATTGTTTCGACGGCAACTCTCGCATCTGGGTCTTGTTCGATGATCGCATCTAAGATCGCATCTGAGATTTGATCTGCTACCTTATCAGGATGTCCTTCTGTAACGCTCTCGCTCGTGAAGAGTTTTTTCATTTCTCCTCCTCCTTCTTCTGAACCATCTTTTCATATTCCTCTTTTGTGACGAATTTTCCGCCTTCCAAAGTGACTGTCCTCACTTTATACGATGCCGTGAATGAGGCCAAGAGATGTATCTTGTTCGGGCATTTTGAACCAACATAGATCTTGTCTATTTTGTATGGAGACGAAGGGTTGTCGTAGTCATTTATGAAATCGTAGCCTATCCTCAAATGACTTCTGAAATATTCGCCACATCGATCGCATTTCAGATAGACGACCAACAGATTGCCTTCTTTGTAGAATGGATTTGACTGTAAATCATGATCAGCCTTTTTCTTCTTGAAAAACCACATAATCCCTACCTTCTTTCAACCACAAATCTGATCACAAACTCGTCGTTCCACATATCGGTGCAAACAATTTTCACATTCACCCTTGAAGGTAACCTACCCAATTCTGCAAACTTGTTGGTCTTAACGAGTGATGTCCCTCTATCCGGATACAGCTTGTACCAAGCGCTGTAACTGTAACCGTCTGAAACAGAATCACTTGAGTACACACTCCAGACATTGCTAAATTCCTCTATTGGTATCTCACCGAAGTTAATATCATACACGAGATTCTCGTTGAAGTACATCTTCAAACTCTTCAAACCAATTACATTTTTGTTAAGTGTCGTTGCCACATTGAGTGCTATCTTCGGATATGGGTCTTTGAACGGGTAGGTCTTTCCCTCTGCATAAGTATATTTCTCGGAGTCTATCACCAAAGATTTAACCAAAAAGGACGCGTCTCTTGGCTTAGGAATATCGATGAAATTCGCCGGATCATAACAGAAAGTTTCATCTGCGTTCCGAATTTCGAAGTGGCAATGAGGCTGGGCTGCTTCGCCAGTTTGGCCTGAGTAACCCACTGCTTCACCAGCTTTGAAGAAGAACGTCTTGGCTGGAAAGTTAACGACTATTCGTTTCTTGCCAAACTCTGAAATCACAGAGTTGATCAAACTATCGATTTTCGGCGAGAACTTACTCAGGTGCGCATAAAGTGTTCTTGTTGTATCTTCGTGTTCGAGTACGACGACGTTCCCGTATATATCGTCATCGTCTATTTCAACTCTGACCAACCAGCCATCGGCTGCAGCTAAAATTGGCACGCCACTTCTCATGTTCGTCGACAGGTCAATACCCATGTGGAAGTGAGGCCCTCTGTTGCCACTGCCTCTGAATTCACCAAAGCTGGATGTGATGATAGCAGTACCAGCAACAGGCGAAATGAAATTCACAGCTTGAAGAACTGCTGCCACAAAAAGCAGTAGAAGTGCAAGACTCTTTTTCACGAACTCATCCCTCCAGTTATTTTTTTCAACTTACGCAGAACACTGGGGCGTCCTCTGACGCGTACGGTCACCAGGTCGTTTTCGTATATCTGTTCGAGTATGGTTATTCTCTCCTGTTCTCTTATCAACAAAGGCAACTTCTCCACCCTTATTGCAAATAAATCTTCGCATTCATTCTTTTCGATCTCATCGCAAATACGTTTCAAAAACTCTTGTATCCCAATTCCTTTTGCGGCACTCACGAAAAGTGCTTGTGGGTAAGCGCTACAAAGCATTTTCAATGCTGCAGGGGTAAGGAGGTCGATTTTGTTGAAAACCAAAATACGCTTGATCTCTTGAGCACCGAGTTCCTCCAAGACTTTTAGAGAGGCGTTCAGTTTGTCGTTGAAGTTCTCGTCGGATATATCCACCACCAGAACGATCAAGTCAGAAAAGAGTATCTCCTCGAGTGTAGATTTGAAGGCATCTACCAATGTATGAGGAATATTTCTGATAAAGCCGACTGTATCCTTGAAAAGAGCCACTCTATTGCTCGGTAACTTCACCCTTCTTATAACTGGAGACAAAGTACTGAACAGCTTGTCTGCCACAAAAATTTCATCCTTACTCAGAGTTCTTATAAGGCTTGATTTCCCGGCGTTTGTGTAGCCGACTAGCGAAATCATCGGAAGGTCGCTCTTGAACCTGAGTTTTCTCTGTTGTTGTCTGTTTTCCTTCAACAGATTCAATCTCTGTCTCAGATGACTGATTCGTTCTCTTATCTTACGTCTTTTCTCTTCTATCTCTTGTTCTCC
>JBBFME010000086.1:0-9215 GCA_037478695.1 Pseudothermotoga sp.
TCACGAAGGCGGCACTGAAAAACTCTTAGAAAGGCTGAAAGATCCTAAAACGAGGGAAAGAATCAAGAAAGAAATAGATCCAGTTCAGCAAGCGATGAGTGGCTATGAAAATCTGTACATCACCTACACCTTCACGGAGTCTAACAAGAGATTTCAAGGAAAGAGTTTGGCAGAGATATCGAAAATTCTGCACAAAGATCCACTCGATGCAGCCTTCGATCTGATAATTGAAGAAAAGGCAAAGGTTGGCATGATGAGATTTGCAATGGATGAAGAAGATGTCAAGAAAGTTATTCAAAGTCCTTTTTCCATGATTGGTTCCGATGGAAGTGCCCTCTCGCTTGAGGGAGTTCTTTCTTCTGGACACCCACACCCGAGAAACTTCGGAACCTTTCCAAGAGTGATTGCACGCTATGTCAGAGAACTCAAAACCCTAACTCTTGAAGTAGCCATACACAAGATGACCTACCTCTCAGCGAGAAGAATCGGTCTTTTTGATCGTGGTGTCATTCGACCTGGCGCTTTCGCCGATATCGTGATCTTCGATTTTGACAAAATTCAAGACACAGCCACCTACGACAATCCAAAGAGTTACCCGCAGGGCATAGCCTACGTGATAGTGAACGGAGCGCCGACATTGGAAGGTTCACAACACACCGGCGCTCGCCCTGGCAAGGTGCTTAAAAAGAAATGATCATGCAATAGAGATCAACACTTCTCTAATGATCTTCGCCGCAAGCAAAC
Source organism: Pseudothermotoga sp. (assembly GCA_037478695.1). Taxonomy (GTDB): domain Bacteria; phylum Thermotogota; class Thermotogae; order Thermotogales; family DSM-5069; genus Pseudothermotoga_B. Next base: position 745 of record JBBFME010000086.1, read on the forward strand.
AGGTTCTTTCAGAGAAATCTAAAGGTGGCGAGACCTCGACGAGGTCGAAGCCGACTACATTCAGTTCTTTAAAAAGCTGTATGATTTCAAAGATCTCTTTGGAAGTACAGCCACCGGGTTCTTGTGTTCCCGTTCCTGGAGCGTAAGCTGGATCGATCACGTCTATATCAAAGGTCACATAAACGGGAAAACCTTTGAACCGTTCAAAGATGTTCAGAAAGGATTCTTTAACATCTACAAGGAAAGTGTTCACATGCTCTTTGGCAAACTCAAACTCTTCCTCTACACCCGATCTGATACCAAACTGATATAAATGTTTGTCTTTGATACACTCACATACTCTTCTCAGCACCGTCGCATGAGAAAGTTTTTCACCGAAAAAGCTGTCTCTCAGATCTGCGTGTGCGTCAAAATGAACAACCTTCAACTCCGGATACTTTGAGGCTACCTGTTTGACCACAGGATAAGTGATCAAATGCTCTCCACCGATGAAAAAGGGGATTTTTCCATCTTCGAGAATCTGCCTTGCTATTAACTCAATTGCTTCGAGACTTTTTTGCAGATTGCCAAAAGGTAGCTCGATGTCTCCGATGTCGCAAAAACTCTTTTTGCTCAGAGAATCCTTTAGGTATGGACTGTACTCTTCTAATCCATAAGACAGCTCTCTGATCCTTCTTGGTCCAATTCTCGTACCAGGTCTGAAACTCGTCGTCTGGTCTAAAGGTGCACCTACTAAGACAACTTTGCTGCTTTCATAAGAATCCTTTGATCCGAGAAATTTGGATTGATTTAACAATCTTGCTTGTGTCATCGTAAGACCTCCTCGTCTTGAATAATCTCAACGCTTAGAATTCTATCTGTTCTGAAGGTTCTCATCTCTCTCTTTTCAAGACAGTAAGCACGAAGGCCGTGAAAGGTCTTCCCTTCGAATGAAAAGTTGCCCAACTGCTTTGGCTTCAGCACTCTAATTATTCTTTCGTTATTAGCTTTCAGATAAACTATTCTTATGTATTTTCCTTCCCTCATAGCTTCTTCGATCACACTCAACTGCTCAGCTGAAGGCGTCTGTTTGTGCCAATACTCGCACTGAAAGTGGTTCAGAAATCGCATGACTCTGTAGTCGACTCTGACATCTGACTCTGTCACCTCTCTTGTTAGCGAGACACCTTTCAAAGACCTGCACCTGCTCAACGCCACGTACAGTTGTCCTGGAGCAAAGAATCTTTTCGAAAGATCGATGATTACGTTGTCAAAGGTCTTGCCTTGACTCTTGTGAATTGTGATTGCCCAAGCCAATTTCAAAGGATACTGTCTGAAGAATCCTATGACATCTGTTTCTATCTGTCTTTTTCTTCTGTTGTATCTGTAATGAAATATATCCCACTCGTAAGGTGTTACTTCTTCGATTCTGAGATTGGGAAACTGAACCAAGATCGTCTCTTCTTCTCTGCCTCGAAGGACATCAACGATCTTGCCAACAGAGCCATTCACCCATCGATCATCGGCATCGTTGTTGAGCATCATCACCTGAGCGTTCTTTTTGAGCAACAGTTTGTAATCTGTTGGATAGGAATCTTCTTCGAAATTACCGGAAATCTGGGCGTAGAATGTGTAAGTTTTTCCATACAGTTCTTCGAGCTTCTGCTGGTTTATCTTTCTCGCAGTTTCGTTGTGGGCCGTTAAGTGCACGGTATAACCACCTTTTCCCACTCGGGCACCAACGCGACTGTTCAAAAGTGAAAGACTATCTTGACTGATTTTGCCGTTTCTGATCTCATTCAGAATTCTTATGAATTGTTCATCTTCTTGTCTGTAAACTTTCTCAAGTTCTATGAACTCCCATTCGACACTCTTGAAGGCATCTGAATCGAAGAAATACTCGCTTTTGTAGCGTTCTTTGAAAAAGTCTCTCTCCTTTTCTGTTACTACCGGTGGGAGTTGGTAGAGATCACCTATCACTATTACTTGAGTTCCACCAAAGGGTTTGTTCCTGTACCTACCGTTCAATCTCAAAAACTTGTCGACACAGTCGAGCAAATCTGCTCTGACCATAGAGATTTCATCGATGATCAATGTGTCTATGTTTCTGTAGATTTCTTCATCGACTGGCTGAATTTTTTCAACGGTTACATCTGGTTTGAGTCCGAAGAAGGAATGAATCGTCTCGCCTTTCACATTCAACGCGGCAACACCTGTCGGAGCGAGTACAACAACCTGTTTGTTAGTCTTCTCACGAAAATACTGAAGCAGTGTAGATTTCCCGGTACCTGCTTTGCCCGTTATGAAGATGTTTTTGTTTGAATTTTCCATCAAATCTAATGCCTTTAAAAAATCTTTGTTCAGCTCTATTTTCTGCACACTTTTATATTAACACCTTATAAAACGAATAAGAACGTTGACGACTGCATTAGATCGTATATAATTATTCCAAACAAAGGGGGTATGTTGATGAAAAAGTTTTTGGCTGTTCTAATTCTCACCTCATTGGTAATCCTCAGTTTTTCGCAGATCAGTCTTGACGAAGCAGCTCCAGTCATCCAGAAACTTGGCATTTTGAAAACCATCGACGATTCAGCACTGACTTACGATGAGTTCTATTCCGCTGTTGCAAAGGCATTTCCCGGTAAAGAGTCTTTGGTTAAAAAGGGTTCAGATTCTGTTCTGCGTAAAGACTTCATCATGACTTTGGTAAAGGTACTTGGTCTTGAACAAGAAGCGGCGAAGTTCACAGAGATCTGCACACTCGCAAATGACGAAGAGAAAGTTCCAAAAGAGGCGCTTGGTGCTTTCACGCTTGCTTTCAGAAGTGATAGACAGCTCTTAGATTATCGTTATGGTCATTTGCTCGAGCCATTCTCGCCAATAACCAAAGCAGAGGCTGCAAGGTCTTTCTACATGGCGCTCTATCCACCAAAGCGTGGTGGCACTATTGTGACGGCAGTTGGAGCAGACCCGAAAGGTTTCAATACCATATTCACCTCTTCAGGTTTGACTTGGACGATCTGCAACATCATCGGTGATGGCTACACAGGTACTGACGACAACGGCTTCTATCACCCAAGGATGATCAAGAGAATGCCTTCTTTGGAAAATGGTCTTGTAAAGATCAATCCAGATGGTTCGATGAGTATAACTTACGAGCTTCGCAAAGGCATGAAATGGCACGATGGTCATCCAGTCACAGCACACGACGCGAAGTTCCAATGGGAAGTAATGGTCTCAGAAGCACCTGTGACCTCTAATTATTTCGAAAGAATGGTTGATCGCGTTGATGTGATCGACGATTACACCTTTACGATTCACCTCCCGAATCCAGCACCTGGTGCAGAACTTGGCTCTTCTGTCTACGCATACTACTACGGTTGGTTCCAGTTGCCAGAGCATCTCTTCAGAAAAGATTTCGAAGAGGCTAAGAAAACAGGAAAATGGGATGAATTTGTGCAGAAGGTTACCTTTAACCCGATCATGACAGGTCCATACAAATTCAAAGAATATGTTGAAGGACAGTACATAGTTCTCGAAGCCTTCGACGAGTATTACATGGGTAGACCGAACATCGATCAAATCGTCATGAGAATAATTCCTGATAGCGATGTCATCTTTGCTTCTGTTTTGAAAGGTGAAATAGATTTCGGCAGATACACACTCGACCTGAAACAGAGTTTGCAGCTTCAAAAAGAGAAAGGCGATCTGTTCAACACCTATTTCACTCCGAACGTTGCAGTGCAAACACTCGATCTGAACTTCAGAGACCCACAAGATCTTTCAAAGCCACATCCATTGTTCTCTGATGTGAGGGTAAGACAAGCCATACTCTACGCTATCGACAGACAACAGATCAACAACGTGGTCTTCTTCGGAAAAGGACAGATCGTGGACACCTGGATCACAGAGGTGCACATGATGAGAGATGCCCTCAAGGGAGACCATATAAAGAAATACCCGTATGATCCAAAGAAAGCCGAAGAACTGCTTGCGCAAGCTGGATGGAAAAAGAACAAGCAAGGACTTCTTGAAAAAGACGGCAAGATCTTCGAGTTCACATTGATAGCAGGGGCTGGTAGCAGCCAGAATGAATTGATGACACAGTTGATACAGGGAATGCTCAAAAAGGTCGGTATATCTGTGAAGATAGAGCTCAAGCCAGCACTTGTGATCTGGGATGAAGCACCAATGGGCAAGTTCGATGCCTGGCTGACAGGTTGGGGTTACGGTGTGAGTGATGAAGCTTTGAACTACTGGGGAAGCGACATGATACCGTCAGAAGCCAACAACTGGGGCGGAACCAACTACACGGGTTGGTCCAATCCAAAGAACGATGAAATACTCGCAAAGATGGCTACGGAAGTAGATTACGCAAAAAGGGTTCAACTCTATAAAGAACACTTTGCACTCTGGACGAACGATCTTCCGGTCTTACCGTTGCTCTCAGATCCAACTCCTCATTTTGCAAAGAAGTACATAAAGAGCTTCAACTCTACTTACGATAGTGGACTCGGTTGGATCATCTACAACTGGTACATAGACACAGAAAAACGATAAAGGCTGGGGGTATTCTCCCAGCTTTTTTCAGCAAGGAGGCATAAGATGAATTTTCACACTTTGATCGAGAAAATACCGAATTACCAGGAGTTTTTCCGGGTTGACGATTTTGACAAGAGAACCGATCAACTCGCAAAGAAATACCCAAAAGTTGTGAAGGTTTATCAGATGGGAAACTCCAGAAAGGGACATCCAATAAAGGTCATTCAGATTGGCAATGGTTCAAAAAGCGCCTTACTCTTTGGCTGTCCACATCCGAACGAACCAATAGGGGCGATGATGCTGGATTTTCTTGCTGAAGAACTTGCCGAGAATGAAGCACTGAGATCTCACTTTGATTACACTTGGTATTTGATAAAGGTAATCGATCCAGATGGCACTAAATTGAACGAAGGATGGTTCTCAAATCCGCAGTCCATAGAAGCCTATGCGACGAACTTTTACAGACCACCAGGATTCAAGCAGGTCGAATGGACCTTTCCGGTAGACTACAAGACCTTGCATTTCCATGATCCATTGCCGGAAACTCAAGTTCTTATGAAGATAATAGAAGAGCAAAAACCTGTTTTCATGTACTCACTGCACAACGCAGGTTTTGGTGGCGTTTATTATTACATCAGCGAAGATTCACCACAACTCTACGAGAGTTTTCACCAAATTCCCCATAAATTCAGCGTGCCTCTTGCTTTGGGTGAGCCAGAGGTCCCTTATTTGAAGATGCTCTCACAGGCTGTTTACAAACTCACTCCCATAACAGAAGAGTATGACTACTTGGAAAAAAACTCAAAGGTCGATCCTGCTCAGATCATCAAGGCTGGGGCAAGTTCCGATGAGTATGCCAGTAGAGTTGCAAAGACCTTTTCTTTAGTTTGTGAGGTACCGTACTACTACGATCCGCGCATCGAGGATTCTTCGCAGAGTTCTATAACTCGAAAAGAAGCCAGAATGATGGCGTGGGAAAGTTCTACCGAGAATGCCAAAATCATTCAAGAGATCTTTGAAAGGATTCGTCCTTTTGCAGACGAAAATTCTCCCTTTTTTGAGGTTTTTGCAAACTACGTTGAGACGGTGCCGAAGTACTTAGAGGCAGAGAGAAACTGGATAGAGACAGATCCTGAACTTTTACGAAAGGCAACGGTTGCAGAGGTCTTTGACAACACCTGTGTCACGCAGTTCTATCAGTCGCTCTCACTCGGAATGCTCAGACGATTGCTTGGTGAGATTTTGGCCAAACAACAAGATGATCAACTCGAAGAAGTAAGAGAGAAGCTGAACGAGCATTTCAAAAAGAAGATCGAATATCTGAAGAAAAATCTGAACTACAAAGCCATTCCCATAAAAGATCTCGTGGCGATACAGTTGCTCGCAGGCTTGAAAACAGCAGATTATGTACAGAAGTTGTAGGAGGTTGCTCTCTTGAAGAGGTATTTGATCATTCGACTCTTAGAGTTGATTCCCATATTCTTTTTGATATCTTTGATCATATTCACAATACTCAACGCGATGCCAGGTGATCCACTGCTTTACAGCCGTTTAGAGAACCCGCGTGCCGTTCAGAAAGATCCTCAGAGAATTGCAGAGCTCAGAAAGTATTACCATCTTGACGATCCGTTGATAGTCAGATACTTTTTCTGGCTCGCAAATTTCCTGAAGGGTGATCTTGGCTTTTCTTCGATGTACAAGCAACCTGTACTGGGGATAATCGTTAAAAGACTTCCGAACACATTGCTCTTGACGGTTACTGCCTGGCTCATAGGACTGATAGTAGCCTTTCCTATAGGCATATACTCGGCTGTGAAGAAGTATTCCTTTTTTGATTACTTCTTCACAGTTCTTGCCTTCATAGGTATTTCATTGCCCACCTTCTGGTTCGCGTTGATGGCGATCATAGTTTTTTCAGTCGTGCTCGGCTGGTTTCCCATCTCCGGTGTTCAGACCTATGGCATGACTGGTACGTGGAATGTCTTTGTTGACAGAATCAAACATTTAACCTTGCCTGCTTTGGTGCTTGGCTTAGTACAAGTGGCCTATTGGGTCAGGTACATAAGAACCTCGCTCTTAGAGGTGCTCGATCAAGACTACATAAGAACTGCCTATTCGAAGGGCGCTCAAGAGAGGAGAGTCATACTGAAGCATGCACTGAGAAATGCCATGATTCCGATCATAACGATCATCGCACTCGACATTCCCTATTTCTTCGGCGGTGCCCTGATAGTCGAAACTGTTTTCTCTTGGCCTGGCATGGGCAGGCTCATATACGAGGCAGTTTTAGCGAGCGATTACAATCTTGCCATAAACTGCTTGATGTTCCTCACGGTGATCACGCTGTTTTCTAATCTCTTGGCAGATGTACTCTATACCGTCGTCGATCCAAGAGTCAGACTCGGTGCAAAGGCGGTGTAACGGTGTTCTTTGTGAAAAAGAAATACGAACAATTGCAAGACAGCGCTGTAATACCTATCGGGAGCTATTGGCAACTCGTTAGAAAGAGATTTTTGAAGCATCGACTGGCGTTGTTTGGACTGATCACACTGCTCTTTGTCACAGTCTTCAGTTTGATAGGACCTTTTCTGGTGAAGGTTACATACGACGAATTCGATCTGGCGGCGATCTTTGCACCACCTTTTTCACAAAATCATCTCTTTGGTGCCGATGAGTTGGGCAGAGATGTGTTGGTAAGACTCATGTACGGTGGAAGGATATCGTTGTTTGTGGGCTTTGTCTCTTCTCTGATCACCACGGGTGTAGGCTTGTTGATAGGCTTGATCTCTGGCTATTTCGGTGGAATAATCGACAGATTACTCATGAGATTTGTCGACGTCATGCTTTCTGTTCCTCTCTTTCCAGTTTTGCTAATACTGACGATGGTCTTTGGCTCAGGCTTGACGAACACGATTCTCGTTCTTTCTATCTTCGGATGGATGGGTGTTTCAAGGCTTGTGAGGGGAGTAGTTCTCTCTTTGAGAGAAAGTGAGTATGTTATGGCAGCCCGTGTGTTGGGCACGAGTAGGATTAAGATTCTCTTCAAGCACATACTTCCCAACGTGATGCCAATAACGATTGTCTCGGCTACGCTCAATCTATCTTATGCGATACTCTCTGAATCTTCTTTGAGTTATCTTGGACTTGGCATACAACCGCCAACGCCTTCTTGGGGTAATATGCTACAGAGATCGATGAATTACATACTCTCGACGGGTCATTCCTCAGTTGTGCCGTGGTGGCTTGTTTTCTTTCCTGGACTCATGATCTTCATAACGGTGCTGAGTGTTAACTTCCTCGGCGATGGACTGCGCGATGCCTTGGATCCAAAGTTTGTGAGTGAAACCTGAGGTGATGCGATGCTCTTGAAGGTGGAAAACCTCAAAGTCGGCTTCAAGACAAACATGGGCAAAATAGTCCCAGTTGACGATGTATCTTTTGATTTGAACGACGGTGAAGTCCTCGGTATTGTGGGTGAATCTGGTTGTGGCAAAACCGTCACAGCCTACGCGATCACAAGGTTGCTACCGAAAAACGCCTTCATAGATAGTGATTCGCACATATGGTTCAACGGCACAGATCTTCTGAAGTTACCCAAAGAGGAACTCTACAGAATAAGGGGAAAAGAGATATCGATGATCTTTCAGGAACCGATGTCTTCTCTCAATCCTGTCTATACAGTCGGTTGGCAGATAGAAGAGGTCTACGAGTTGCACGAAAGATCAGACAGAGAAGAAAGAAAGAAAAAGAGTGTAGAAATGTTGGCGAGCGTTAAGATACCTGAGCCACAGAAAAGATACGAACAATACCCAAATCAACTCTCCGGTGGAATGAGACAGCGTGTGATGATAGCGATGGCATTAGCCTGTAACCCAAAACTCTTGATAGCTGATGAACCAACGACTGCATTGGATGTGACCATACAAGCACAAGTGCTCAAATTGATG
>JBBFME010000087.1:0-9123 GCA_037478695.1 Pseudothermotoga sp.
TTCGTATTCTGGGTACTTCTGCATGAAGATATCTACAAGCTCAGCGAAGGCTTTTCGAGGTGCAGGGTCGGACATATAACTGTTTACGATGATCTTTTCTTTCGCCAAGATGGTCAAGGCCATAAGCAGAACGAGGAAAACCAAGACACAACGCCTCATGAGAACACCTCCCTTTATTCCCGGTAACGTTACCGAGAATGATCAATTTGACCTTACATTACTTTTGTGTTTCTGTCAAGCGACAATACAACTCAGGTCTGCCGAAAATTCAAGAAATCAGACAATCACCAGTGTTTATACAGTTCTTTCACTCTTTTTCTTTAGAAAGCTTATTCGTACGCGCTCAATCTACAGATCTTTATCGACTTTCGCAAAGAAAGCAATCACTTCATTTCAAAGTTCATTGAAAAGGTGTTATAATTTTCGTGACAAGATGCTGAGTAGTGCAAGGGTGAAGTGGATTGAGTAGAGATCTCACACAAGGCAGTTTAACTAAAAATCTTTTTTACATGGCGCTGCCCACGATGGGCGGTTTTGCTTTACAGGGTTTGTACGACATCGTCGATATGTTCTGGATAGGCATGATCTCGGCGAAGGCAATCGCCGGTGTTACGGTTTTCTCGACTATCTTTTGGCTTGTTGAGGTCCTCAACGAGATAATTGGTATGAGTTCTACTTCGTTGATTTCTCAAAATTACGGTGCAAAAGATTATGAACGAACAAACAGAGTGATCGAGCAAACCATAGTCTTCAAAGTTTTCGTTGCTATGATTGCTTCTACGCTCATGATTGTGTTTCTCAAACCCTTGATGGGGGTCTTCAGCAGAGATCAAGAGGTCATCAAAGCCGGTCTTGATTATGGGTACTGGAGAAGTTTCTTCATGCCCATATTTTTTGCGACATACTCGACTTACACGGCGCAGAGAATGACCGGTGAATCAAGGCTACCGATGATAATAATGGGTACAAGTGCCGTTCTAAATGTTGTGCTTGATCCAATCTTTATGTTTGATCAGGTTCCACTTCTGAAAATAAAAGGTCTGAATATGGGCGTTGCTGGTGCCGCTGTGGCTACTGTATTATCGACTGTCGTCGCGTTCCTGTGGGGTTTCACAGTGCTTTTGAGAGGCAGGGGAAATATAAGAATAACACTTGCAGGATTGTTCAAGCTCAACAGAGAAATAGATTTGAAGTTGTTGACTATAGGATTACCCAGCGGTGTTGAGATGCTGATGCGAAGTGCATCGAGTGCCATTTTGACAAAAATCTTGAGTATTTACGGCTCTTCAACGTTGGCTGTCGTCGGTGTTGTGAGCAGACTCATGGGACTTGCCTTCATACCGTTGATGGGTTTTTCAATGGGAGCCAGCGCAATAGTTGGGCAAAATCTTGGGGCGAGGAAACCAGAAAGAGCTGAGAAAACAGTTCTGTTAGCCGCTCTCTATGGTTCACTGTTTGTTCTGTTTTTTGTGGTTCTTGCAAATTTTTTCCCAGAAAGTGTTATGAGTCTTTTTGTTCACGAAAAAGATGTCATAAGAGAAGGTGTTTCTGCAGTGAGAATCGGTTCATGGGCGATGCTGATTGCCGCTCTCTCAGTGTCTTTGATGAGCAGTTTCTTTGGAGCTGGGTACACTTTGCCTGCGATGTTTTCGAGTATTGTTGGTAGGTGGTTTACACAACTTCCTTATGTATTGATTGTTGTGGTCTTTCTGAAGTTGCCGAGTGTCTACGTGTGGTTTTCATTCGTAATAGCTGAAGTTGCTGAAATGATCTATGCCCTCGCTGTGTTTTCAAAAGGCAAATGGAAAGAGCACAGGGTCAAGTGATTGACAAGACTACTTCTGTAAGCTGTATAATAGTCTGTGAAAATTTTCCAAGGGGGTGCTCTGCATGAGATCTTTCGCCACACTTGTGATTGTTTTCTCTGTTCTGTGCATTGGGTTTGCACAGATAAAATTACCGTTGACTCACGTGACTGTTGGTGGTTTTACTGTACACTCCATTGAGATTTTGACTAACCCACAGACCTTCTACCAGAACGACATATTGAATGTGGGTATAAGGATCAACTTCATCAGAACAATCGCCGGAGCGAGTGTTTATTCCTTTGATCTAAAAGAAGGCGAACAGAAGCTGATGAGTCTCAGACTCATCGGTCTGAAGCTGAGTGAGACAGAAACCAACCAGTTGTTGTACTACGGTCCCACTTCAAGCTTTCCAGCCAATTACCAATACGGTGGGTTCCAAATAGTTGGATTTTTCGTGACCAAGGCAGATCTGGATGCCGGTTTTAAAGAAGTTTGGGGATGGAGAACAGCTTCACCGTTGGCGTGCAGGGATTTCACAATAATAGTTGATCTCGATATGGATCCTGTTTATGGACAACCAACAGCAGGTGCTCACATGGGTACACAGAAGAGCTGGATTTGTTCAATGCCCGTGACCTCTCCATTCGGAAGATGTCAGTTCACAGAGGCACAACAAGCACAGTCACAGACAGGTACGACTAAATATTACTGGCCTAAGGGTATATCGGATATCGTTGTTGAACCAGAACCTTTTGAAGTGGGGCAACCGCTGAGAATTACTGTCTTACTGGACTCTGAGCCAACTTCAAGCCCACAGGAGTATTACTTAGTCTACTGGGTAAAGGTCATGTACCAAAATGGACAGATCAGAACAATTCCCCACACACTTGGAAATTTCAGTCCCGAGACTGCCTATATAATCACATCCACCCCTGGAGCTGGCAACAATCGGACGATCGTACTCGATCGTGCTGGAGACGTGAGCTTTCTTTTGCCAGAGAGCATAACAGTCCCACAGTCAAACGTCGCCATAACTCAGATTGAGATTCTCTTTCAAATATGGGGTGGCTTTGATGTTGATACATATCGACCCTATGATTATGTTGAACGTTGGGTACCAAAAACAGTTTTCGTGCCTGCTGGCAGATAATCATCTGCGAAAGGAACTTTGAGAAAGCTACTGAAATGTTAGCTCAAGATAAGTTCCAAGACGAGCACCAACAAAGAGAATTTCTTATGAAAGAGTTCTGAACTATGATGAAAAGAGATTTTGCGATAGATTGACAGTCTTACTCTTTCGTACTATATATTTTGGACAAGCTTGGCCAGACAGATCTGTCTTCGGTAAACTGGCATAGGTCTACTCTTTCGTAACAGAAGTTCAAAGATTCTGCCCCCCTTGTTGTGCTTTGTTCGGTTAGTAGTCTGATGTCTGTAACCATTTTCAAAGAAATTGAGTCATAATAGTGTATGAGTTCAAGGGGGCGATAAAGATGAGGAAGATTTTCTTGTTTCTGTGTCTGAGTGGTCTTCTGATGACGACTGGTTTTAGTAAGGTTGAAGATTCGAGCAACTTTTTCGCAATCGATTTGTACAAAGTACTGTCTAAGAAATCAGGAAACATATTCTTTTCTCCATTCAGTATAAGTTCGGCCCTCGCGATGACCTACATGGGTGCAGGCGGTAATACGGCTGCTCAGATGAGGAAGGTTCTTTATTTTGATCTTGAAGAAGAAACACTTCACAGTGGTTTTTCGAATTTGATGGACTCTTTGAACCAGCCAAATGAAAACTACCAACTCTCGATCGCCAACTCAATCTGGGCTCAAGAAGGTTATCCTTTCCTGAAAGAATTCTTTGAACGATTGCAGAGTTACTACCAAGCGGGACTCAACTTCGTTGATTTTGTAAATAAGAGAGATGAAGCAAGAGAGAAGATCAACAAATGGGTGGAAGAAAAGACAAATCAGAAGATCAAAGATATCATCAAACCAGACGACATCGACGAACTCACAAGACTTGTTTTGGTGAATGCCATATACTTCAAGGGAGCTTGGTTAGAACCATTCGATCCTTCTTCGACACGCAAAGACAAATTCTACATTAGTCAGAATGAAAGCAAAGAAGTCGACATGATGTTCAGGAACCTGTTCGCGAACTACACAGAAACTTCCTCAGTTCAAGTTCTTGAGTTGCCCTACGCAGGAAATCAGATTTCGATGATAGTTGTGCTTCCGAAGAAGGACAAAGATTTAAAACAAATCGAAAAAGATATCTGCTTGGAGCTTCTGAAAGAATGGAAAGGTGACATGAGAAAGACCTCTGTAGATGTTTACCTTCCAAAGTTCAAGACAGAATGCAGGTTCAACCTCAAAGATACACTCATGAGTATGGGAATGGTTGATGCCTTTACAGATGCAGCAGATCTTTCAAAGATGGACGGTACAAGGTTGCTCAAGATCAAGGACGTTATACACCAATCTTTTGTAGAGGTCAACGAACAAGGTACAGAGGCTGCTGCAGCAACGGCTGTCATAATCGGTATTAAAATGGCACCAACTATGCCAGTTGTTTTCAAAGCAGATAGACCTTTTATCTTCTTCATCTACGACAATTTACATGATCTGATCCTGTTCATGGGTCGATTGAGTAATCCGTAAGATGAAAAGACTGCCCGTTGAAGGGCAGTCTTTTCTTTTGTCTTCATGATAGATGAATGAGTCTTCCTCTTTCAAGGTTAAATTACGAGCAACCTTCCTGTTGGGTTGAACTTTTTGTACAACTGTATTCTGAGGTTTTGATATTTCCTGTAGTGCTCAATATGATCGTAACCAGGTTGATTCCACGGTTCTTTCTGTGAAAGTACTGCGTTGAACTCTTGCAAGAGTTGTTCTTCAAAGTGACCTGCGTATTGGTGTGCAATGAATTTCTCAAATGCGTCTTTGAATTGCTGCCAAGATTTTTCCTCCTCTCCTGGTACAACGGGATAAAACAATCCGTTGTTCGATTTGACTGCCTTTAAATCTCCTATCGCATCTCCTATCATGAGAACTTCTTCGTCTTTATAACCTCCAACCTTCTTGGCGAGTTCTATGTGTTGGGCCTTTGTGCCCATCTCTTGTCCTGCTATTAATGAGATGTACTCAGCAAGATCGTACTTTTCCCAGTAGTCTGCAAGATCGTCATAAGGCGTCTGCGACACGACTATGATGTCGGCGTGTTGTGCGATCAACTTCACCGCTTCTTCTACACCATTGAATGGAGGTATCTCTGCCGAAATGTGTGGGAAGGTCCTGTTTACAGCTTCGCTCCAACCGAGCAGTTTGTACAACCCGAAGGTCTTTGGTCTTTCTTCGTTTATGTATCTCTCCAAAGATTGGTTCCCAAGACCTAAGTTGTTTTTCTTAGCATAATCGATGAAATCCTCAACAAGACTGAGATCTGGAAGTTTTATGTTCTTTGTTCTAACAAGATCTTGTACATCTTTTCTTTCGTATAGAGCGTGAAGAATCAATTGAATTGCGATGAATCTGTTGCACCCTCTGTGCTCTGAAAAAAGGTTGTAGTACTCAGCTATCTCTCTGTAGTAAGATTCGATCTCCCATAGACCGTAGAACTCCATAAAGTGTGGATGGAATATGAGAATCTGTTTTCCGTTCATATTGTCTGTGACACATCCATCTGTATCGATTGCAACGAGAAATTTCTTGGTCCTTTTAAAGTTTAGGAGCTGTTCTCTTGGTTTTTCTTTCAGATCTTTTTGTGTCAATCTCACGTACGGCATCTATTCTCACGCTCCTTGCTGCCTCAGACCTGCAGGGGTATAATCAGGGCACAGTTTTGGTGCGAGTATTTCTTTAAAATTGGCAAATTCCGGTAGTGGTCCACCTATCAACGGCATTGCCCATTTCACGAAATCGTCTGTGACATCCACTCTGTTTTGGCTAATCCATTCTTTTGGAAACTCTCTTGCAGAGTTTGCCACAACATTCAGTGGTATTTTTGAGTACTCAACTTGATATTTTTCACCTGGAATTCTTCTAATCGTTGCCATATAACCTGTTTCACCATTCAAAGCGAGTTTTGCGGCATAGGCACCAACTTCATAGGCCTCTCTTAGGTCCACTTCAGATACATAAGCAATTTCTCTTCTCTGTCTTGTTCCAGGTTTTTCATACCTTGCTATTCCGGGAACGACCAACCTGCTTCTCGCCCTGCCTTTTTCATCTTTCCTGTCAAGGCCATTCAAGTAGTTCGCCAAGACTTGTTCTGCGCTCTTTTCTGCTGCACTGAACTGCGCATGGCCAAAACTGTCTTTGAGTATTCCAAGATCTCCAACGTTCACACCTTCTCCTATCACGATGATGCACCGCTTGTGAACTTTCAGCACATCGTTAACCTTTTCTGTGATGTATTCAAGGTTTGATTTGTAGTCATCTTGAGAGAGTGCTTCAGGGAGTATTATCAACAGTGGCATCTCTCTTTTTGGGTCAGCAAGTCTAGCAGATGCCGTGATGAATCCCATCTTTCTTCCCATGACACCTATCACGAGAACAGGATCAGATGTATAACTTGCCTTGTTTTCTTCGTTTGCTTCTAATACGTTGATTGCGGTGTTTCTCGCCACACTTCCATAGCCTGGGTCGTGATCGCAGATGGCAAAGGTCCCGTCTTCTTGCAACTTTCCACCTAAGTCATTGTCTATCGTCTTTGGAATGCCAACACAAATCACTTCAAGGCCTCTTTCACGAGCGAGCAGACTCACCTTGTTTGCAGTGTCCATTGAGTCTTCGCCGCCGCAATAGAGAAAATAGCCAACGTTGTGTGCCTTGAAGACTTCAACTATTCTTTCAAGATCTTCTTGTGACTTTATCTTGTATCGACAACTTCCTATTACTCCTGCAGATGGTGTTCTTTCGAGAAGTTTGATCTGCTTTGGATCTTGTGCTGTTATGTCCACAAGTTCTTCGTTCAACACTCCCAATATTCCCATTCTTGCACCGTATATCTTTCCAACCTTTCCACTGCTCAAGAATGTTTCTATAGCACCGCGAAGACTGTTGTTGATGACAGAAGTTGGTCCACCAGACTGTGCGATGACGACATTTTTCATGATCACGCCTCCTTTTTCAGATCGTACAGAAACTTTCCGCCGTGTTCAATCCAGAGGCAATCTTCTGACTCAAAATCCTCTTTTCTTATAGTTTTTGGATCACGATAAGCCAATCCCACAGCTTCGCATTCTTCTTTTGGTATCGATGTTGCCAAAGTCACGGTGAAGGAGAAATTTTCTTTTCCAGTCGACGGGTCAAAAGTGCCGTCTCCTCTCACGTTTATCACATGTGCAGCGACGTTGAGATCGAACTTTGGGTGTCTCTTCAGATAGTCTTTGACGTAATCTTTGCAGTGATATCCAATCTGGCGCATCGATCTATCCATCTGAGGATTTGAATGAAAGATTCTTATATGTGGGGCATAGATTATGATTTCTCCACCTGGTACAATGACGCCTGGCCTTTGAAGTTTATAAGATCCCTTTCCCGCTGTCCATATTTCATCGTAGTTTTCCCCAATGACTTGTACCGCTTTCTTGACTGGTTTGTCCAAGTAAATTATGTGAATCTTCTGACTTGCCTTCACCGCTTGCCTGTAAGCTTCGAGAGAACCTTCGAAATCAAAACCCGTATAAAGCCCTTTTGCGAGTATTCCGTTGTCTGTTTCTTCATAGACCATGTTCAGGAATAGAACTTGTGAACGCACCTTTTCAAAGGCGATCTTACAAGCTTGGTTGATGACCTCTCTTGCTGGATTGTCTACAGATCCTATGATCCTTGGAATGCCTATCAAAACGGCTGCCCAATGGAAAAGGCCCACAACATCTGGCCCAGCAATACCCGGAATGATCGACTTCAGACCGCCAGAGAATCCTGTAGACTCATGTGGTGATGTTCCACTCAAAACGATTATCAAGTCGTACTTCTCGAAGAACAACTTGTTTAGAGTCACTGGCAAGGGCTCTTCCAGATCGCCTATCGTTTTCTCACTCACGAATTCTTTGCTCAAGATGCCAACGGTTGTGAGCGCATTTGGATTGGCGTATTCGTGGTTGAAAAAGACGAATTCTTCTTTTGCAAGACCGAGTTTCTTTCTGATCTCTTCTTCACTCATCGCGCGGTGTGTACCACTTGCATTCAAGGTGTGAAGGACCTTGAGTCCCCTCTTTTTGAGTTCTTTGAGGACTAATGGGACTAATCTGTCCGAGAAATCCTGTCGTGTGTAATCTGGGTGTATCAAAAGCACTTTTTCAAGCTTTCTGTCTGGCAAGACTGTTTCGACAAATTCAGAGAGCTTCTGCAAACTGAGTTCTGCTGAAAGATTCTCAATGTATTTCATTCGCTTACACCTTCTTCATACTCCCGAATAAGCGTTGAATCCACCATCTATGGGTACAACAGCACCTGTGACAAAGGCTGAAGCATCGGATGCAAGCCACACACAAACGCCGATCAGATCATCTGGATCTCCAAACCTACCCATGGGTGTATGATCGATTATCGCCTTTCCACGAGCGGTGAGATTTCCCTGTTCGTCGAGCAAGAGATATCTGTTCTGCTGCGTCAAGAAAAAGCCAGGTGCGATCGCATTGACTCTGAGTTTTTTGTTGTACTCCATTGCAAAATGAACTGCCAACCACTGAGTGAAGTTGCTCACGGCAGCCTTTGCTGCAGAATAACCTATTGTGCGTGTCAGAGGTCTGAAGGCTGCCATTGAAGAGATGTTTATTATCGATCCGCCTTCTTCTCTCTTTGCCATGAATTTGCCAAAGACCTGTGAAGGCAAGATCGCACCACCGAACAAATTCAAAGCCACTACCTTCTGCAGTGCATCGAATGGAAGATCAAAGAAACTCAGTTCGTTCGAAGTCGTTGCCTGAGGCATATTACCTCCTGCGGCGTTGAGCAAAACATCTACTTTTCCAAAGTCTTTGATGATCTCCTCATAACTTTTCCTGATACTCTCGATGTTGAGCACATCCATGTAGTACCCCTTTGCTTCAAAACCATTTTTCTGCATCTCGTTGGCTGTGAGTTCTGCATTCTTGATATCGCAGACGGCAATTTTCGCACCGAATCTTGCCAAGCCTTTTCCTATCGCAGAACCGAGTATCCCTGCACCACCTGTGATGACCACGACCTTACCTTCCAAACTGAAGAGCTTGTAAGCCTCGTTCATCCTCAACACTCCTTTCATGCCTTTAACAACTTCAGATGTTTATTCATGTGGTTTTTCACAAATTCGTAGTGATCTTTTTCGT
>JBBFME010000088.1:0-9021 GCA_037478695.1 Pseudothermotoga sp.
ACACTTGCGGGGGCGATAGTTGGAGCGAAGTTGAAGATACCGATAGCACATATTGAAGCAGGAATAAGACAGGAGCCAAAAGATATGCCAGAAGAGATAAACAGGATATTGACAGACCATGTATCGAGCTTGTTGTTCTGTCCGAGTCAAGTAGCGGTGAAGAATTTAGAGAGGGAAGGAATAACCAAGGGAGTGTACTTTGTAGGAGATGTGATGTACGATTTATATCTTGAGATGGAGAATAGATTCAAATATGATGTGTACGAAGGATTGAAAATGAAAGAGAATGAGTACATAGTAGTGACATTACACAGAGACTTCAATGTGGACAAGAGAGAAAAACTTGAGAAGATACTGAAGCAACTGAGAGAGATAAACAAAGAAAAGCAAATAGTTTTCCCGATACATCCAAGGACAAGAAAGAGGATAGAAGAATTTGGATTGCAAGAGTACAGTGAGCAAATGTTGGTGATAGAGCCTGTGGACTATTTGAACTTGATGGGGTTAGTGAAGAAGTGTTGGAAGGTAATAACAGACAGTGGAGGGTTGCAAAAGGAAGCGTACTTTGCGAAGAAACAAGCGATAGTATTGATGCCAGACACAGGTTGGAGAGAGTTGATAGAGGTAGGGTGGAACAGACTGGCAAATGAAGAGAACTTGTATGAAATAGTGATGAAAGAAAGAAGTGGAGAATATCCCGAAGGTATATATGGGAAGGGAGATGCAGGGAAGAAGATAGTAGAGATTTCACTTTATGATTCTTAAAAAGCTATTCTATTGAGAAAACTATTGATTTGTGTAAATCTGCAGAATACTTTTTGGTTTTTTCCACCAGGTACTTGTACCATTGACTGTTGAAGACGTGGCATACATTTGGGAATGGTTAGTTGTTGCTCTGTTTAATATTTATTGCAAGAACCAACTTATGGGTGTATGTTGTCAAAGGTAGTAATGGCACTATGCCATTGGCAAATGTGAGAGCCTAATGATTGTTTGGTGAAGAATCTCATTTCGCTCGAGTACCTTAAAACAGTTACACATTGTTTTAATATAAAGAAGCAGGAAGTGGTACACGTGAACGTCTTAATAATAACAAATCTCTTTCCATACAAAGAAAACCCTTCTGCTGGTATTTTTTTAACAAAGCGTTTGGCTTTATATGAAAGTCTTGGTGTTAAGGCCAAAACAATCTCGCTTGCTCTACAAGATGCAGATAGTGGCATAAGGCTGTTGAAGAGGCTTATTAAGAGGTGGGAAAATACTCCGATAGAAAAGCTTGGTAATGTTCAGTATGAGCCAGTTTTCTTGACCAGGGGAAGTTGGGAACTACTTAGATATGCAATTGGTTTGAGAAGAAGGCTTATAAATGAATCGATAGAAACACTTTTAGAGAGAACCATCAGTTACTTATCAAAAGTTGAAGAGAAATTCGATCTAATTCATGCACATGGGATGTACGCTTCTATAATCTATTCCTTAGTTCCTGCGGGCTTAATTGCTAAAAGAGTGTCAGAAAAACTGAATGTTCCGTATATCGTTTCCTTGCACGGGAATGATGTTAATAAATACATGAAGCAAAAGAATTTAAGGCTTGTGTACGTTGAAACTTTGGAGAGAGCTTCAAAATGCATTTTTGTCAGTAACGCACTCTTAGAAAGGGCAAAATCATATGGATATTCTGGAAAGAATGCCGTGGTGATACCAAATGGGTATGATCCAGAGATATTCAAACCAATCGACAAAGATGAAACAAGAAAAAGGCTTGGGATATACAAAGAAGGCTATAAGTACGTTGGCTTTGTGGGCAATTTGATACCTGTGAAGAGGGCAGACAAGCTTGGAGAGATATTCAAATATGTAAATCAAGAGTGTGCAAAAACGATCTTTATAGTTGTAGGGGATGGATATCTGAGGAAAAAGATAGAAAAGCAAACCAAAGGGCTTGAGATAGTATTCACAGGTAGAGTTCAACAAGAGAAGGTAGCAGAGTATATGAACGCAATGGATGTAATGGTTTTACCAAGCAGGAGTGAAGGTTTTGGTGCTGTGGTGATTGAAGCACAGGCATGTGGGACGTGTGTGGTTGGAAGCAATAGTGGTGGCATACCTGAGGCGATAGGGTTTGAAGAATACGTAGTTGAGGAAGGAAAAAATTTCGAAAAGAGGTTTGCAAAGAAAGTGATTGAGGTACTCAAGAAAGGATATGACTCTAATACACTTATAAAAAGAGCCAAGAGTTTCACATGGGAAGAAATTGTGAAGAGAGAGATTGATTTATACAGTGAGACAGTAGGCGACGTTAAATAAAATACTCGTAATTGCTTATGACCTGAAGTAAATATGACTGACCCGGACAAAAGAAGTGTTATGAGGAAAGAGAAGGCACCCACTATTAACTGCTTACAAGTAGCCGTCAAAAACATTTGAGAGATGTCGATTAGAAGCATTCTCGAATTAATTCATCATAAGACAATCTTGAAATTTTAGCCACGTAGCATGAAGGGACTGTGAACTCACTGAAGTTGAAAGATGGTTTCAAGGAGAATAGATTATGAAAATTGCAAGTGCAATGGTTTCTTCTACGATCGCATGTTTGTGCCTCTTATGAACGGATGATTTCACAACGCAAGGCATTTTTGACTAAGTACCCAAGGTCCTGAGTATGAGAAAATGGGAAGACATAGCTACCTTCAGTGCTTGATAATGCAAGAACAACGATATGTATATCAGAACTATTCGAGCGTCTTTTTCCATTACGTTCTTTGTGATGACTACCATTTTGTGGAAGATTCTTCCCATTTTCACGTGTCAAGTAAAGAATTCTTCTGGCTTTACATCAAATTTGAGCAAGTGCTGAATTAGAGATTTGGTAAGTGTCGTTTTGTATATTTGACATGGGCTCTCCAGTGTGTGAATTTCCAAACTCAACAAAAGGTTTTCCTTGTACGCTTTTGGAAATCACTTTTCCCATTCATACAGTTGAGAAACTTCAACGGCCAATGTTCAAGATAATGAGCAGATCAGCATGAACGACTCCTGCAATTTCTTTGAAACATCTGACAGCCTCTCACAATCTTTCACTTTCTCTGCGCTTTGTCGAGCTTGTCCAAGTTTTGTCGAGCCTGTCGACGGTGTCGAGCTAAGTGCCCAAGAAAACAATTACTGTTGGTTGAGCGGGGATTTGAGAAGCTTGAATATTGTTTGGCGCGCGATGCTTAAAGCGCGTTCCACGTTAAGCTGGGGACTGTTTCCCTGAATCAAATTGATTGTAGGTCATACTGAGATTCAAATATGATATTCAACCCGCTTGTTGAAATGATAATTAGGAACTCTCCATTGGTGGCTGATTAGCGATTTCATCATAGATGTGTTGAAGTTCACTGACACCTACAGACTTTTCTGAAAGTCATTCGAGTTTCTTCTGAATAAAGTTCTTCATGAATTTGTGGTGGTCGTACGCGAAGTTTCCAGAGACTCTTTCACCATCTTTTAAGTTGTTGATAACTACAGCTCCAAGAGAAATATACGCATTGTTTCCGATTGACAGTCCATTGGAAATTGTCGCGTTGGGCCCGATCCAAACATTTTCGCCAACTGTAGTGTTACCAGAGATTACCACTCCAGCAGCAATTTCTGAATTCTTCCCAACTCTGACTCCATGGGCAATTTGAACGAAATTATCGACGATTACGTTTTCCTCAATTACTGTGTCATACTCTCTGAAAAGTCCCTTGCAGATAGTTGTATTGTTGAGTATTTCGACATTCTTTTTGAGAACACAGTACCCTGTGTGAGGGATGAGTTTCTTACTTCCTTTGATAGAGGCTATTTCGAAACCTTCTCCCGCAATTATTGAGTTGTTTTTAACGATCAAAGACTTAAAATCTTAGAAGGAGGGATTAATGGTGGTATCGAAGAGTGCAAGGGTGGGTAGCAATGTAGTGCTTGGAGACAACGTGGTGATAGAAGACAACGTTGTGATCGCTGACAATGTAGTGATAGGCCACAATGTGGTGATTAGGAAAGACACACATATTGGTGAAGGCTGTATGATAGGAGACGGCACGATCTTGGGTAAAAAACCATTCAGAGCACTTGCATCGGCAACGACAGAGGAGAGACAACTGCCTCCTTTAGCACTGGGCAAGTACGTGACTGTTGGAGCAAACTGCGTGATATACAGAGGTGCAATCTTGGGAAACTTTGTCTTTGTTGGTGATCTTGCGACTATAAGAGAGGATGTAGAGATAGGTGAGTACACAATAATTGGAAGAGGAGTTGCTGTTGAGAACAAAACGAAGGTTGGCAAGTACGTCAAGATTGAGACAAACGCTTACATAACGGCGATGTCAACGATTGAAGACTACTGTTTTATAGCACCAGAGGTTACGTTCACGAACGACAATTTCTTGGGCAGGACGGAGGAAAGAAAGAAATACTTCAAGGGGCCGACAGTCAGAAAAGGTGCACGAATAGGTGCGAATGCCACAATACTTCCGGGCGTTGAAATTGCAGAAGACTGTCTCATAGCCGCTGGATCTGTTGTAACGAAAAACACAGTTGCAAGAAAGATATACATAGGTGTTCCAGCGAAAGAGTACAGAGATGTTCCAAAAGAGCAACTGTTGGAAAACCAGAGTTACTATAAGAGATAGGCTCAATAGCCCAGGTCTGCTGGACGGATGAACGCTTTTCATTGTAACGAAAGATATAGATTAACACCTTCAGCATGTCTATAACATGAAAATTGCTGAGATTTGCAGTATTTTCTTGCCAAGAACTTGGAGCCACTCGAAGTTATTATTTAATCGAGCACGTGGGAGTGTTAGTGTGAAGATTGCAGTGATTGCTGAGGGGAGTGCAGTCCTTTCAATGGACATAATGAATGATCTTAAAATTTCCAACCTCGGAGCGAAATCTCTGCTCTTGGACATTCAGTCTCATCACTACGATGCTGAGATGAACTGTTGCTGATTTGATGGCACCGAATTCTTCTAACTGACAAAGGCAGTCTTTTTGAACTGAAGAGTCTCAGATAGCTTTTTGTTTAATGAAATTCCCGCATGATCAACCAGAAAGCGTACACACTTCAGGAGATTGAAAATAGGTCAAAGCAGCAGTATAATGTAAATAGATTTTCAATAACTTTACAGAACGTTGTTGTTCTCGCAGAGCAATAACACCCGAACCTTTTCGTTTTGCAGAATGAGTGAAGACAGTCGTGTATTTGTGAGAGAGTAAACCTAAAGGCAGTTTGTGTTAGTGTTGTCTTGGTTTTGAGGGGGGATCTCTGTGAAAGTGAAATGCCCGAACTGTGGGTTTGAAGATGAGGGGAAATTCTGCAGCAACTGTGGTTCGCCTTTGCCTCAGCCTTCAGACAGTACAGTCTCGAGTCAAGGTGAGACTGAAGAAATTCTTTCGTCGTTCGACAAATGCACAGTGTGCAAACAGGTCAAGCTTTACCCTGTTGAAGAAAAAACAGCCTTTGGCCTGTTGAAAGCAGAAAAGATCAAGTGTGCTAATTGTGGTGCAGTTTTTCTGAAGAAGAAAGACAAATATCGACTAACTGAAGTTCAAGATATTTCTAACCCTGTTTGGAAAGATTATGGCAGAAAAACTTTAACACTCAGAGAATGGCTGAATATTGCTAGCGGTGGTGTCTCCGATGAAAAGCAAAGAGAGCTTGATAGACAAAAGATATTTGATTTATTGCGGCAAGGAGATGTGAATGTGAATTTCCGAGTCAAAGGAGAACCGCCAATCATTTTGAAAAAAGGTGAAACGATGATCTTGAGTCTAAAGAATATTTCATTCTTGGAGGCAAGAAGAGTAACACAAACATATGGAGATTATGTTGGGCCCACTATTAGACTATCAGAGAATATTAGCTTGAATCTTGGGAGCTTTGATTCAGAAACTATCTCTACAGAAGAACTCGAGCAAATTGACACAGGAACCTTGACGATCACCGACAGAAGAATTGTCTTCAAAGGGCAGAAAAGGACCGTGAACATTGATCTATCTAAGATTATCTCGATAGATGCTTCAAAAGATCAGATTGGTTTGGCAGTTGAGGGCATAGAAAAAACTCTGCATTTCAAAGATGTAGACAGATCAGGAGTGCATATCACTGCAGAGATAGAGGGAAGAAAGTACGAAGAGAATCTGTCTGGTGAATTTTTGAAATATCTCATTGAGGGATTGATGAACCAACTGGAAAAATAGAGAGTTTCAAAGATCGCAGAAAAGCCAAGAGAGGCATTTTTCGAGCAATTGCTTGAAGCCTTCGTGAGTTAGTCCTTCTCTATCGTGTGCAGGTGTCAATGCAAGTATTTTGCCTTTTACAAAATTTTTCTTCCATCCGGCTGTGGATTGACCAAACTTCGATTCAGACCAGAGAAAGACTTCAACGTCTTTTTCGAAGTTGACGAAATACTGTTCGTCCGAAATCTCAAAGGAAAAACCATCTTCAATGAAATATCTCACCAAAGTTTTTTCTGGGTGAGAGAGGAACTTTCCACCGACGAGTTCAACATAAGTCGATGGGTATCTTGCAAGACCTGAATGCCAAACAAAAAGTTTGCCGCCATCTTTTACCCACTTTGCGAGCAATCGCGAACTTTCTTCGTTTAGCCAAAAAGTTTCATCGTCGTTGAGATTCCACCTCGCTATTACAATCAACTCTGGGTTGTTTTCTACAACTTTCTCGATGTGGGTGCTTTCTTCTATTTGAACTGAATAGATTTTTCTTTGCAAGACTTCGAGAAGAGTTTCGATGAAAACTTCTTTGTCGTGATATCTGTCGCCTGCAAAGATCTTTATTTTCAACTCATAATCCCCCTTGAAACTGATTTTCGCACATAGTAAAGCAGAATACAAATAGGGAGAAAGTGTTGTTTCTAGAGATAATGAACAGATCTATTCAACCCTCTTGAAGAGAATGGTGAGTGTCAATCTGTGCAAGTGTTTAAGGGAACAGCCTCATAGCAAACCTAAACCTTATAAAGAAATTTGGGCTCTGTTGTTTCAAACCCAGTCTGTGAACGTTATGGTACTGTGCAAAGGCATTGGTTGTTTGCCACGGCAATATTTGAAATCACCCCCACTCACGGTGGGGGTGATCTTTGTTGCTCTTCACTTAGAGCCTTGGAAATATCAAGAGCTCTTAGAATGTGCGTGTACCCTCTGAAAGTGTTCTGCTCCAATCGAAGAAAGTGTATTCAATAGATGGTATATTGCCGCACAACTTCTTGAGCCAACCTGCCATCTCCACGCCTCCAGAAGCCTTGACGCCACCGCTTATTTTGTATCCCACTTGATTTATACCACCAACGGAGGCGTTTGTCTCTGATTTTATCCACGGAGTTATTCTCAAAAATGGTCCTGCGGCGTTGTAAATGTAGGCACTGAAGGTCACGGGAAGCTCACCTTTGTCTTCAAGAGACACTTTTGCATTGACGTTAGAGTTTATGCCAGAATAGTTCACGTTGTAAGTTGGTGTAAAACCCCAGCCGCCTTGGTATCTCACCGTGATCGATGCTGTTGCTCCAAAGGTTGTTGATGCGTCGGCGTTCACTGTGCCATTAGCTTTTGCCGATGTCTTTGCTTCCAATCTTGCCTTGAGAACGATCACCACGGGAATACCAGCCACAGTGAAACTCTTCGTCTGACTGACTGAGAAAAGTTCCTTCGACCAGCTCTTATCAAAAGT
Organism: Pseudothermotoga sp.; assembly: GCA_037478695.1. GTDB lineage: Bacteria > Thermotogota > Thermotogae > Thermotogales > DSM-5069 > Pseudothermotoga_B. The sequence continues at coordinate 7,712 of JBBFME010000088.1, forward strand.
GCCGTTAGAACGAAGCACGACAGAAGGTGCAAAAGATGGTGAGAGAGTCAAAGAGGCTTCAAACTTTTTCAACTTGTAGCTCCATTTGAATGTTCCAGTCTTGACCCAGTGATGTTCCCAAACAATCTTCGTGTTCACAGAAAAGGTAATGGTGATTTTGGCGGTAACGGTTGAATTCTGTTCTGTGAAGGTAGCAGAGTATTCTCTTTGATTGCACACATCGTAGTTCCAGCTCTTTGAAAAGTCATCTTTGACTGGATGGGGCGTTGCTTTCGTGAGAGCAGTGATCTTGCTGTTGGTGAAAAGAATTTGAAAGGATGTGTAATCTCTGAGTTTTTCAAGAACAGCTTCGCTGAGTTTTTCATCTGCAAGATTTGATGGGTCTGCTCCGCTTGTGACGATTGTTTCGTTGAGTACAAAGCCATCAGGGCGTTTTTCAAAGGACGCCTTGTAATAACTGCCTCCGCCGAAATCAACAGACCAGCTTCCTGAAAAAGCCTTTTCAAGAACAGGATTGATCTGTTGTATCTGTGAGCCAGTAGGCAGGATCACCGTAGTGGTCTTCTGTGTGACGATCGTATCGCGTGCCGATTTTGCAAAAAGTGACTCAAAGATCCTCGCGTCTATTTCATATTCCAAGTACTTCTCTGCTATCCTTTCACTCTCAAAGGCCTTTCTTGAAATGAGAAAGCCATTTCCCTTGGAAGTCACAAAGCCAGTGGCTTTGAGTTGCAAGACAGAGGTGTAGTTACCTGCACTGTCTACAGTGATATTCATGCCATTTTGAACAAGTGTGGGGGCCGTGTTGTACAGGAAATAATAGCCTTTGACTATCTCGTCGATGTATTCTTGCTGAAGACCTGAAGGCCTGGCTGCCAAGCTGACAGGTGCGCTCATCTCTTGATAATGAGCCACATAGATCTTTGATAGTTCAGAGGCAGGTACATATTCTTTTCTTGTAATCAAGGCAGAACCATCTTGCTGGACTTCGATTCTTTCCTCGATAATCTTCTTGTACTCAGCTCCACTCACAAAGAGTGAGAAGAGGACCAAGAATATTAGAATAAGCCTGCGGGCCATCTACGACCCCCTCCTTTTTGTGGGATACTCAATTATTGCATGTAAATGATTAGAAGGGAATTAGAAATCTTCATGGAAATCAAATCAAGTGTACTTGAATTGATTTTTGTAAATCTGGGATCAGATCTGTTTCTTCTGTCAAGAAATCAAAGGAGGTTGTACTGATTGCTTAAGTCGGTCTTCTTCTGCTCGGCGATGCTACAAACCAAGATGACAATGTAATCTCTGGT
>JBBFME010000089.1:0-8939 GCA_037478695.1 Pseudothermotoga sp.
GATCTCCTGCGTAGAAAAAGCCGTTTTCTTCTGCCAATTTTTGTATTTCGTCTGTGATAACACCGGGTTCGACGACCACCACCATGTTTTCCAGATCCAGTTCGACAATATGGTTCATCTTTTCGAGCGAAAGAACTATACCGTTCTCCTTAGGTATCGCACCACCTGAAAGGCCTGTACCTGCCCCTCTTGGAGTTACAGAGATGCCATAGTGATTCGCCAATTTCATTATTTCACTCACTTGTTCTGTGTTTGTTGGAAATACAACGGCAAGAGGGAAGGATTCTTTCACAGAACTTGTTTCATCTTTTGCATATTTTTCTATCTCGTCGCGATCGGTTTTCACATTTTCTCTGCCCACAATGTTTTCTAATTTCTTTATGATTTCACCCATTTTCTTCATCCTCCAGCAACTTTGCAATTTGTTCAAGAATGGTGTACGCATCTGCTATCAGCCCGATATCTGCGACTTTAAAAATGGGAGCATATCTGTCTTTGTTGATGGCTATTACAATCTCTGAAGTTTGCATTCCCGCGATGTGTTGCACAGCACCAGAGATACCTGCAGCGATATATATCTTTGGCTTAACAGTCTTACCACTCAAGCCAACTTGGTGATCGTGGGAAAACCATTTCACATCGACAACCGCCCTTGTTGCCCCCACAGCGCCGTTCAAGATCTTTGCCAATCTTTCTGCTATGTGTGTATTCTCTTTTCGTCTCAAGCCTTTTCCAACCGATACCACTACTTGTGCTTCCTCGATCTTCGCCGTTGTTTCTCGCTTCTCTACGCTTATGAGTTCGCAGTTATCTTGAACGAAGATTGGCTTCTCGGCGATGATCTTTCCCCCTCTATTTGAGGGTTCAATCGAAAAAGATTTTGGACGAACCGTTGCCATCTGTGGGCGATGATTTGGCGTGATGATCGTTGCCATGACATTCCCACCTATAGCAGGTCTTGTCTGCAAGAGATTCCCGTCTGTGTCGACATCGAGGTCTGTACAATCAGCAGTTAAGCCAGTCCTGAGTCTTGCAGCGAGCGCAGGCATTATCGTTCTGCCAAAAGTGGTTGCTGGTGCAAGCAAGATATCAGGTTTGTATCTGAGAACGACGGCTTCGAGATTTACTAAGAATGGATAGAGCGAAAATCTTTCAAAGATTTCCGAAACCAACAAGACAGTTATGTCTGCATAATCACTTGCAGAATCCAGATCTGTCTCTTTGTTACTGATCAAGAAAAAGGCAACCTGAGTGTTTATCTTCTGAGCCATTTGATTTGCCTTACTCAAGAGTTCAAGGGCATTTCTGTCCAATCGATCGTTGATAACGCCGATCATCTTACCACGCTTCCTTTGTATTGTTTGAGAATTTCAACGACCTTTTTGATGCCTTCGTTCAGTTCCTTTCCAGCATAGACTTTGCAGTTTCTGGAAAGTTTTGTGTTGTAAACCTTTACAACTCTTGTTGGAGAACCTTTGAGGCCTGTTTGGTCGCTCGGTATTTCCAAGTCTTTGGCAGTGTAAATTTCTATTCTCTTCGACAAAGCCTCTTTCTTTCCTGAAAGCGTTGGAAGTCTTGGCTCGCTGACGCTTCTCAACACGGCTATCAAAGCAGGGAGTTTGACTTTCCATGTCTCATATGCATCTTCAGTTGCTCGTTGAACGATTATATGTTCGCCGTCTAAGGATATCAGTTTTGAAACATATGTCAAAACGGGAATGTTCAAGAGTACACCGAGTTCAACACCAACTTGACCAGTCTCTCCATCTGTCGCCTTTTCACCGCAGAGTACAAGGTCGTATTCTATCTTCAACTTTTCGATGGCTCTACACAGGGTGTAACTGGTTGCCCAGGTGTCTGAACCGGCGAAAGATGGATCAGAAAGCAAGATAGCCCTGTCGGCGCCGAGTGCAAGTGCATCACGCAGTACGATCTCTGTACTCATTGGTCCCATGCTCAAAACCGTTACGTGTGCTTTGTGGGTTTCTTTCAGCTGAATTGCCAACTCGAGTGCATGTAGATCAAGGGGGTTGATGACAACATCGAGTCCTTCACGGACCATCGTTCCTGTCAGTGGGTCTATCTTCACTCTATCGGTGTCTGGAACTTGTTTGATCAGCACCAAGATATTCATGAGCACACTCCTCTCAGCTGTACATATCTTATACCATGAATGACTCTAATGTAAAGACATATCACCACAGAATCTGTTATAATAATTCTCAACGAGGAGGAAGAGTATGGATTTAGAAGAGATGGTCGGCAATCTTTTCATGGTTGGGATCATGGGAAAAGAGATCGATGCCGATGCGATCAAGGTCCTTGAGCAGATCAAGCCAGGTTTTGTCATACTGTTTGCAAGAAACATAGAGTCTGCTCCGCAACTGAGTAATTTCATAAAGCATGTAGTTCAGATCGTCAGAAAACCAGTCGCTTTCGCAATTGATCAAGAAGGAGGAATCGTCACAAGGTTGAGAGATGGTTTTTCCGTTTCGTGTGGTGCAATGGCATTGGCAGCCACAGGCGATGAGAACAACGCATACATCGCTGGGAGGATACTCGCACAAGAGATGAAAACCTTAGGCATAACATGGAATCTCGCACCAGTTGTCGACATAAACGACAATCCGAACAACCCAGGGATCGGCGTTAGGAGTTTTGGTGATACGCCAGAAAAGGTTGCGAAATTCTCCACAGCCTTTTACAAAGGTCTGAAGGAAATGAAGGTCGCAGGCTGTGCAAAACATTTTCCCGGCAAAGGCAGTGTGAATGTGGACGCGCACATCGACATGCCTACTCTTGAAAAAGATTTGAATGATCTGGAAAGATGGGAATTACTTCCCTTTGTTGAATTGATGAAAAAAGGCATTGAATCTGTTATGCCATCTCATATACATCTGCCGAGACTGCAGAAAGAGAAGGTTCCAGCAACGGTCAGCAGAGAAATAGTAACAGATCTCTTGAGAAAAAGACTGAAATATAACGGCATAGCAATCGCCGATGACCTGTTAATGGGTGGTATAACAAGAAAGATGTCTGTTGAAGATGCAGTGGTTGAATCTCTTAGAGCTGGTATGGATGTGTTGACTGTCTGTCACGAACCTGCAGCACAAATATACGCTTTCAAGAGTTTGGTAAAGGCAGTAGAAGAATCTCAAGAGCTTCAAAATCGTCTTAAGGAATCATTGGAGAGAGTTCAGAAATTTAAAGATAACTTTGCTTTGAAAGAATTCCCAAGTGAAGTAATTTTTGATTTCGCTGAGAACCAGAAAATCATGGAATCAATAGCAGAAAGATCTATTACTCTTGTCAGCGATCGAGATCAAATGGTGCCTGTTTTCCTTTCAAAAGACGATTGGGTGGTGACTGTGAAGACCAGCAGATTAGTGCAAGTGCAAGAGGTAGAACCTAATGTGCCATGGGTTGCCGATAAACTATGCAAGAAATTCGGCTCACGATTTTTCGTCCTCGAGAAGGACAAACCCTTTGATCTTTATGGAGATCGATGTGTCTTCTTCAGTGAAAATGCCCATCTCTCTGATTGGCAGAGATCTGCACTTGAAAAGGCGAGAAAGAGTTTCAAAAAGCTCTTGGTTGTTGCCTTGAGAAACCCATATGACTGTTTTGCTGTGGAATCATCTTCAATATGTTCTTATGGATATGAAATGGTATCTCAGAAGGCGTTACTCAAAGTATTGCTCGGTGAGATAAAACCAGTTGGGAAGTTACCTGTGGAGGTGCGAAGATGACTTTGTCGAATTTACCAACAGAGATGCCAAACCCAAAATCAAAGGATTTGGACACGAAAGATACGATCGAAATACTCAGGATCATAAACGAAGAAGATGCCGTGGTGACATTGGCAATACGCGAAGCCTTAGAACAGATCAATGAAGTGGTCAAGATGTGCTTGAATGCTTTGAAAGATGGGGGAAGAATCTTTTATGTAGGTGCCGGTACGAGCGGAAGAGTGGCTTTCATCGATGCAGTTGAATTGGTACCGACATACAGCCTTGCAAGTGGTGTCTTTATTCCCATTATAGCAGGTGGTAGTAATGCGCTTGCTCAATCCCTCGAAGGGGTTGAGGACGATGAAGAAGGTGCGATGAAGGATCTCTCGGCTTACAATCCCATGAGAAAAGACGTCGTCATAGGCATTGCCGCCAGTGGTAGAACTCCATATGTGGCTGGTGCTCTGAGGTACGCAAGGAACTGTGGCTGCAAAACGGCACTGATTTGCAATGTGAAAAATCCATCGTTAGCCCCGCTTGCCGATGTCGTTGTGAGTGCCGAGACCGGCCCAGAGGTTGTAGCCGGTAGTACCAGAATGAAGGCAGGTTCTGCTCAGAAGATGATTCTCAACATGATCAGTACCACCGTGATGGTCAAGATGGGGAAGGTTTTCGACAACCTCATGGTCGATGTAATGGTTTTGAACGAAAAACTGAAAGAAAGGGCTCGCAACATAGTGACTCAGATCACCAGAGTTGACAGAGAACTTGCAACAGAGTACTTGGTAAAATCTAATTACAACGTGAAATTGGCGATCTTGATGATCATTAGTGGCAAGAGTCTTCAAGAGTGTCAGAAAATAATGCAGGAGTATCCAGATCTGAGAGAAGCCTTGAGATCTGTAGGTAAGGTTCTCGTTTGAAAGACTTCAATCTTTTTGAGAGAGGGGATAGAGATGGACAAAGAATACCCAGTACCACTCTATTACCGGGTCTATCGGAATTTGAAACAGAAAATCGTAGATGGAATCTACAAACCCGGGGATCGCATACCTCCAGAATCCGAGTTGGTACAGATCTACAACGTGAGTAGATTGACGGTCAGAAGAGCTCTCGAAGAACTCAGATCTGAAGGTTTCATCAACAGGGCGAAAGGAAAGGGAACTTTCATCACCGGAAGAAAAGAAGAAGAACAGATGAATGTGCTTAAGGGTTTTACCGACAAAGCAAAGGAAGAGGGATTTTCCGTCAAGTCTGTCGTGCTCGAAAACAAATTGGTTGAGGTCCCGCTGGAGCTCACCGAAGTCTTTGGTGTTGAGCAAGGTACGATGGTGATCTTATTGAAGCGTATCCGGTATATGAACGAAGATCCAGTTGCAATTGAAAGTGCCTATCTCAACACTGCGATCGATGTAAAACTACTGAGCATTCTCAAGAAAGATATGTCCAAAGAATCGCTCTACGAATTTCTCAGAGGAGAGCTCAAACTTCCTCTGATACGTGCGTACGAAGTTCTTGAGGTGACAGAGATCTCAGGACCAGACGCAAAACATCTGAACGTTCCTGCTGGAAGTTGTGCTTTGCTTCGAAAGCGTTACACTTACACGTCAGAGAGCAAGTGCGTTGAATTCGTCAGATCGATTTACAGAGGAGACAAGTACAGATTCAAGATTGAACTCAAAACGACCGGTGTTTATGAGAAGTGAATAACCTAAAGGGGGTGCTATATTATGAAGAAGTTCTTGGTGGTTCTTTTGGTTACACTCTTGGTTGTAGCAGTCTTTGCGCAAAAGTCTGGAGGAAGACTGGTCATCGCCATGGAAACAGAACCAGTTGGATTGGATCCACACCTTGTCACGGCGTTTGCATCTCACAGAGTGCTCGAGAACATCTACGATGGCTTACTGCGCTATGGCGAAAACATGAAATTAATACCAAATATCGCCGAAGAAGCCCAAGCAGTAGACCCCTACACGATTGTCTTCAAGATCAGAGAAGGTGTGAAGTTCCACGATGGAACACCTTTGACTGTTGAAGATGTTCTTTTCACCTTTGAAAGGATATTGAACCCAGACACAAAATCACCTGCTGCAGCTTATTATCAAGATGTTGAATCCATAAAAGCAATCGGTGACAATAAGATCGAGTTCAAGCTGAAAAAACCTATGGCGAGCGCACTTCTACCCAACTTTGCTGGTGTAAACAGTTCGATAGTGAGTAAGAAGTTCCTCGAATCTGGTAAAAACCTGCAACTTGAGACCAACGGAACTGGTCCATTCTATTTGGCAGAGTATGTACAGGGTAACTACATGATTTTGAAAAAGAATCCATACTACTTTGTGAAAGATCAGCCTTATCTGGATGAAATTAAAATCGTCTTCATGCCAGAGGAAGTTTCCAGGGTAGCGGCTCTAAGAAATGGTGATGTGGACATAGCGAAGATCAATGAACCACTCAACTTGAGACAATTTCCTGAAGGCAAGTTCAAAGTGTACAGATCACCTGTGCTCAGCTACTATCTGATAGGCATCAACACCACGAGAAAACCACTGAATGATCCAAAGGTCAGAAATGCTCTCAGCTATGCCATCAACAGAGAAGCCATAATAAAGGTAGTCGCTTTCTCTGAAGGAGTTGTCACGGGTCCGCTGAATCCAGCGGTACAACCTTGGGCACTTCAACCAAGAGACTTTGAAGAATACAAGTACAACCCCGCAAAGGCGAAGGAGCTCTTAGCGCAGGCGGGTTATCCAAATGGTTTTGAATTTGAAATAGTGACTTCCCAGCGTTACAATTTCGACAAAGTTGCAGAAGTGATTCAGGCACAACTTGCAGAAATTGGAGTCAAGGCGAAGATCAACTTGGTTGAATGGGGAATATTCATAAAGAGATGGCGCGAGAGTGATTTCGATGCCTTCATCTCTATGAACAGTGGTTCTATTGAACCTGATATTCAGTTCTACAGAACCTTCCACACAGGCGGCTCAACAAACGTCTTTTTGTATTCTAACCCGCGAGTGGACGAACTTCTTGACTTGGGTAGGAGCACCGTCGATGTCGCGAAAAGAAAGGAAATATACGATGAACTTCAGAGAATACTCGTGAAAGAATCTCCTATCATTTTCTTGTACAGTGCTAATCAGATCTTTGTGAGTAGTACTTCAGTCGACGGTTTCAAACTGCTTCCGAATGAAAGCCTTGTCTTTCTGAGGGAGACATACAAGAAATGAGTTTTGGTTATCTCTTGAGACGTGTTATCACGTCGATACCAACTGTGTTCTTTGTAGTTTTCGTAGTGTTCATAGCAATACATTTGGTGCCGGGCGATGTCGTTGATATGATGCTTGGAACCCAGAATTACTTAACACAAGAGCAGATAAATCAGCTTTACAAACAGTACGGCTTGGACAAACCACTGATAGTTCAGTTCGGTGTGTGGTTGAAGAACTTGTTCGCTTTAGACTTTGGCACATCTTTGAGGACTGGCAAGAAAGTGATAGATTTGATCTTCGATCGATTCCCTGTAACACTTGAACTGTCTATTCTGTCGATGTTTTTTGCAAGTGTGATCGGAATACCTTTGGGTATCGTCGCAGCCATCAAGAAGAATTCTTTTGTCGATGGCTTGGTGAGAATCGTTGGTTTGATAGGACTTTCGTCCCCATCCTTTTGGGTGGGGGCGATCTTGATTGTGATCTTTTCCGGCACTTTCAAAGGTTTCAATATCTTTGGCTATGTACACATCACTGAAGATTTTTTGAGAAATCTTCAAGTCATGTTTCTGCCAGCTCTGACTCTTGGGCTCATGCTGGCAGCACAGATCATGAGAATGGCAAGATCATCGATGCTCGATGTGTTGCAACAGGAATACATAAAAACTGCAAAAGCGAAGGGTGTGAGTTACTCGAAGTTGATAGGCAAGCACGCACTCAAGAATGCACTGATACCAATTGTGACACTTTCTGGCATTCAGTTAGGATATCTCTTGGCGGGCACGATTGTTATAGAGAATATGTTTGCCTTGCCAGGTCTTGGAAGACTTCTTTTGCAGGCCGTCAACGAAAGGGATTACCCGGTAATTCAATTTGTGGTGATGTTCATAGCAATACTCATAGTGATATTGAACATTTTAGTTGACTTCATCTACACGTTGATCGATCCTCGAGTCGAACTGAAGTGAGGTTTTTGAATGAACAGAACTTTGAAAAAATTTCTCAAGAGGCCTCTGAATCTCATATCGATCTTTTTGATAATACTAATCGTTGTTGTGGCAATCTTTCCGAGTAAATTCACCCCTCACAGCCCTTATTCGATGGACTACGATGCACTTCTTGAAGGACCATCTTTGAAGCACTTTTTTGGCACCGATCAGTTTGGTAGAGATATATTTTCAAGGTGTCTCTATGGACTTCAAAAGAGTGTCACAATAGCATTCAGTTCAATTCTATTGGCTTCGAGCATCGGAACGATTCTTGGCCTGATCGCAGGTTATTACGGTGGGCTTTGGGACTTGATAATCATGAGAATCTGTGATGGCTTTTTTGCTTTTCCTTCTTTGATCTTGGCGTTGTTCATCGTGGCACTCTTTGGGTCAAATTTGTTCAACTTGATAATCGCTATAGGTGTGGTCTATGTTCCTATCTTTGCAAGAACCGTACGTGGTGCTGCTCTTTCGGTGAGAGAAAGTCTTTTTGTGAAAGCGTCAAAGGTCATTGGAAAAAGTAGCTTGAAAATAATGTTCAGCGATGTATTGCTCAATCTCTCGTCTGTGCTGATAGTCACCTTCACAACAAATCTTTCTACAGCCTTTCTGACCGAAGCTTCTCTGGGATTTTTGGGTTTAAGTGTTCCTCCACCAGAACCGACCCTTGGTGGGCTTGTGGGACAAGGTACAGCTTTCTTGATCAGTGCACCGTGGATAGCACTCTTTCCCGGTTTTGTCATAGCCGTCGTCGTACTCACTCTCAACATCCTTGGCGACGGTCTTAGGGATGTCTTGGATCCAAAGAACAGATGATCACAGTTTTTTATTTTGTCTTGTTGAATTCAAGATAAATCGAGTAGACTCTTCGCCGTGGAAAGATTTGTTATCAACCCTGAGACCCACCCACCCTTCAACGCGGCTTTGAGAGGTAAGACTTTTTCTTTGCCAGCAGCCATGATTACAAATATCGGTATCCTCTGGATGGCGTTCCAGTCTATGGAGAC
>JBBFME010000090.1:0-8814 GCA_037478695.1 Pseudothermotoga sp.
GCCATTCCAGATGAGTTACTCGAGAGCGCGAGGATAGATGGCGCTAACGAATGGAGGGTCTTTTTCAGAATAGTATTACCGCTCTCAACACCATTACTGGCAGCACTTTCAGTTCTCTCCTTCACGTGGAGATGGAATGACTTTCTTTGGCCTCTCATCGTAGTCGGTTCTCCAAGGCTTTACACAATCCAGTTAGCCCTCGGAATGTACGCTGGTGAGCACATAGTTCAGTGGGGACCACTCTTAGCCATGACGACGATCTCGATGTTACCGGTTCTGATCGTCTTTTTGCTCCTGCAGAAATACTTTGTCAAGGGTATAACAACCGGAGCCATCAAATGAGGTGAAATACTTTGAAATACGAAATCAATAACCACAGTGTCTGCTATAGCGGGGCAATAACAGATTTTGTACTTTCAAACTTGGAACAAACACTGTTGCTGAGGTATGGTAAACCGGAAAAGCTCTTTTCTTCGAAAGAAGGTCTATTGATAGAATTCACTGAGGTCAATCTGGATGAACCCGAGTCTTCATGTCTTTGGCAAAATGGGTGTAGATTCAAGAATAAAAATGTTGTTTGGTCATTCTTCACCGCTGACAGAATAAGATCAATACTCTGGAGAATAAATGGCTTGAGAAAGATAGTCTTGCACTTCAAAGTACCGTTGCTGAGAACTTTCAAAGTGCCATTTGTAGACCCCGTTGAGATTCAGCAACCTTTGTCTGTCTCACATTCTCAAGACTCGATAACCTTTTCAAATATTTTCTGTATGAAAGTCATCAAAGGTAGACTTGCTGCAATCAAGAAAAGAGAGAACAGATCTATTGAGGTGACAATCGAGAGCGATGATCTACAGCAGATTGAAATATCATTTCGCTCCACGCAGGGGAAAGACGAGAGATCAGAGGAATTCGAAAATCAGCTCTACGTTGAAAGACTGCTGGAAAATTGTCCAAAGAATTTGAATGACTTGGAAAGATCACTCTATCTCTTTTCAGCCCATACTGCTCTTTCCTGCTGGAAGGATTTCAAAGTAGCACAATGTCTTTCTGCCGGCAACAACTACAGTTTTCCAAGAAGAACGTATTTCAGAGATGGTTTCTGGACATCGTTAACCCTTCTGAAGATACAACCAAAGATCGTTAGAGATCAGATACTCGCTCTTTCTCAGGGAGTACATGAAGATGGATGTCCAAGCGCAGTAATGTTCTTAGACGACGAGGAAAAACTGCTATTAAGACAGTTTGTTCGTAAAAATGAAGCCATCAAGCAATTCGTGAGGTATGAAAACGACTGGTGGTCAGATCACCATGATTCAGGTCCACTTTTCATTCTGTTGGTGAGTGAATACATACGATTGAGTGGTGATATCACAGTCCTTCTTGAACGCGCCAATGAGGGCACAGTTTTGGAAAAGGTGAACTCAGTAGTTCTCCAAATGAAAAGATATCAAAGAAACGAAGATGGGTTGATTCTCAAGCCTTTTGATTCAAAAGACTGGGCAGACAATGTCTTTAGAAATGGTCTGGTAACCTACGATTTGGCTCTACAGATCGCTGCGCTGAGAGAGGCTTATAAACTGTTCAAGCTCTCAGGAGAAAACAGAGAAGATCTCTTTGAAGACTATCAAAGGATGAAAAACAGCTTCAACAAAAGACTCTTCAACCCAACCAATGGTTATTTCTGTGATTTCATCGGTACCTACGTTGAAGACCATCTCAGTTTGGACACAGTTGTGGCAATCTTGTACGAGATCTCAGACAGAGAAAAAGCTCTGTCTACACTTTTGAAAATGGAAGAACTCTTAGAGTCACGAAACAACGAATATCAACCGTATGGTGACTGGGGCGTGATGAGTGTTTGGCCCCTGTACAAGAAGCGATCCCATCTTTTTGGCAAAAGTGCCTTTGCTTACAGATATCACAATGGAAGTTGCTGGCCTTATTTGAGTTCTGCTTATGCACTTGCGAGATTTAAGAATGGTCTCGATCCATCCTATGGCTTGCTCAAATGGTGGGAATATTCTCTGGAGAAAGGATGGATCAACCTGGTTGAATACTACTCACCGGCTTATCAAAGAGGCGGACTAAACCAAGCTTGGAGCTCCTTTGCAGCGTATGTGATAAAGGAAATGCATGATCAATAGAACTATGGAGGTGTTGTCATGGTAGAGAGATGGAATCACTACCCTGTTTACATGTGGGCAGGTCCAGGGACTATAAGAATCAACAAGGTCAAATTCCCTGCCACACCAATCGACGAACTCGTACACATGGAAGGAGGACTGAAAAAAGGAGCAGTCAGGCTGAGCGAGATGGGTTACAACTGGGCTTACTGTTCTTACAACTGGGGATTCCCCCCGGAGATAGAAAGGGAAGATCACGAGTACTTCAAGAAAACCGTTCAGGAGTACCATCAAGCAGGTGTGAAGGTTTTTGGTTATGTACAATTCTCCAATAACGTCTTTACAGGATCGTACAGAAACAAACGTTGGTATGCCTTAGACCCATATGGTGAAAGAATCAATTATTACTCTGGCAGATACCTTGTCTGCCCAACAGATGAAGAATGGAAAGAACACTTGAAAGAGATCGTTATTGGAATAGTCAACGCTGGAGCTGATGGCGTCTTCTTCGACAACATCTTCGGTTCTTGGTTCGGATTTCGTCCTTGTTACTGCGAAAGATGTCAAAAGCTCTTCCAAGAGTTCGCAAGAACCCAAGGTTTTGATTTAGAGGGAATCCCGCACTTTCTCAGTGAATCCGTAGAATCGAGACTGTACTTGATCTGGAGAAAGAAAATCATTTGGGATACCGTGGCACAACTTTCTCAGATAGCTAAGAAACTCAATCCAGATATTCTCATATCTTCAAATTCTTTTGAAGCTGGCATAAGCAAACTATCTATCATGGCAGGCATCGATCTGAGAGAGGCTTTCAGAGTACAAGATCTCGTGATGATCGAAAACCATCAGATACCAAGGAAATTTCAAGGAATACAGATCTTCAACACGATGACTTACAGAGTAGCTCATGCATACAGCAAAGGTAAACCTGTGACGAGTGTTCCATACATGTTCGGTATCGGCGATGATCCTGCTTATTCCACGAGAATATACCTTCAAGCGATGGCTGAGGCTTATTCAAATGATTCAGTCTTTGTTTTGAAAGGCACTGAATACTTTCACAACGGCAAGTGGACACTCTTGACAGACGATCAATTTGAAGATATTCGTCTTCAAATCAAAGACTATCACAGCTGGTTCAAAGGCAAAGATGGTGTTGTTCACAAGGTATATGGAAAACGTGCAGCAAGAATAGGTGTTTTCCATCCATATGATTCACTCACCTTTCACTGGGAAAGAACTGCTCTGCCACTCTTCGCAGCACAACATGAATTGATCCGTCATGGAATCGACTACAGAGTCGTGTGGGATAACTTTGAAGATGTCGATCTGTTGATCGTTCCACCAATCTTCGAGGAAAAAGAGATAGAGAAAATCAGACAGTTCAAGAAAGAGAAGCTTTTGCTTGGTTATCCATCAATCGAAGGAGAAAAGGTTGTCTGGAAAGATGTTTACAGACTGTTGTTATCGAATCAGAAACCACAGCAGTTTCTGGCGTTGGAACAAGATCTTTCGTTACTGAACTTCTCTGCGTATTTCAACAATCTGGAATACAGAGAAAGGCTCAAGAAAAACGGCTTTCTGTTCTTCAACTATCTGAACTACTGCTATAACTTCACACATCCATTCGATGCCAAAGAATTGATAGAGATAGCTCAAAGATATCAAAATTGGAAGATCAATTCAGATGGCTTTGTAGTCGTCACATCCTATCAAGAAGGAGATCTCCTGAAAATCCATGTGGTGAACCTCGAAGAAAAAGATGTGCAGGTTGATCTTTCGTTGCCAAAGGATAACAAGATAGAAGATGTCTTAGAGTATCGACACGAGAATGCCCTCATTCACAGAATTTACATCATTCGCCATTGATAATCCTAACAGTTTGAATTGTGAAAAAGGGTGAGAGGCTTCTCACCCTTTATTTTTGAGCACTTCTGGGTTGACCAAGTTGGGCGGTGTTTCACCACTCAAGGCTTTGATCAAATTTTCTGCTGCCATGACAGACATTCTCGTTCTTGTAGCATAAGATGCCGAACCAAGATGAGGCGCTAATACAACGTTGTCCAGTTCGAGAAGCTCTGGCTCAACCTGTGGTTCGTTTTCAAAAACATCGAGTGCAGCACCTCTGATCCAGTTTTCTTTGAGTGCCTTTGCAAGGGCTTTTTCATCTATTACTGGACCACGAGCGGTGTTTATCAGATACGATTCCTTTTTCATCATCCTGAGTTCTTTTTCTCCAATCAAATGGTGCGTTTCTTTTGTCAGTGGTACATGGAGCGTTATGAAATCTGATTCTCTGAGCAGCGTTTCAAGATTTACAAAGGTTGCCTTCAGCTCTTTTTCAAGTTCTTCAGAAACTCTGTTCCCATCGTAATACAAAACTTTCATGTTGAAACCTATAGCACGCCGAGCCATCGCTTGGCCTATTCTTCCAAAACCAACTATTCCAAGGGTTGCTCCATACAGATCTGTGCCCAAGAGGAGCATGGGTTCCCAACCACGAAACTTCCCAGCTCTCACGAATTTGTCGCCTTCAACAATCCTTCTTGCGATAGCCATCATCAAGGCCCAAGCAAGATCTGCCGTCGTCTCTGTCAAAACACCCGGCGTGTTTGTCACCATGATACCCCTTCTTGTTGCCTCTTCAACATCTATGTTGTTGTAACCAACAGCGTAGTTTGAAACTACCTTCAACTGTGGCCCTGCAGAGTCCATAACTTCTTTGTCTATGAGATCTGTCAAAAGAGACAAAATGCCATCTACACCTTTCACTTTTTTGAGGAGCAAATCTCTTGGAATGACTCCGTCGTAATCACTCACTTCAATTTCACAGTGCTCTCTTAGAAGCTTCAGCCCATCTTCTGGTATTTGCCTTGTGACAAAGACTCTTGGTCTTTTCATCAATCTACCTCCTTTTTCAATCTATGAATTATTGTACTAATCTTGCATATGCACTCAGGAATGTTCTTTTCGCATTCGCTACCACAAGATCGGGATCTTCACCAGCCATCGGCTTAACTTCGAAAGAGATAACAGGTCTCTCTGTTGCTACTTTCTTTTCGAAGTAGCCAACCTTTTTCAGTGATTTGAGAAAGTAGAATACTTCATCCACATCGTTGGTACCGTCACTGACGCCGAATCTTGGGTGCAAATCACCGTATGCAGGGTGATCTTTCTTGAGCACGGCATTTCCTATGTGCACGTGTGTAATGAACGGTGCAAGCAACTGAACTGTGTAAAAGGAATCTTCAAAAAGCAAAGGCTGGTGAGATAGATCAACAGTCAAACCAAAGTTTTGGTGGAAGGTTCTGACGTTTGAGGCTATTTCAAAAGCCACAGGTGCCGGGCCGACCAACGCCTTCTTATCCACAGACCAATCGAAGACCTCCAAATTCACTGCAACAACTCTGCCAAATCTCTCACCTTTTTCTTGTGAATAACGACATAACTCAATCAAGGACTTCACAAGTTGCGTCTTTGCACTTTCAAATTCACTTTCCTGAGGCATCTTGCCACTCAAAAAAGCCACAGCTTTTGCCTCTGCCAAATAAGCTTTGTCAATTACAGCTTTGATCTCTTCAACGGCCTTTTTTCTTTCTCCTTCATCGAGTGAGTTCAGATTGAGTTTTTTCGTCAAAACCAATGGCTGTGCGGCAATTAACAGTTCTACTTTTGAAATCTTACACATCTGTCCTATCTTTTCGAGCACAGGTTTTTCAACAAGTGCACTGACTTCAATGGCTTGGAAAAATTCGTCTGTTAGGACTCTTTTTACTGTGGAGAGTATTTCTTCTTCACTTTTTGCGTCAGGATAAGCCATGAAGTGAATTAAACCCATGTGAAAACAATCGTGCCAAGGATACATCTTTTACCTCCCTTCACAGATGGATTTTATTTCTTGTACGATCCTCTTACCACTGTCGACGACAAGGTTTATATCACTTGAACACATCAGCAACTTCATGCCTTTTCTTATCCAAGGTACCAATGCCTCAACACTTTGCAAATGAATCCCACAAGGTATATTCAGAGTCAAACACTTTTCTACGAACCTCTCAATGTATTGCTGAACCAATGGATGATTGGTGTTTCCGGGCACCTGAAGGCTTTGAGAAAGATCGTTTGGTCCTATCAAACAAGCATCAACCCCTGGCATTATCAGTTGTTCGAGATTGTCTATTGCTTCTTTGCTTTCAATCTGTAGGATTATCAATGTTTCTTCGTTCATCCACTTGACGAAGTCCTCTGATTTGACCGAAGCAAAGTCTGTGTGAGTCCTCCTTATCGCCATACCCCGATCACCAAGAGGATAAAACTTCGTTGCTCTGACTATTTGTTCGACCTCTTCCTTGGTCTCAACTTGGGGTACGAGTAAACCTTCCGCACCACTGTCGAGAGGTCTGGAAAGATTGTGATGGCCATATCTGGTTGGTACACGAACGATCGGCGTTATGCCTCCAGCCCTGGCCGCCCACACCATGTCTTGTACTGTCTCGAGAGAAAATGGAGAGTGTTCTGTGTCTATGACAAAAAAGTCAAAACCAGCTGTGGCAAACATCTGTGCAATACCCGGAGTTCTTATCTCACTCACCATGATTCCTATCGCGTGTTTGCCTTCTCTTAAAAGCTGTTTTGTTTTATTCTTCCTCATAGTCTCACCCCAAAAGTCCCATTTGTTGCAAGACATTTCTTAATTCCTTTCTTTTCTCTTCGCTCATCGAACCAACAGGACTTCGTGCTGGACCCGCGTCTATGCCTATCAGTTTGAGTGCTTCCTTTATCACAACGGGGAAAGTACCCAGATCAAAGGCAAGTCTGAGAGGAGTTAGACTTTCTTGAGCTTGCTTCGCCTTTTCTATCTCTCCCTTAACAAAATAGTCGTATATGCTTGCAACCAACCTTGGTGCTACGTTCGCGGTTGCAGCAATCGAACCAGAACCTCCGTACAATAGTGTTGCCAGAATCAGTGTATCTCTACCAGCCAAAACATAGAAATTCTTGCCCCTCGTTTTCTGAATGTACTCGGTAGTCAATGTGAGATCACCACTACTGTCTTTCATGCCAACTATGTTTTCTATCTGTGCGAGCCTTTCAACAAGTTGTGCGCTGAATTTGACTCCACCAGTCCTTGCCGGATTATTGTACAGAAGTATGGGTAACTTGGTTTTTCTTGCAATTTTCACGAAATGTTCGTACATTTCTTCTTGAGTTGGGCTTATATAATAAGGACTGATTATCGAAACTGCATCTACACCTATTTTCTCTGCAGCTTCGTTTAGTTCTATCACCTCACGAGTTGTAATCGCACCCGTTCCGGCATAAACAGGCACTCTACCATTTACCTCTTCAACGGTTACCTCCATAATTCTTATCTTTTCTTCCTTGGTCAGTGCATAGAATTCTCCTTGACTTCCTATGACAAAGACTCCGTGCACACCGTTTTCAATCAGGTAGTTTAAATGCTTTCTGAGTGCCATTTCGTTCAACGTCTCATCTTTGTTGAACGGTGTAACAACAGCTGGAATAACACCTTTTGGGACAAAACCCATTTGTCTCCCTCCTCAAATCTTTCTGTATTTTTTCAACAGTTCGACATTTACAGGAAATTGAGGTTCTTTTCCCGTCAAAACTTCGATCACACCTTGAGCTGCACCTTCAGCCATTCGAATCACACACTCTTGGGTAAGTGCTGAATTGTGTGGAGTCAAAAGAATCTTCTCGCATTTCAGGAATGGATGATCCAAAGCAGGTGGTTCGTCTACGAAAACGTCTGTTGCCGCGCCTTTGATCCACCCTTCGTTCAACGCTTTTACAACAGCCATTTCATCCCACACAGGACCTCGGGACATGTTTATGATGAAGGCTGTTGGTTTCATCATTCGCAGCTGCGCCTCACCTATCAAATTCTTGGTTTCGTTTGTAAGTGGCACGTGTATCGATACAAAATCAGATCTTTCAAGTAACTCTTTGAGCGAGACCAACTCGACACCCAAATCTTGAGCCTTTTGTTTACTCACATAAGGATCATATGCAAGGACCTTCATGGAGAAGGCAGCCTGAGACTTTCTTGCAACCAACGAACCTATTCTACCAAGTCCCACCAATCCCAGCACTTTCCCATCGATGTCGACTGTGGAAAACTCATCTCTGATCTTGAATTTGCCATCTCTCGTCGCACGATCCATCTCCTTAATTCTCTTGGCAAGTGCCAAGATGAACATAATTGTGCCCTCTGCCACGGAAAGTGCATTTGCATTTGGTGTGTTTACAACATAAATGCCACGTTTTGAAGCTTCCTCAACATCGATGTTATCAACGCCCACACCATGTCTTGCAATCACTTTGAGTTTTGTTGCGTTCTGTATGATTTGAGCGGTGAAAGGTGCCGTACGCACTATTACTCCGTCAATATCCTTGATCTCCTGAGCAACTACCTGTGGATCCGCACTGGATGCCTGCACAACATCAAATCCAGCTTGCTTGAGAAGCTTTACACCATTTTCGTGAATCGGTTGAACGATCATCACCTTCACTTCTCGATCACCCTTTCAACACAGGAATGGTATTTATACCAAGTGGAAAAATTGAAAACTTGGCTTTCGGATTCTCCCACAATACCTCGTCAACCACCTGCTGGACTGTATCCTTCTTTGAGATAAACAACCTTTCAAGAATAGTCCCGTCGATG
>JBBFME010000091.1:0-8814 GCA_037478695.1 Pseudothermotoga sp.
AAGAAATTGGAACTTCAGAACCTGCGCACACTGAATTTGGGATACCTCCACGCCGAAGCAGAGACCAAACAAGATGGTAAAGATCTGCGGGTTGCAATCTCTTTCGGACCACAGCATGGTCCCGTCATTGCCCAGCAAGTGCAGGAAGCCATTCCAACAGCTAAGACCAATGGTTATAACATCCTCATTTTTGCAGGCTTTGCTTTTGATCCCGAAGCGCAAGCATTTATCCAGAAAGTCCCAATTTTAGGGCTTCAAGTGCATCTTGCCAATATCGCTCCTGATGTGCTGGTTGGAGATCTCCTTAAGACCACACGAGCAAGTCAAGTCTTCACTGTCTTCGGTCAACCCGATATTGCCGTGCATTCTCAAAAGGATGGTACCTTTTTTGTAGAGCTTCGAGGGGTGGATATTTACGACCCGCTAACTGGTGAGGTCCACTCTGTTTCTGGAAAAGATGTAGCTGCGTGGTTTTTGGACACCGACTACGACGGCAAAACTTTCCACATTTGCCAAGCCTTCTTCCCTGGTGACCCCGATGCGTGGGAGAAGCTCCAACGCGCTCTTAAAGCTTATATTGACTTAGAAGTCTTTGAGCGGATGCGTGGAACTGTCTCATTCCCCTTCCAGCTTGGCGAATACAAACGCATAGCGGTAAAGGTGATTGACTTCCGGGGAAATGAGGTTATGAGAGTAATGACGTTAGGTGAGGTGAATTACAAGCAGCGGAACTGATTCGATTTCCAATTAATGTCAGAGCAGACATGCAGTATCATGAAGGTGTGATGAAGTGAAAATTACTGTGATACTGAATCAGATGCGATTCACATCTGTTATTTGGAAATGTTCCTCAATCAATGTGGAAAGATGTTTTGTTCACAATGTTTCCTGTTGTTCAAGTTCAAAGCATTAGGGATATGGTCAACGTTATTTTTTCTCCCGACATATGACAAGTACAATCGTATCACCGAAAAGGCCTTAACCTTAACCAATTGATCAAGGCCATGCCAATACAGAGGTGAAGATGAAGGGAACATGATTGTCGTTGACCACAGAGCTTTTCACCTTTATCGCGAGGATGCATATCGTGAGTATTGTTGGAGCGTTGATGCCTGGGGCTCCTATCAACCTGCTTCTTTCATTTACCTGTGTTTCGAGGCTTTCAAAGACTCCTGTGCTGAGTACGGTCTTCAACTTGTGTTTCGCCCAGGTCACAAGACACAAGATTATTTCCCATGGAGGTACGAGCGTGATTCGGTATCGGAAGATGTGCGGGCTCGGGGTCTTATTCTGCGAATAGAGAAAGCCAAAGGAAGCTTTGCGAAAATTGGCGCAAATCCAACAGAGTGGGAATTCCGAGCACTTACAAGTCCCGGAGAATCAGTACGTTGGATTGAAATTGAAACAGACATGCCTGGTCGATTGTTCGTCACAAAAGATGGTTTTCTTAGTGATGGTTTTTTCATGAAAGGTTATGGATACTCCGAGGAAAATCATAAACAGATCAGAGCTCTGATACAATCATTCGCCTGCTTTAAATATAACCTACTCCGTATAGAGTTCCGTAACGTGGTCACCACCTGGCCTACAGGAGAGCCTCTTACCATTATTGTTGATGTGTGGAATCACGGTCCCAGCCTTGCCGAAGCCATGTTGACACTCAATGTCAGTCCGGAATTCGAACCAGTTAGTCCTCTGGATCGGAGGATACCCCCATTGCGGACTCTGGATCGTGCAGGCTTTTCTTTTCAGGTGATTCCACGAGCTGATGGTATTTTGCCGCTCGTAACTAATGCACTGGTCTCACTCTCCGGAAAGAGTGGTTGTGAAGTAGTCTTCGATTCACCAAGAATCAGTTTTGTTCCCGCGATCGGCTCGCCGCAGCAATCGCTCGTGCCTGAGGACAATCCAACACTCAAACGACTCATTGCTGTATTCCGTGATACTACTATGGTTTCAGAGATTAAATCATTACTTGAACTCGCCCAGATTGATGTACGTGCATGTCTAAATAGGATGCGTGTACTCGCAGAAAAAATTGTCCTTCGAGTTTTAGACAAACTAGAAATAACCTGCCAGAATAGAAATCTGGCAGCAGGTATATCAGTATTGAGAGAAAGGCACATAGTTTCTGATCGAGCAATAAGCTACTTGCATACCATTAGAATTATTGGAAACACCGCATCACACGCGTCATCTGATCCACTCAGTGACACGGATGTACGCATAGTTTCCTATGCTTTGGCATCCGTAGTTGAGGAACTTATGAACCGGGGCTTATTGTGAGAAGTGGGAACAGAACCCATGAATGATCTATTTAGAAAAACATATATCAAGCCATTTGTTTGTTTTGCTTGGTACATGTAAGAAAAGACCTTTTTAGCAGTTGTCAAACGCGAAGAAAAGGAGGACATCTGATATACTGGGCCTTTAGAGCTTTTGCGAAGATGAGTTATACACTCTGAACAAATGCAAGTATAATGATACATGTGGAGATTACCTGTTCTCTCAAGAAGGCGGAGTCTTGGTGAGTCCTCACAATAGAAAAATCCATCATCAATCTATTCTTTAGAGAATCGGCTTAACAATGCATATGCAAGGCAGGTTGAAACAAGAAAGGTAACGACTCTGAAGAAGGAGGGAAAAGCAGTGCAAGACTTGGAGGAAATGATTCGGCAATTGCCACCAGATCTTCAGCAGGAAGTAGCCGACTTCATTCAATTCTTGTTGGAGAAGCGAAGACGAAAATCACGCAAGTACTTGCGACAAGACTGGGCAGGAGCACTCAAAGAGTTTCGTGACCAATACACTGCAATGGATTTACAGAAGAAAGCAATAGAATGGCGAGGGGATTGAGTCATGTTTCTGATTGATACAAACATCTGGCTCGAACGACTTCTTGACCAGGAAAGGGCTAACGAAGTGAAAGACTTTCTGGAACAAACACCATCTGAAAAGCTTTATATGAGTGACTTCACATTTCACTCCATAGGAATCATTCTTGGTAAACTGAAGAAGATTGATATCTTTGTTCTTCTAATACAAGATGCCTTTGTGAATGGTGCTGTCTCTCTTGTGCGTGTAGAGTTACAAGACATGAAACGACTCGTAGAAGTCATGGATCAGTATAGACTCGACTTCGATGACGCCTATCAATATGTAGTTGCAGAGACGCACCGACTCACTATTATCAGTTTTGACAGCGACTTTGACCGAACTTCGTTGGGCCGAAAAACACCATTAGAAGTGCTTGGAGTGAAATGACTATGCCGTTGGTGTTTGACAACGGCAACTTGAACTCACTCTTTGAAGATCCCTGCGCTGTTAATCTTAAGATGTTCATTTGACTTGTGAAAGTTTCTACAAACAGCACATCGTCAATGTTTCATAAAGTCATTGAGCTCGACGCCGAATTGGGGAACCTCTGCTTTTGCCTGCAATTGATTTCTTCCGTTCTTGGTTCTACCTTAGAGGAGCTCTGGCAGAAATGTCTTGGTGGCAGTGAGGATAACGAAGCGTGGGACATCCGAGTCATTACAGATACAGATAAAGAGTTCATAGTTGCTGGATACGTGAATTCAAACGATCTGGATGTGATTGGAAGTAACGAAAATGCTGACTTTTGAGTAGCAAAGTTAGGTTATTGATCAAAAGCTGCTGTGGAAAAGTTAAGATAGTCTCCCACAAGCAAAAGGACATCTGAAAAATGTCCTTCTTTGTTGGTCTTCGATTTGGGAATCTTGTGCTATCGTATATACAACAGTAAGAGAATTTGTGTTATAAACAAATGGGGGCAATGATGGACTTTTCCCAGAGGCTCAGTCTTCTGAAGAACGTCCTTGGTGTTTCAAATGCGGCTCTTGCGAAGGCTCTTTCAGTAGATCCTTCGCTTGTTAGTCGCTGGAAAAATGGCACCAGAACGCCGTCAAGAAACAGCCAACACATAGATCAAATAGCTTCGTTTTTTGCACAGCATGCGAAAAAGGATTATCAAAAACTCGCCATCTGTGAAGTAATAGGTATACCGGCGCAAAACCTTGAAAAAGAAAGTCTTAAAAATATAATCAAAAGCTGGCTTGATTCTGTTTCAATGCCAGATACGAATCTGATAGATGGTTTTCTGAACAAAGTGGGCATGTTCAAAACATCTCCTGTTCATATTCAAAGCGATATAGCATCACAAAGTGAGACAGAGCCGACCAGTGGGCAAAAGATTGAATGCGAAATCTTCTACGGGGTCGAAGGCAAACAAAGAGGTGTGATGAAATTTCTGTCTTTTGCCCTTCGGAACTCACAACCATCTGAGTTGTTGCTGTACAGCGATGAGGCAATAGATTGGTTTGCCTATGACAAGGCTTATCTTTCACGCCTTGGTGGCACCTTGATCACCCTCGCCATGAAGGGCTGGAAGATAAAGATGGTGCATACTGTGACTCGAGATATAACCGAGATGCTTGCTGCGATAGATTTTTGGCTTCCACTTTACATGACAGGTTCTGTGACTCCTTACTACAATCCAAAGTACAGAGAACATTACTTCAGAAGAACACTTTTTGTCATACCAAAGATCGCCGCTTTCACTTGCACAACGCTTGAAAAATTCGAGCAGCAAACGGTGAATTTCTTGATCACAGAAAAACAGATTGTGGAATTACTCACCCAGGAATATGAGAGATTTTTGAGCACCTGCAGGCCACTCATGGAAATACCACAGATAGGTTCTGATGAGTTATTCTCACTCTTGGAAGATTTTGAGGAACAACCATCTAATGGCTTCACTATAAGCTACGCACCTTCTATCACAACGATGCCAGGGGAGTTGCTCGAGAAGATCTTGAGTCGTCACCAGGTTGAGATGAAAGAAAAGATCATGGCTCATTGGAGAAAGAAATCGAGTCTCTTTGAGAGGAGTTTGAGAAAATGTAAGATGACACATGTGTTGGTCTTGCCGTCTGTAGAATCATTGACGGCAGGACAAGCTGAGGTACCAATCGAGTTACCAGAGGCTGGAGTTGAACTGTTCTACACGCCTCAAGAGTATGTCGAGCATTTAGAGAGTGTGATCTCTTTCCTGAAGAAGTACGACAACTACAATCTTTATCTTGCTCCAAGGACGGTGAGTGAAGGGGTCTTTGTCGCCGTTAAAGATCAAGTTGGCGTTGTGGTTTTCAAGAAAGATCCGCCTGTTAGAATGTTCGCGATAAACCATCCAGATATGACGAACGCTTTCTACTGTTATGCCGAAGAATTCATCAACAAATTGCCGCTGCATGGAAAACAGAGAGAGCAGGTTATAAGAGCTATTGAGAACTTGATCGATTCGATACGAGGTAATACAAAATGACTGCAGTTTTAGATCTTGGATCTAATTCCTTTATCATTCTGGTTTACGACAAAGGCGAAGTAGTGCTCGAAAAAGTTTATGAAGTAGGTCTAAAAGCAATCAAAGAAGAACAAGAAGCCTTTGCAAAGGCAAGTTGTGTACTCGATGAAATCATGAGAGAGTTGAATCTCAAAATTCCAATCTACGCTTTCGGCACCGCTGTCTTTCGCGAAAGACCAGATCTGTTTCAGAAATTGTTGAGCACCTTTGGTTTGAAAGGTTTTGTTCTTTCAGAAGAAGAAGAGGCGTTTTTCACCTATATGTGTGTCGATGAGAGTTTTGAAAAAGATCTCACCGTTTTCGATCTCGGCGGAGGAAGTCTTGAGATAGTGAAGAAGAAATGGTTTGTCAGTCTGCCTTTGGGAACGCACGTTCTGAACTCTCTTTTTGATCTTTCCTTGCCGGGTGCGAGAGATTTTGAAAAAGCGTTGGACTATGTGAGTGAAAGATTACCTGAGTTTCACAGTCCAGTTGGTATCGGTGGCTCTTTTGTCTCGTTGGCTGCGTTGAAGGTTGGTAAATGGGACCTTGGCATGCTCGATGGTATTACGCTCACTTTAGAAGACGTCGAAAGGGCAAGAGAGTTTTTAAAATCAAAAACATATGAACAAATAAAACAGTTGAAGATAATTCCAATTGGCAGGGAAAGAACGATCGTCGCGGGCTCTGTGGTGGCAGCAGCAGTGGCAAAGAGAGAAGAAATAAAGGTATCCACAAAAGGTTTTAGACACACCTTGGCGAAGATGATAGAAAATGGAGTAATCACTAAGCCTTGGGTTAATAGCGAAAATTCAGTTGTTCGCCTTTGATAGAAACTTTGAAGGCCTTGCAATTGAATCACTTACTTGTAGAAAATGCAGAGCGATGATTTCTATGGTATAATGGACTCAAACTGGTTTGAGTTACTCAATGGGGGTTGAGCAATGTACTTTTCTTTGACACCAAAGTCTTCAAGAGAAGAACTCTACGACAGAGAAAAAGAGCTTGAAGATCTCACCAATTACGTTCAAACTGGCAGAATCGTTCTCATAACCGGTATCAGGCGCGTTGGTAAGACTTCACTTTTAAAGGTATTTTTGGAGCAGATGAAGCAGAAAAGATATCACACCGTGATGGTAGACTGCAGAGTCTACGACAAGATCAACACCTTGGACAGAAATGGTTTCGAGAAAAAACTCATTTCGGAGTTTGACAGAATTCTAAAAGTGAACATGGGCGTCTTGAAGGTTCTCTCGAAGGTCAACGTAGCAGGAGTAGAGTTGGATTTCGAAAAACTCAGAGAAAAAAGAAACTTGTTGGAGTATCTTGAAACCTTAGACAGAATCGTGAGAAAGAAAAACTCGAAACTGTTGGTCGCCTTCGATGAAGCACAGATTTTGAGACTTTACGGTAGAGGTGGCAAGGAACTGCTCAATTTGATGGCACACGCTTACGATAACCTCGAGGGAATAGTTTTCATCTTAACAGGCTCGGAGGTCGGCGTACTCCATGACTTTTTGAACTTGCAAGATGCAGATTCACCGCTCTTTGGAAGATATGTACACGAAGTCTTTTTGGAAAGATTCACCAGAGAACAGTCTTTAGATCTTCTCATCAAGGGCTTTGAACAGATTAATATCAAACCAGATGCAGACAAGATTGAAAAGGCAGTAGACGTGCTCGATGGTATTGTAGGTTATCTTTCCATGTATGGATATGCTGTCTACACGAGCAGAGATTGGCAAAAGGCATTGGAGGAAACTCAAGCTTCAGCGGTGAAGATTGTGAACAAAGAACTTAATTCCCTTAAAATGAGATCTGAAAATTACATACACGTTTTGAAGGCAATCTCATTGGGTGCACAGACTTTCACGCAGATCAAAGATGTCATTTTGGCAAAGTTCGGTCCTGTGAACGACCAAACGCTTACGAACAACCTCAACTCTTTGCAGAAGATGGGTTTTGTGGAAGCAACACTCAAAGATGGGAAAAAGGTTTATCAACTTCCTGATCCGATGCTTCATCGAGCACTCTTAAGCTGAGATCGGCGGCTCTGGCGTGCCCGGGGAGATTTGAACTCCCGGCCTCCAGATCCGCAGTCTGGCGCTCTATCCAGCTGAGCTACGGGCACAACCTGGCGGAGAGGGAGGGATTCGAACCCTCGGTTGGGTAAATCCCCAACACTTGCTTAGCAGGCAAGCGCCTTCGACCACTCGGCCACCTCTCCGATCCAAACTAATTCTCATTATAATACAACTGGCTGAAAATTCAAGCTTGTTTTCGGTGAACCTTTTCAAAAAGCGTTACTGAGCTAAAACAACCAATCTTCTGGCGTTTAGATCATAGGGATCTTTGTCCAGCGATCTATACGCAGCAATATCGTTAAAGCCGCACATTTGAAGCATCATCTTCAGTTTCTGTGCGGAATAAAGATAGTGCTCTAATCTGTAGACTCTGTACTTACCATCTTTGAGAATTATCCAGTCGTTTATCATCCTTGCCATCCCAGGCTCGAAACTGCGTTTCTCGATGAGCATACTCTCACCACGTTCGGTGATCATTGAATCTCTGTAGTTTTTCAAAACTATCTCCTTTGAAGCCATCTCCATCAACAACTTGCCACCATCTTTCAAGCTCTTTCTGATGTTCCTCAGGACTTGCATATTATCGTTGTGGTCTTTGAAATAGCCAAAGGAAGTATAGATGTTGACTACCAGGTCGAAGTGATTCGGTTCAACAAAATCTTTCATATCAGCTTGAACAAAGCACACGTTAGTCAATCCAGAACAAAGCTCTTTCCCTTTGTTCAAAAGAAACTCTGAGGCATCAACTGCCGTGACAGAAAAACCACGTTTCGCAAATTCGTGAGTGTGCCTCGCTGGTCCGCAGCAAAGATCAAGTACACTGCCGCCTTGAAGCCCTGTGATCTGGATAATCTTTTCTACTTGTTTGCTGGCAAGCTCAAAACTCTCTGGTGGAAACAACCAATCATACAGATCTTTCCAGAAGTTCTCATCAAGAAACCACGTCACCCTACCACCCCTTGTTCTTCTTTACGAAGTATTACCATTACTTGTAAGATTGACAACGAAAAAACATCATCTTTCTCAATTGTTCCTCTTGCATACTATATTATTGCATAGCAAAGACTATCAGGCTGTGACGACACAAGTCGAGAAACAAACCTTTGCTGCTGAGTGCTACCTTTCAGTGGTTTTGTTCAATGCGGAATGTGTGTGATTTCCCATACTGAAAGTATCACTTTTGAGACTCTTTGTTGTTTGAAATGCGCGAGAACATTCAAAGAGGAGGATACTGAATTGAGTTCATCGAATTTGATGAAAATCCTCGCTGTTGGGTTTGGTGGCTTCTTAGGCTCAGTTGCAAGATACTTGATCTCACTGTGGTTGAGTGAAAAATATCCAAATTCCTATGTGCCTTACGGTACACTT
>JBBFME010000092.1:0-8767 GCA_037478695.1 Pseudothermotoga sp.
GGACAAACCTCTATCGAGGCAATGTGCAACAGATGTTTCAAGATCTGGGCAGACTGAGGCAATTAGTCAGCTTGACTGGTAATATACAGCTTGAAGCTTACAGTTATTTCGTCGAGGCGAACTTTCACATGTACAATCGAGAACTGGATGAAGCATTAGAAGATCTTTCAAGAGAGCTTTCAATCGAAAGATATCTCGGCATAGAAGAACGTGCTTTGAGAGGTATTGTGTGCGCATATGCCTTGGCAGAAGATTTGGAAAGTGCAAAAAGAGTGATAGCAGAAAACATGGAAAATCCAGCTATCAGTAGTCGCATCTTTATGCCGTTCAGAGATTTGTTCTTGGCTGAAAATGATGAAGAGTTCTTGCAGGCTTGGCAAAGATTTCTGAGAAAGGACACACCTTATTGGAGTGAAGAGGCTTGTCAAATTTTCGCGCAAAGGCTGATTACATGCGATAAGGAAGCTTTCATCAAATTCGCAAAGAAACTTGAGTTAGATGCGATAAAAAGTGGAGCATTTTTGTCTCTTGCACAAATCTATGAAAGCCTTGCTTTGGCTTACAAAGCTGTTGATGCAACTCCATTGGCGATTAACTATGCCGAAAGGGCAATCTCGATTTACCAGACCAGATCCTTCGTCAACGCCGCAGCTTGGCTCGAAAAAAAGATCGAATTTTCCTCCGATAAAGACTTAATAGAGCAACTTAACGAGTTGAAATTGAAAGTGGAAGAGCCTTTCAGACAGACTTTGATGACAGTTCAAGAACAAGTCGAAAGAACAATGAGAAATTCTGTTTTCTTGCAACATGTAATCGATGTCTTGAAGGTCACAAATCCACAAGAAGAGGTTCACACTACCTTGGAATTCCTCGTCTCAAAGATGATGAATCTGCTACCCATATTGTCTGCAGCAATCATAATCATGGACTCGCGTGGTAAGGTTCTCGAATCTGTCAGTCTGAATGTCGAAGAAATTCCAAAGGAAACAAGAGTTTCATACGAACCATTTGAGATATGTACTGAGATTGAGATCTACGACGGTTTCAAGGCCATTCTCTATGTTGCTAACCAGTCACTTTACTTAGACCAGATAGCTGGATATCAACTGGTCAAGTCTGTTCTGAACTTGCAGGAGGTCATCGTCTATACACTCAAAAATATCATAGCCTACCATCGCAGTATAACAGATCCACTCACTGGGCTTCACACTCGCTGGTACTTCATCACAAGGTTGCACGAAGAATTCGAGAGATCCAAGAGATACCAAGATCACTTCTCGGTGATTATGGCTGACATAGATGATTTCAAAAAGATAAATGACACCTATGGACATAGAATAGGCGATGAAGTGCTCAAATTCATTGCTTCTGTGTTGAGAAGCAGTACAAGGGCAAGTGACATCGTTGGCAGATATGGTGGCGAAGAATTCATCGTGATACTCCCGAGTACGACTAAGGAGAACGCAGCAAAGGTTGCAGAGAAAATACTCTATCAAATCGTTGAGACCAATCCTTTTGAGTTCCGTGTCACGATGAGTTTCGGAGTCTCAGGTTATCCACAAGACGATGTCGCAGAGCCCGAGGATCTGATTGCCCTCGCAGATAAGGCAACCTATGTGTCTAAAGAGAGGGGTAAAGCTTGTGTCACAATCACCAGCTGACATGAAAAGAGCAGTTGAGCTTCTCATTTCTAACAACGACAAATTGACCCTGAAGGAGATTCTCAGACTACTCGGTGTGAAAAACAAAACTAAGAAGAGTTTAGTCAAGAATGCACTCAGCGAACTCATCGAAGCTGGCAAGCTGTTTCGAGATTCTAAAGGCAGATACAGGAAACTGTCGGAAGACTTGGCAATAGGTGCGATCGAATTCACTCGAAGAGGTAACATGGCTTTTGTGGCAACTGAAGACGGCAGAGAGATAGCAGTTCCATTGGAATACACTAACGGTGCAGTTCATGGTGACAGAGTCTTGGTAGAAATACTGGGTAAGTGGAAGAACTTACCAATGGGTCGAGTGACGAAGATATTGAAACGCGGCACAGATAAGATAGTGGGTGTTTTCCAACTGAAGAGAACACGTGGATACGTTGTGCCAGATGATTCGAAGATAGTTTATGACTTCTTTGTACCAGTTGAGTTGATTCGCGGGGCGAAACCTGGTCAGAAAGTGATTGCTAAAATCACAAAATGGCCCTCACACGGTAGTCTCCCAGAGGCCGAGATCATCAGCGTACTCGGTGACATCGATGACCCCAAAGTTGACATCCCGAGTGTGATAGCAAAACATGGTCTGAGAGAGGACTTCCCACCAGAAGTTCTGAAAGAGGCAGAAAGGCTTCCCGATAAGATCGGCGAAAGAGATTTGAAAGATCGAAAGGATTTCAGAGACCAGATAGTGTTCACAATAGATGGAGAAGATGCTAAAGACTTCGACGATGCTGTTTCGATAAAGAAACTCTCAAAGAACAAATATCTTTTGTCTGTTCACATCGCCGACGTTTCTCACTATGTGCACGAAGGATCAGAGATAGACAAAGAAGCCTACTCAAGAGGTACGAGTGTCTACTTGCTCGATAAAGTAATACCAATGTTGCCATTTAAACTCTCAGATCACCTGTGCAGTTTAGTCGAAGGTGAGGATAGACTCACCTTTACAGTTCAGATGTTGATCGATCGCCAAGGAAATACCTTAGATTACACCGTTACTCCCAGTGTTATAAGAAGCAAAAGACGACTCACTTATACTCTGGTGAATAAATATTTCTCAGGTGATGAAAAGGCGCGAAAAACCTTAGGCAAGAAAATATGCCATTCCCTCGATCAGATGCTTGAGCTGTCAAAGATTCTCAGAGAGAGCAGAAGACGTAGAGGTGCAATTCTGGACATAGAGGGCGGGGAAGTTGAAATAATAACCGATCAACGAGGAAGAGTTGTAGACATAGTGCCTCGAAAAAGAGGAGAGGCAGAGATTCTGATAGAAGAGTTCATGATCAAAGCGAATGAAACTGTGGCAGAGATTTTCCACAGTTCAGGCTTACCATTTGTTTACAGAGTGCATGAGCAACCAGATCCAGAGTTTCTGGTTCAACTGCGAGAATATGTTGAAGCTTTAGGGTTGAAGATGAAATTTCCA
The DNA here is from genome assembly GCA_037478695.1 of Pseudothermotoga sp. Lineage (GTDB taxonomy): Bacteria > Thermotogota > Thermotogae > Thermotogales > DSM-5069 > Pseudothermotoga_B. Next base: position 3,136 of record JBBFME010000092.1, read on the forward strand.
AAGATGATACACCCCGGAATTCTTCAAAAAATCCTCGAAGCTGTGAAAGATCATCCACTGAAGTCGAGCGTCGAAAAGCTGTTAGTTCGATCGATGAAAAGGGCAATCTATTCCGCATCGAATGTGGGGCACTTTGGTCTTGCTTCTTTTGCTTACACACACTTCACGTCTCCTATAAGGCGCTATCCCGATCTGATCGTCCACAGACTTCTAAAACTCTATCTTGGACAAGGAGGCAGATTCACACTACAGCAGATCGAAGCCTATTCGCAGACGCTGCCGAAGATTGCAGAACACTGCAGCAAACGTGAGAGAATCGCAGACGAGGCAGAATGGGATCTGATCGCTTTGAAGAAGGTAGAATATATAAGTAGATATATTGGGAAAATCTTTGATGTGGTGGTAACCAATGTCACGAGATTTGGCCTTTTTGTGGAGATACCCGACAAACTCATATCTGGCTTGATCCACATATCAACCCTTGACGATTACTACATCTACGACGACAGGAAAAACATTCTGATTGGCGAGAGGACTGGCAGAATCTTCAGAATAGGAGATGTTCTGAAGGCAAGAGTTATAAACGCCAACAAGATATCTGGAGAGATTGATTTCGAATTTGTAGAGGAGAAAAACAATGTGGATCAAAGAATTCAAAGGTGAGAAGTCTTTTGTGATATTGATTCACGGACTTGGCGAACATTCGAAGAGATACTCGTGGCTTCTGGAACTATTGCAAAAAGAAGGTTATGGATTGGTCCTCTTTGACTTGCCTGGCCATGGCGAAAGCCCAGGAAAGAGAGGGCATACATCTTTCAAAGAAATCTTCGAAGTCCTTGACAAAATAGTAGAATCACATCCCAATTCTTTTCTCATGGGTCACAGCCTCGGCGGTTTGATCGCGATTCGCTACGCTGAAACAAGAGACAGAATCCGCAGCTTAATAGTCACATCGCCTGCCTTGAAAGTTGCAAAAGACAATCTCTTGCTCAGATCTGCTGCCACAATCTTTTCACTCATTATGCCAAAACTCAGCTTCGACAACGGTATAAATCCCAAGGACCTTTCGCCGAACGAAAAAGCGGTGGAAAAATATGTCCAAGATCCATTGGTTCACAGAAAGATCAGTGCAAAACTTGCCTACGACATGCTGCACAATTCAGCTATGGCTTTGAAAGATGCCAAAAAGATAAATGTACCTTGCTTTCTGGCTGTCGGCGAAATGGACAAGATCACGCTTCCAACAGGTACCGAAGAGTTTTTCAACTCACTTGCCTCTTCCGACAAGATTATGAAGGTATACAAGGGCGGGTACCACGAACTCTTCGAAGATCAACAAAACTCTAACGCTTTTATGAGCGATTTGATAAACTGGCTGAACAGCCACTGATCATTCTCCACCAGCAGCCTCGACACCTTCTTTTAGAACGTATACTTTGTTCGAAGATGGCAGAAGAGCCAAGGGATTCACCGTCTTTGAGTTCACAATTACCTCAAAATGCAGATGAGGACCCGTACTCACACCTGTGTTGCCCACTCTACCTATTAGGGTACCTCTTTCCACTCCTTGCCCCTCGTAAACCGTTATCTTCGAAAGATGACCATATCTGACAACACTGTTGCTCGATCTTATTTCCACCATCAAACCATAACCTGACTTCTCACCGGCAAAAGCAACAACACCAGCAGTTGAAGAGAAAACAGGTGTGCCCTCAGGTGCGGCTATATCTATACCCGAATGAAAAGACATTTGCTTGGTAATGGGGTGAACTCGCGAACCATAAGGTGAAGAGAGCACGCCATAAACAGGCCAGATGTAACCTTTTTCTGTGTTAAAAGCCTTTCCAATAATCTTCTGAGGGATGAACAACTTCTGGCCTGGCCTGATCACTTCGGAGCTCAGCTCGTTGGCGATTAAGATATCACTAACGCTTGTGAAAAAGGCTCTTGCAATTGAATAGAGGTTGTCACCTTGCTTAACAACGTAGAGATAACCTTCTGGTTGTGGAATTGTAATCTGTTGCCCAGACTTCAACTTGAGTGGATTTGCCAAGCTGTTCCAATCAAGTATAGTCGATGGAGAGACCTTGAATTTCTTGGCGATACTGTAGAGATTGTCTCCTGGTTGGACAACATACGATACCGTTAGATAACCCCCAAGGATCGTTACACAAAGCCAAAGAGAAAATGCAATGAACAATTTCTTCACTTCATTTCCCCCTCTAAATGATCTCTACTAATTTCTGTGGAATTGCATGTACTGGAAGTACAAAGTCAGTATAACCTTCTTCCACTACAGCCTTTGGCATCCCATATACAACACAGGTTGATTCGTCTTCTGCAATGACCTTCCCCGAGTAGTATTTTACCTTAAACGCACCCTTAGCTCCATCTCTACCCATACCAGTTAGTATAACAGCTATAGTATTGGCTTTGTAAATCTCTGCTACCTTCATCAGAGTGAAATCAATTGCCGGCCTGACGTTGTTTATCTTCTCTGATTTGTCCAAGAATATTTTCACAGCTCCTCCCTCTACCTTCACACCCATGTGAAAATCACCGGGGGCAACGTAAACGGTACCCTTTTTGACGATATCACCGTCTTCAGCTTCTTTGACCTGCAGATTTGATAATGAATTTAGGCGCATTGCAAGCGACTTTGTAAACATTGGAGGCATGTGCTGGACTAAAAAAATAGGCGCTGGAAAATCCTTTGGCAGCGCCGGAATTACTTGATCAAGCGATCTTGGGCCACCCGTAGACGCGCCTATCACAACGGCTTTTTCGAAGACAGATAACTTGCGCGCAGTCATCGAAACTTTTACAGATGAAGGCTTTGTGGTCAATTTCGATGGATCAATGGACATTGCAGACCTTATTTTCTGAACCAGAACATCTGCAACCTCTCTGAAGCTCAGTGAAGTTGAACCGGAGGGTTTTGTCAGGAAATCCACAGCACCGATCGAAAGGGCAGTGATCGTTATATCTGCTCCTTCTTCTGTCAGACTACTCACCATTATCACACGGGTGGGAAACCTGGACATTATGTTCTTCAAGGTCTCTATACCATTCATTTTTGGCATTTCCACATCGAGTGTTACAACATCTGGCCTTTTTGACTGTATGACTTCGAGAGCTTCCAAACCGTTCTTAGCCACCCCAACAACTTGCATGTCTGGTTGACCGTCGACGATGTCTTTAAGAACCATCCGCATGAAAGCCGAATCGTCTACAATGACTACATTAATCTTTCCGCCTGCCACGCCTACTCAACCCTCCAACGATCAGAAGCAATGGAAAGACAATGACATACAAAAGTGCAAAAATCCCACCCAAATCTGGCTTCCAATGGAACAACGCACGACCCAAAACGATCAACCCCACAACTGTTGCAAATAAAGAATACCACAAAACAATTCCTGCTGCAACGTCTTTGACAAATTTGATTCGCGGATCGTGATTTTCACTGTAAATATCCATGATTCCTTCTATCATGGTATTCACAAGTTCCATGCCTATAACTGAAAAAACTGCAAAAATAAGCCACAAAAGCTCTCCACTTGACAGATCAAGAAAATAGGAACTCACGAGTACACAAATTCCTATCAGAAAGTGTACCTTCAAATTCTTTTCATGTTTCAGAGCCTCTGTAAGTCCAGTAATTGCATTCTTGAAAGAGTGGAACAAGTTATTCGAACCCAATCGTCCGTATCCTTTGCTCGGTCTTGATTCTGAACTCTCTCTTAACGGCTTCGTAACCATAATTGATCGCCTCTGTATTCATCTTCACGTATTTTTCTGAGATCAGTTCGCCCACAGCTTTCATCAACGACTCTATCGTTACGACCTGAGTTGCTTTCACCAAAGCTCCCAATCCTATCATGTTACTAACCATAGGGGTCTTGAATCTCTCAAGCGCCATCCTCTCAAGAGGAAGCATTAGAATCTTCTTGGTTCGGTGAAAGGTAGATGGCAGACTTTCGAGAAAGGTTGAATCGATCAAGAGTACGCCATTTGGCCTGAGGAGCTTTTGATAGGCTTTGAAGGCATCTTGATGCATTATGTACATCAAATCGAAGTGAGACGCCTCTGGAAAATCTATCCAATCATCGCAGATTATTACATCGCAATGGCTGATTCCACCTCTCACCTGTGCTCCGTAGAGTTGAGTTTGGATGACGTGTTTACCGTCAAAAACTGCCGCTTGGGCGAGTAACTTACCAGCGAGTATATTTCCTTGGCCACCTATTCCGGCAACTCTTACGCTTAGAGGTTCTTGAATTCTCAAAGATCATACCTCCTCACTGTGAGTAACACTCTTGTACAGATCATAAAAGGTCGGTCTTTCCTCTCGATGAAATTCTCCGATGACTATTTTGTTCTTGAGTTCTTCAGCCGACAAATCCTTGGCTTTGTCGATCATGACGCTGTTCTTTTTGAAATATTCGATCATTTCCGGAGCATCGCCAATTCTGTTGTATCTACCGTAGTAAGTATGACAGTTCGTCACGGCTTCTACAACTGCCGTACCTTTATGACTCAGAGCGTTTGTAATGTACTTAACCAACAAAGGGTAATGATAAACGGTAGCTCTCGCCACATAGGTTGCACCGGCGGCGATCGCCATCTTAACTGCGTCAAAAGGCATTTCGATATTGCCGTAAGGTGTTGTCGAAGCGATCTTCTCGAAAGGTGTTGTGGGTGAGTTCTGACCTCCGGTCATACCATAAATCATGTTGTTGAAGATGATGATCGTGATATCTATATTTCTTCTACAGGCATGGATGAAATGATTACCACCTATAGCGAGAATATCCCCGTCTCCACCGAGAACAGCTACTTGGAAATCAGGTTTTGCCAGTTTGACGCCTGTTGCAAACGCCACAGCTCTTCCGTGAAGTGTGTGGAGTGTGTTGAAGTCTATATAACCTGTAGCCCTCGACGAACAACCTATTCCTGAAACAACAGCCATACGTTCTTTCTTAATACCAAGGTTGTCAACAGCTTGCAAGAACGCTTTTAGAACGATACCGTTACCACAACCTGGACACCATATAGTGGGCCAGTGATCTTCGCGCAAATAGGATGTCAATTTCTCAACCTTCAAAAGAGCCACCTCCGTTAGGGTGAAACAACTCCACTCTGATTTTACACGTACTGAAAAAATAATCTGTTAATGCATCTGGGTATTCTGAGAGATAAACAACTCGGATTATACCGGCATTTATGATGAGTCTTGCACAAACAGAACATGGCTTTGTCGATACATAGATTGTTGCTCCATTGGTCGATATTCCAAACTTGGCTGCTTGCATCAAAGCATTTTGCTCAGCATGCAAACCATAACAGATCTCCTGATTTCTACCCGATGGTATTTTCAGATCATCTCTTATGCACCCGATCACATCGCAGTGTGGGAACCCAGAAGGTGGTTGGTTGTATCCTGTTGCCAATATTCGATTCTCCCTAACGATAACTGCACCAACTTTTCTGTGGCTACAGGTAGATCTTTCACTAACAAGCATACAGATTCTCATGAAGTACTCATCCCATGAGATTCTGCTGTCTATACTCTCTCTCAACTTGATATTCGAAAGATATCCTTTCAGTTCATCCTCATTCATACCACAGC
>JBBFME010000093.1:0-8689 GCA_037478695.1 Pseudothermotoga sp.
CCTGATGGTGTAGGAGTGGTCTGGGCAATTAAGAAGATTCACAACAAGAGTTCCTACAGAATAACCGGAATAGATACCATGATAGAACTCTGTAGAATCGCGCAACAAAAACAGTGGCGAGTGTTCTTGCTCGGTGCACAACCTGAGATTGTGGCAAAAGCGGCAGAGAATCTCAACAAGCAGTTCAACAATATCGTGTGTGGGTACCACCATGGCTACTTCGAGGGCGATGAACCACTCGAGATCATTAACAAAGAGGGTCCAGAGCTGATTTTTGTTGGTATGGGAGTGCCAAGACAGGAACTGTGGATCAGCGAAAATCTTCCGAGACTGAACGCCGTTTTTGCAATGGGAGTCGGTGGATCTTTTGACGTCATCTCGGGTTATAAAAGGAGAGCCCCAAAACTCATTCAAAAGTTACATTTAGAGTGGCTCTACAGGTTTTTGCAGTCACCACTGCAGAAGAAAAATGTGCCACGAGATGTGCTCAAGTTTATAAAGATAGTGTTATCTAATCGGTGATTTGGTTCTCATCATAATGAATATTGTGACAACTGATGAAAGTTCCATCAGCACCGAGAAACTCACTAAAAGATAAAGCGATCTTTCGTACAGAATACCCATCAAAAAGCTACCGAGAAACCACGAAAAGCCGAAGATTGTGTTGAAAACACCATAAGCTGTACCACGTTTTTGTGGAGGTACTATCTGTGCCACAACTGCTTTCAGTATGGATTCTTGAGCACCTATACCAACACCCCAAAGGCAAACGCCTAACACTAAGAAAGCCATGTTCTTCGACAGAAAGGTAAATGGTGAGAAGAACGCCGCGATCGACGAAGAGATTATCAGAGCTGTCAAACCTTTTTTATCGAAGAACCTGCCGAAGATGATTGCTGCCACGGCATCTATTCCCATCGCAATTGAATAAAACAGTGGAATGAGAGAAGCACTCAGTAAATCGGTCTCAGAAAAATGATAACCAATCAGAGCAAAGTCGGAAAAACCAGCAGCGATGAAAGATATCGCTATGAGATACCAGAAAAAACCTTTCTCCATTAATCGATTTGACTCTACTGAAACCGGTTTTTCAAAGTCACTGGGTTTTGGGAATAGAATTCGACCAATTGTCAAAAGCACGAGTACAACGATGGCTGGTATTAACAACAAAGAGAAAGAGAATCTGTATTTTGATATTTCATCTCCTGATTTCAATACTATGACGATTGATAACATTACGGGACCCGCGACGGCGCCTATCTGATCAAGAGCCTCTTCGAGGCCAAATCCCCAACCTGCACCTACCTGCTTCGCTGCGAAAGAAATCATCGTGTCTTTTGCGGGTTTTCTAACAGCCTTACCAACTCTTTCGGCTATCAAAAGTAAGACCGCCATCTGCCATTTTCCGACGACAGCTAATGCAGGAACGGCAAACAAGTTGACCAGATACCCCAAGAATGTTAGGAACCAATAGCGTCTTGTTCTGTCAGCAAAGTATCCAGTGACAAGTCTAAACGCATAGCCTATGAACTCTCCCAAACCGGCTGTAACAGAGATGATCGTTGCACTGGCACCGAGAAGCCCAAGATATGGTCCTGAAATGCTTCTTGCTGCTTCGTAGACAATGTCCGAGAAGAGGCTTACAAAGCCCATGAGAATTATGAACCTCATCGCACGACGTGTCGTCTCTTTTTTCAGAGCACCTTCACCCCCGACTCATACAACGCAGAATTATATCATGGTTTATCATTGTTCTAGGTGAGGTGTGTTCGGGATGAAAATCAAGAAACTTGATCCTTCGGTTGTGTCAAGAATCGCGGCTGGAGAAGTGGTTACGGGAACACATTCGGTGGTGAAAGAACTAATCGAAAACTCAATAGATGCTGGTGCGAAAAAGATAGTCGTCGAACTACTGAACGGTGGAAAAAGTGAAATAAAGATTCAAGACGACGGTGATGGCATGGACAAAGAAGACTTGCTCAGTTGCTTTCAACCTCATACAACGAGCAAGATCTTGTCATTTGAAGATATCTATCAGTTGAGATCTTTTGGTTTTCGTGGAGAAGCACTTCACTCAATTTGTCAAGTGAGCAAAATGAGGATCTTTTCGAAACAGGAAAGTTCTCCAATTGGACACGAAATAGAAGTGGTAGCAGGCAATTTGGTGTACGAAAGACCAGTTGCATGTCAAAAAGGAACGACTGTCATTGTAAAAGATCTTTTCTTCAACGTGCCTGCGCGAAGAAAGTTCTTGAAATCTGCTGCCATAGAGGGTAGAATGGCAACCGAAACCTTTGAGAGGTTTTGTCTGTCTCATCCCCAGATTCACTTCGTGTTGGTTAGAGATCAACAAATTGTCTACAACCTTTTGCCGTCAGATTTGCTTGAACGCACCACAATACTTTTCAGAGATCTTCCGAGGGACTCACTGAAGCGCATAGAAACGAGTTGGAACGAGGTGAAGATCGATGCTTGTTTAACCCTGCCTACCTTTTTCAGGAAGAGAAAATCGATCTACACTTATGTTAATGGAAGGTATGTTGTGAGCAATCTGCTTTCGAGTGCGATCTACTCTGCTTACAGTGAGTTCATTCATCAAAAAGAACACCCTGTGGTCGTTATGAATCTTCAGATACCAGCAAAAGAGATCGATGTGAACGTTCATCCTCAGAAGATCGAAGTGAAGTTCTCAGATGAAGACAAGGTATTCAAGTTCGTGCGCGATACAATCAAGAAATCATTTGAGAAGGTCATCGTGCATCAGATCCCAGTAACGCAACCTGCGCAAAAGGTCTCTGAACCAACCGTCGTTTACAAAACAGATGAAAGAAAACCCGTTGAATTTGTTCGAACTGATGATCAACGACTTTTAGAACCAACTGACTTCAAGATCGTCGGTATAGTTAGAGGAAGATATATAATTGTGGAATCTTCAGAGCAGTTGCTCATAGTTGATTTTCACGCAGCTCATGAAAGATTGATATACGAAGAAATAATTGAATCGATTGGAAAAATGCATTCAGTATCACTTCTTGTGAACTTCGAGTTTGATCTGAAGAAAAGCGAAATCGATCTGCTACAAAGCACAGAACTGTTGAAGACCATAGGCTTCGACTATCGGTTGAAAGACCAGAAGATCATCGTGACCAGCATTCCCAAATGGTTGGATCAGAGAGATATAAAGGATTTTGTCGTTGAAAGTATCGACGAAATGAAGTTGATAGACATCGTAGGCTTAAGCGAGGTCATCAAGAAAGTCGTCGCAAACCTTGCTTGCAAAAGCGCACTTAGGACAAGAGACAGACTTGACAACGAGCAAGCTTTCTTCTTGGTCAAGAGAATCTTTGATAAGAAAGTGAGTACTTGTCCACATGGCAGGCCATTGATCTTTGCCGTGAAGTTCAAAGAACTGGACAACTTCTTTGAAAGGATATGATCTCATGGAAGGGCTGATCATTCGAGAGGTAAGATTGTCTGATGCCTCACAGATTGTCAACTTCAAGAGAAAAGTTTCAGAGGAATCAAAGTTTCTCCTGACTTGTCCTGACGAAGTCGAAGATCTGATAGACCAAAGGAGGATGATAACACTCTATTTGGGCGATCCAAGGAGAATCTTCTTAGTGGCTGAGTACCTTGGTCAAATTGTTGGTATGATAACGCTCTATGGTTCTAACAGACGAAGGATCATGCACAAGGGGGAGCTGGGTATAACTGTCAGAAAGGATTTTTGGGGAAAAGGTATAGGTTCTTCATTGATGGACAAATGCTTAACGATTGCAAAACAGAGAGATTTCAAGAAAATTCAACTTGAAGTGATGGCAAACAACGAAAGAGCAATACAGCTCTACAAGAAATTCGGTTTTGAAGTTGAGGGAATCATGAAAAAAGCAGTCTATGTTGACGGTGAATACATCGATTTGGTGATGATGGGAAAATGGTTAGAAGATTGATCAAGAACTCTGTCCTTTTTCTGATCTTGTTTTTCTCTGGATTGATGCCGACGATCTTGCTCCAGAGACAGATCGAAACTGATCTTAGACTGATGAACGTCTCGCTGTTGAAAAGCTCAATAGCCTTCATTGAGATGTCGATCGAAAGACAGATCGAAAATGCTTCCACGCAAACCGATACAGTTTTAACCAAATATGCCGAACTCGCGCAGCGATTGGGCGGAGTGTTTTTGTACGATGAAGAATTGAAAAAGACAGTTGTCTCCCTCCGACAAGGAAACAACACAAGAACTATTGCAGTCTCCTTTGACATTCAGTTTGATGATGTGGTGTATTTTGTAACAGACACCACTGGCCGGATTGTGGCATCATCCAACAGAGTATTAGTTGGAGAAAAATCAGTCGGTGTCGTAAAGGTTGAAAAAATTGGAGAAGTCTTTCAAGCGAGATACAGAGGTCTGAACTATCTTGCTCTGGCAAAGAAGAATCTTTCTTACGGCTTTACTGTTGTCGTGTTCGTGCCTTCGAGAGATATCTTCAACTCCGTCATCTTACCAATTTTGATCTGTATCTCTCTGAGCTTCACAGTTGTGCTGGTTGTGATCTCAGATCATCACAGGAAAAAATTGGTCTCACTCGAAAGAGAGATACAGCAGCTATTGAATGACACTGAGTACAGTTATGCTGTGAAAGATAAACATTCATCGCAGTCTATCAACGAACTGAGACAGAGGTTGCTGAAGAAAGATGAACTTTTGAAAAAAACAGTCGAGGAACTCCTAAAACTCAAGGAACTTTTGGAAAAGATTAGACAAAAAGGATCATAAGTTTTGAACGAAGACTAATATCTGTGCTACTGCAACGTACAGATCATCTGGTATTTCTTGGAGAATTTCGAGTTTGTACAATCTTTTCACCAGTTCAGGGGATGAAACGATTGGCACACCCGCCTTCTCGGCTTCTTCGATGATTCTCTTGGCAAGATCGTCCTTACCCTTTGCGATCACAAATGGAGCATCAAGCTTTTGTGGATCGTATCCAAGTGCAACTGCGAGTCTATGCGTATAATCCATCTTTCAGACCCCCTGGATTGATGAGAACATTTTTGAAATGCTTGCCGAGCAATTCTCTGAGATCCTGTATTTGTTGAGGATTTAAGCTGTAGCCATTATTCACTTTCACTGAAATGGAGTCAGATAAGACTGCCCCGTCTATGCAAACAGGTTTGGATTGTTTAATGCAATGTATTGTGAAAGTCATTCTCTTTCTGTCGATAAAAAGATGAAAAGGAGTACCATCATCGGGAAGACTTCTGAAAACATATGGATGTGAAACTGTCAACATCCACAAGCCAAAGGCTTCCATCTTCTCGTTTATCTCACCACTCTTGTAATAAGCTCCCAACTCTTCAAAGAACCATTTGGGCAGTTCGCCCAAGCGCCTTTCAATCTGCTCAACGAGCTTTACCAGAAATGGAATGTCATAATCGTTCAAAGGTTTGCCTATACTCTGCAGTAAAGGTTTGAGTTCTTCAAGAGGTGGCAAAGGCTCTGGCGCATCGAAGAGTTTCTCAGCAACGTAAATCTTCTGGCTTGTAGGCTGGTCGGTGATTCTGACCAACTCACCGACTTCCGGTGGTTTCCTCTGTACCTTGAGGACGGTCTCACCATCTTGTGTTCTTATCTTAATCCACTTACCAAACCTATCGATCACTATGCCTTCCATCTAAATCCTCCATTATTAATATCGTCAGCTCTTTGAAAAAACAATACCACATCGACAAGTGATATGATTTTCCTAAAAAGGGGGTGAAATCTTGCAGATAACTCAATTCTTTGAGCCAGGAACGCCCGCGGCCGTACTCGCGTGGGGACAACTCGGAAGTTCCTTGGCAAAGACAACCTATGGCATTCTCAGACATAGTAGGGTCTTCAAGCCAGTGTGTGTAATCGCCGAACAAGAAGGAAGAAGAATTAGCGATTTTGTGTCTCCTGTTAGATTTGATGTGCCGATAGTTGACAGCGTCGATAAGGCAGTTCGTCTTGGAGCAAAGGTGTTGTTGATCGGGATATCCAATGTCGGGGGATATCTTCCCCAAGATCTGGTAGCTCATCTTCTCAAAGCCATCGAGTACGGTTTGGACATCGTTTCGGGTTTGCACATCAAGTTATCTGAGACAGAACCATTCTCAACTGTTTCAAAAATGGCAAAATGCAGAATAATTGATGTCCGGCATTCTAACGAGAGATTGAGAATCTTCAATGGTGATATACTCAGATCGAAGACAATACGAGTTTGTGTTCTTGGAACGGACTGTGCAACTGGGAAGAGGACCACAGCCGTTCAACTTTGGGAGTATGCCATGAAAAAAGGACTGCCGGCTGCCTTTTTGGCGACAGGACAGACTGGTATTATGATCGGTGCCGATGAGGGTGTTGCCGTGGATGCGATAGTTGCAGATTTTGTCCCTGGTGTTGTTGAAGGACTTGTTCTCAAACTTGAACAAATGGGGAAACGCCTTATTTTTGTAGAAGGACAAGGAGCACTCAGACATCCTGCTTATGGTCAAGTCACCCTTGGTTTGATCTATGGTTGTATGCCTCAATATGTCGTGATGGTACACGAGCCAAAGCGAAAGAATTTTGAGTTTTTTGAACAATTTCCCGAATCACCAGATCCTCACAAAGAAATCGAATTGCTCAAGAAATTGATCAAAACAGAGGTCCTTGGAATCTCCTGCTTAGAGGACTATGAATGTGACGGTTACACTGTATTCAATCCCTTTGATGAAAAACAAATTTCAAAGATCATATCAAAACTGGAGGTGGTTTTGTGAAAATACAATCTGTTTGCTTCAAGAGAGTTTTTTACCAGTACTTCGAACCGTTTACGATTTCACTGGGAACTCACGAAGAACAGGAGAACATCGAAGTATCTGTGAGACTCGAAGATGGTACGGAGGGTTGGGGAGAGGCATCGGCACTCTTTGTCATCTCAGGTGAAACACCACAGATGCTCGAGAAAATGGAAGAAACGGTAAAAGAGATGATAGTCGGAAAAGACGTCGAGAGTTACATGAATTTGTTCAATATAACACAGAACCTTCGTGCAACTCCAGCCATAAAAGCGGCTGTAGAGTTCGCTATAATAGACGCCTTCTGCAAGCTTCACGGTATTAAACCATATCAATTCTTTGGTGGAGCCAAGAACAAGCTTGAAACAGACAAGACCGTTGGAATAGAAGACCTTCAAACGACTTTGGCTAAGGTAAAGCGAATTTACAACGAGGGCTTCAAAAAGATAAAGATAAAGGTCGGTAGAGACGTTAAAGGTGACATAGAGAGAGTTGTCAGATCAAAGGAAATTGCACCAGATGCAACCTTTGTTGTCGATGCAAACCAAGGTTTTACACCAAAAGAAGCAGTCTATTTCATCAAGGCACTTGCTGATGAATCTGTAGACGTCGATGTCTTTGAACAACCTGTTTTCAGATATGACATAGATGGTCTGAAATTCGTACGTTGGAATAGTCCTTACCCGGTAGCGGCAGATGAGAGTGTTTTCACAAAGTACGATGCTTTGAGAGTTATCAAAGAAGATGCCGTTGACGTGATAAACATCAAGTTGATGAAGTCAGGTCTGAGTGACGCCTTAGCGATAGTTCAGATTGCTCAAGCTGCAAATGTGAAACTCATGATCGGCTGCATGGGTGAGAGCAGTCTTGGTATCAGACAGAGCATTCATTTTGCTGCAGGTACAGGAGCCTTTACATATCACGACCTGGATGCACATCTGTCTCTGAAGGAAGAACAGTTCAGAGGAGATTTCAAACAAGACGGCCCCTTCATCCTTCTGGATTGAGGATCGCAACATATTAGACTTAAAAAGTCTAATATAAACGTAAACCACACCATGTAGAATTTTAGATGAAAGGGAGATGGTGTGGTTGTTTGTGTTGGAAAAGTTGAGTCTTAGGAAAAACGAAAAAGAGATTCTCAAAGACATAAGTGCTGTCTTCAACAGTGGGAAAATCTATGCCATTCTTGGCACAAACGGTGCTGGTAAATCATCTCTTGCCTATACATTGATGGGTGTAAATGATTACAGACCAACTTCTGGGAAAATTCTCTTAGACGACGAAGACATAACGGATCTGTCGGTGACCGAGAGGGCTAAGAGGGGAATCACACTGCTGTGGCAGGAACCGGTCAGGTTTCAAGGGCTCACTGTGGAACAATACTTGACCTTAGGTGGAAGAATAAAGGCAACAAGAGAAGAACTTGAATCAATTCTCGAATTGGTGGGACTGTCTGGAAAACTCTATCTAAATCGAATGGTCGATGGACTACTGAGTGGTGGTGAGAGAAAGAGAGTAGAACTTGCCTCGGTACTATTGCTGAGGCCGAGGTATGCAATCCTCGACGAGCCAGATTCGGGTATAGATATAATGTCTCTGTCAATGATAGAGAGAGTGATGGAACACATAGTGAAAAACAATGGGTCGGTCATACTCATAACACATCGTGAGGAGATCGCACGAACGTCTGATGAAGCATATCTCTTGTGCAACGGCTCGATACTCGTACATGGTTCACCTGATAAGATAATAGAGTATTACAAGAATAGATGCGACAACTGTTCTCATGCCAATGAGCCTACAGTAGAGGAAGTGAAAATATGATAAAGGTTGTTGACCAAAAGAAAGAGTTTGAACTTTTGAAAAAGGCATACGAAAAGGC
>JBBFME010000094.1:0-8535 GCA_037478695.1 Pseudothermotoga sp.
AGAGTAATGTTCCCGGTTCAAATGCACCTGAGTGCTTAATCGCTGGGGCAATACAATCTGTTGAAAACATGGGAAGAGATGTCTCTGAAGCTGAGTCATTGTTTGAAATTGGGCTCGGACTGTTGGACAGTGGTGAAACAATGAAGTTGAAAACTATCACCAGTCTGATATTCAAAGCGCTGAGAGAGGCAGAAACCATTGAAGCTCATCCATATCACACCTACCAGAGACCTCTCGAATGGACCGAGATATCGGCTAATTTTCCCGATGATAAGGGGCAGGTGGATGGCGATCTCTATGACAGAATTCTCGGTGGATGGCTTGGGCAACTTGCAGGTGCTTCTATGGGAACCAAGCTCGAAGGATACACCGGAGAGGTTCTTGAAAGATCTTTTGGCAATAGCCTTGGTTACTACATCGGTCAGCCTGAGACCTTCAACGATGATGTGACCTATGAAATAGCCTTCTTGGAAGCTTTGAGAGAGAATGAGAGAATTACCTCCACTGAAATAGCACTGAAATGGCTTGAATTGATCCCATTTGGTTGGAGTGCCGAGTACATAGCACTTGAGAATCTGAAAATGGGCATCTTTCCTCCTGAGTCTGGCATCTTCAACAATCCATTTCAGGAGTGGATAGGTGCCCAAATGCGTTGTATGGTGCACGGGTTAGTGCGACCAGCTCGGCCGAAGGAGGCAGCTTACCTCGCTTACCTTGATTCACGAATCTCTCATTCGGGAAATGGAATATACGGTGGGATACACAGTGCTGTCTTGACATCACTGAGTTTTGTTCACAGCGATGTTCACAAGATAATTCAAGAATCCACGAAGTACGTCCCCAAAGGTAGCGAATTCTCACACGTTCTAAACGAAATCATTGTGGTGTGTGAGAAGAACAACGATTGGAGAGAAGTCAGAAAGACGATTCAGGAGAGATTCGAAAGATACAATTGGATTCACGTCTATCCAAATCTCTGTTGTGTCATTGCCTCTCTGTGGTACGGTGAAGGTGATTTCGACAAAACCATGAATTTGGTCTCGGCCATGGGATATGATGTTGACTGCAATGCCGGTGAGGTAGGAACGATTCTTGGTGTGATTAAGGGATCAAAGGAACTTTCAGAAAAATGGGTTTCACCACTGAAAGATTGTCTTCAAACTTATCTACCTGGTTTTGAGAAGATCAAAATCAGCGAGCTTGCCAGAACCACAACATTGATGGTGGAGAAGGCTGATTTACTATTTCCGTAAGGGACTTGGTTCATGACTTTTCGACACATCGTTCATTTGGAAACCTGTGCACAAATGATGGAAGCAACTTGACAAGTGTCGAGCTATATAGTTTATAATATTCCGACTCAAGATTTTAGGAGGGAAGCTTATGGACAAAGAAGAACTCATGGAAAGAATTAAAGAGCTTGTTGCAGAAAAACTTGGAGTTGATATCGATGAGGTGACACCAGATGCAGATCTCATTGAAGATTTGGATGCAGATTCCTTAGATCTTGTTGATCTTGTAATGGCTTTTGAAGACGAGTTTGGAGTCTCCATACCAGACGAGCAGCTGGAAAAGATAAGAACCGTTAGAGATATTTTCAAGGTGTTGTACGCAAATATCAAACTCGAAGAAGAGAAAGAAGAAAAGGAAGAAGAGATCGACGAAGAAGAGTGATCTTCTCAGTTGTCGCTGGCATAGCCAGCGACATTCTATATTTGCCACCATTTGCTGCCGAGTTTTACTACCAGAACATCCCCTTTTACATGGACAGATTTCCCACCGGTGATCAGATATGTTTCGTATTCCTTTGTTGTGAAATTGTCTATCTCGCCATCTGTAAGTGTCACAACGATTGAGTTGGGAAAAACATGTGTGTCACTTTGGCATCTGTATACTTTGAAATAATCGCACTCAAAGTGTTCTACTGACGGAAAAATCAAATCCTCAATGCAAACCTTCTTCATCACTTTTAGAGCTTTCTCGACGTGCAGCTCACGTCCTCTTCCCCAATCGTGAACTCTGTACGTCAGGTCAGAAGATTGTTGAATTTCTATAAGCACAGATCCTGGGCCTATCGCGTGAAGTGTTCCGGCAGGAATGTAAACCAAGTCGCCCGCACGCGGGTGTACGATCTTCATTGCTTCTGAAAAGGAATTCTTCTCAAGACACTCTCGCAAATCGGTATTTTTATCAGAAAGAGCTATGACACTGTCTTTTAGAAAAAACCAACATTCGCTCTTACCCCAGGGTTCGTTTTCGAGTTCTTGAGCAGATTCATCATCTGGGTGAACTTGCACGGAGAGCCACTGGTCAGAAGCGATCAGTTTTATCAAAATAGGGAATCGTACCAATTTCAGTTCAAAGATATCGTTGAGCGAATGTGAATCAAAACTTTCTTTCGACACAGTTTGAAGTTCCGTCAGAATCATGGGGAAATCAGATAAGAGCCAGACCTCGCCAACAGGTTTTGTACAGGGCTTGCAGAAAATTTCGTTGAGACTGAAGCTTCCCCAGATCATCTCTCTCGCTTTAGGTATTGATTTGAGTATCACCTGAATAACCTCCGAGTCTTATTTCTTGATTTTCCACCAAAACTACGGCTTTTTCAAGAGCTCGGTCTGCATAGAACCTTTTCTCGAATATCGTTACTTCAACACCGGGATGCAGAATTTTCCTTGCAATCACTTTTGCGCGTGTCAACTTTTCTTTGATCTGTGCTTCGAGTTCTTGTAATTGCTTTTCATTCATTTCGATGGTGTTTCTGAGATTTATCATACTCTGTCCTACTTTCCTGTAGATCTCCATCTTATCTGGGGGAAGTTGTCCTTGGTTTTTTTCCATGAGAGCTTTTAAGGTTCTGTATATGTTAACCAATTTCGTCAGATTTTCCTTGTCCAGTTCCAGTTTTGCCCTTATAACTTTGATTTCTTCTCGAGTCTGCGGATCAAAACCTATCTCAATAGTCGTTTTAATGCCAAGTGGCGAGCCTATCTCCTCTGCTTCAACAGCAAAGCCAGCAACGATCATTCCTCCCGCTATTATTCCTTTATTTCCTGTTGCTCTGACCTCAACTCCAGCTTTAATCTGGGAGTTTGTTATCGGGCCATTCACGATGACATTCTGTCCTGCTTCCATTATTGCGTTTTCAAGAAATTTGGCGATGATGTCTTCCTTTGCTTTAACAATACCTTTTTCTCTGCCTTTTACTCCCAAGGTGTTAACTGACCCTTCGTAGGATATCACCGTAGCTGCCTCGATCACCCCAGATACGGTAACGTTCCCTTTGGCTTTGACTGAAAAACCTGGCCTTACATCTCCAGAGATCTGCACTTCACCAGGAAAATCGATATTTCCTGTTGCATAGTCCACATCACCTTTTATAACGAGCATTTCGTTCACATCGACTGAACCATCAGCCTTGGCGACCAACATGCCATCAACTGACGCAATGATCTTTTTTCCATCCTCTGAAAGTTTCACATTCTTTCCAAGCTTCAACTGTGGTGGCTTGCCTGGTTTGGGATTCAAAGACCTTCCAAAAACATTCCTGCCTTCTACACCGGGTGTGGGAGGAATGATCTCTGCTATCTCTTGACCTGCCTTTACTATTTGCCTTGCACGACTCGGAAGCTCGCGCAGATCGATTCTGCTTTTCTCTTGTTCTGTTGATTCTTGCTTCTCTGGCTGAATCACAATGACCTGGCCATCCTCGCCATTGACTGGTTCTTTGCCAAGGGCAACTAAAACAGGAATGCCGAAGGTTTTCTTCTTTATGAGATCGTCTATGTTTTCCTCTAAAATGCCATAGACTACTCCATTCCCTTGAAGCTGAGAGATTATCATATCTCTTGTTATCTCTTCATTTTCATCTGCCTGAACAATTATATAAGCCTCGAGTCCGTTACTGGAAACTTTGACCTGTGCTTTCACAGAGATCCCCCTTTTCCCACGACACTTGCATGAGAAACTGTCTCAAATCTTTAATGGATCTCTCAGCTATCTCGTCTCGATCCTTCTCTTGCGAAATGAGCAAACCATAGTTCGCATACATCGGCTGCAGATCTTTGCCTAATTCGTTTGTGACGTAGTTGAAAAGAGCTCCCATCATGGTTGCCTTTGGCAGGTTCACTGGATTTAGATTTCTAATCATTCTACTCACATTCAGGGCGACATACAATCCACTTGCTGCGGATTCCAAATAACCTTCCACACCAATTATTTGTCCAGCAAAGAAGATCTTGTCATTTGATTTCAACCTCATATACGGATCGAGCACCTTTCGTGAGTTGATGTAAACATTTTTGTGCATCACACCGTATCTGACAATCTCTGCATTCTGCAAACCTGGTATCAGTCTGATAACTCTCTTTTGTTCAGACCATTTCAGTCTTGTTTGAAACCCTACTATATTGTACAACGTACCATCTTTGTTATCCTTACGGAGCTGGACAACAGCATAAGGCTGCTTGCCAGTCCTCGGGTCAATGATACCTACAGGTCTAAGTGGACCATAAAGCAATGACATTTCTCCTGTCTTAGCTATCTCTTCAATGGGCTTGCAACGCTCAAAGAGCAAATCCTTGTCAAAATCTTCCATCGGAATAACTTCAGCATTAATAAGTGCTTCATAGAATATTTCATATTCGTCTTTGTTCATAGGACAGTTTAGATAGTCCATCGTCCCGACGCCGTAACGATCAGCCGCAAAGACAATAGAACTATCTATGCTCTCTGCAGTGACTATCGGAGCAACTGCGTCGAAAAAATACAAATTTTCGCCGGTCACCTGTTTCAACCACTGACACAGATTGGTGCTTGTAACAGGTCCTGTGGCGACTATCCATATGTCAGAAGAACCTTGAGGTATTTGCGTTATCTCTTCATTGATGATCTGAACACCAACATCTTTGACCTTTTCTGTTACAAGCTGCGAAAACCTTTCGCGATCTACAGCAAGAGCCTTTCCGGCAGGAACTCTTGAGAGTAAAGCAGCCTCGATGATCAAGGAACCAAAAAGTTCCATCTCTCTTTTCAGCAAGCCAGATGCGTTGTGAATGTCACAAGACTTTAGAGAATTACTGCAGACGAGTTCAGCTAATAAACCTGTTTTGTGAACAGGTGTCATTTTGAAAGGACGCATTTCATGAAGGACAACTTCTATCTTTTGTTTTGCGAGTTGATATGCAGCTTCTGAACCGGCCAAACCACCACCAACTATGTGTACCTTCAGCGAGAACCACCCACTCTATCCTTCAAAAACCTTTGTCATTTTCAAAAGATTTCCGTTTTCGAGATTCACCAGTTCCACCGTCTGGAAGATTTTGTGAATTATGTACAAACCAAAACCACCCTCTTTCTCGGCAGAGGGCATCTTTGGTATCATGACAGAAGGATCAACAGGCTTTCCAAAGTCTCGCAACAAGATCTGTAGCTTCTTCTCCGGTTCTTCCCAGATCAACGTCATTGTGATGTATTTCCCTTCTTCGTTCTTGTATGTATGACGTATTATGTTCGTGAGAGCTTCATTGGTTCCAAGTTCTGTATCCCATATGATCTCATCTGGGAGATTCTTGATCGTCAAGAAAGATCTTATGACCGCTCTTGCAAGTCGAGTGTTGACAGATCTCGAAGAAAAGGAAATGGTAACGATCTCTTTCATTTCGACACCTTCCTCTGCCAGTTTCTCAAACCCACTGCATAAAGATGGTTGTCGATACCAACATCAAAGGAAAGCCAGTACTTTTCCTCAAGAGATCTCTGTATCTCGTAAGCGGCCTTCAACGACAACTTTGCTTTCTCGGCGAACTCCTTCAGGCTACGAGAACTCAGTCTACTGGATACAAGGCACACATCTTCATCATCGATTTCCACAGTCAATTCTACACTGTAAAGATCCTTGTAACTACACAAACCGGTGAAATCACCATATCTGTCGACAACAAAGACCTGCCTTATGGCTTCTAAGGCCTTCGGACACTTACAAGACATAGCCAGCTTGATATCTTTTCCAACTGAAATCTCTTCAGTTGCAAAGACGTACAAATCTTTATCGTTAAGAGAGAGGACCGCAATGGCAACTTTGCTCAGTTTTTCTCTATACGCGAACCTAATCTCTTGTCTATCTGTAGAGAGTAATCCCAATAGGATCTTTCCTTTCCATTCACCTATTGAATTCGACAACTCTATCATAAACTTTGGCAAGAGATCTGACTGCAGGATTATTCCATTCAGATACTCGATGATTGGTTCTGTGAAGAATTCTTCCTTTATCAAGCCAACGACCGTTGGACCCAAAAGAGTATCGACACAGTTCAGCGATAAGATTTCATCGCCTACCTTCAAAGCTATGGGTACCTTGGATTGCAGTACAAGCTCTACATATTTCGTTAAATTCTCTTTCAACCCCAGAGTGTCAACAATCACTCTGTCATTTGTCGCGGCATATATTCTCATCACTTGTCCCTTTCTCTCTATTTGAATTTCTCAAAGAGTAAATGCAACCACAGTAATTCTGTCTGTACAGCTGTAATTCCTTACTCAACTGTACGCTTCTCAAAAACCCATTTTTCTTTTTGAAATCTCTGTGCAGGTACTGTACTTGAAGTTCACGCCCAATTCTCGTTCCAATTTCGAGAATCAGTTGTGAGTTCTTCTTAGGACTCGTCGTTAGTGTGGTGGAGAAAATCTCAAAATCATTCTTTCTCGCATATTCTGCAGTTCTTCTCAGACGAAACTCGATGCACTTCAAACATCTGAGTGAACCTTCCGCGAGATCTTCAAGACCCTTGACGTGTTCTTTCCACAAATTTTCACCAGATGCTTCAATAATCAATTTCATTCCCCAGAGTTCTGCCAGTCTATTCGTTGCTTCCAGACGTTTCAGGTACTCCTCTTGAGGCTGAATGTTTGGATTGTAGAAGAAAAGCACGGGTTCGTAGTTCTCTTCACGCAATCTTTCGACTGCAGTCGTGGCATCTGGTGCACAGCACACATGAAGGAGTATCTTCATCAGAATTTCCTCTCGCTGTCCAAAAGCAATGTCACGGGTCCATCGTTCAACGCTTCGATTTCCATGTGAGCACCGAAGACTCCTTGTGAGACTTTTTGAAGTCTCGTCTTCATCGATTGAACAAATGCATGGTACAACCTTTCTCCAATTTCAGGAAGTGCGGCATCGCTGAAAGACGGTCTTCTGCCGTGCCTACAGTCACCGTAAAGGGTGAACTGAGAGATTATCAGTACACCACCATCTATTTGTGCCACACTGAGATTCATCTTTCCGTTTTCATCCTCGAAGACCCTCAGATTCAAAACCTTTTCACACATCCATTCCACATCATTGGCAGTATCATTTTTCCCAACACCAAGGAAAACGAGCAAACCTTTTTCTATTGCTCCAACAACATCTCCATTCACAGAAACTCTCGCATGGTGTACACGCTGAACGACAGCTCTCAGCTGAGTTTCCCCCTTTCGACCAGTATCACATTGTTAACACTCTCGAGCAACTTTCTCGCTTCTTCTAACTGCCTGAGATCACTCACTAATATGTTCAGTGAAATTACAGAATAAGTTTTCTTTGAAATCATGAATGGCACTCCCAAAACAGATATTCCTTTGTTTTCGAGCAACTGTACGAACATACCAACATCGGCCTTTTCTCTCGTCGTTACTCGCAGAGTGGTTTCGTACTTGCTCTGAGTGTCCTTGTTCCATTGAGCTACAAAGATTCTATCTGTTTCAACATGTTTGATGTTCGGACAATTTACCCTGTGTATCGTCAATCCCCTCTTTCCAATCACTCCGATTATCTCATCGCCGAACACGGGTCCGCAACATTTTCCAATGTGTATCTCAATATTCTTCAACCCTGAAACTTCTATTGTTGATAGTGGACTTCGTGGTTTCCTTTTTTCTTCTTGCGCCTTTGGTTGAGTTTTTTCAACCAAAGGTGTGAGTAAGTTGATCAGCTCTCCATAAGTAATAGTACCTTCACCAATACGACTGTAAAACTCCTCCTCTGAGATACCCTGGTTCTGGAGATACTTCTTCACCAAATCAGATTCCATGATCTCTTCAATCGATTTTGAAAGTCTTTTGCTAACGCGCCTGAAAACATCCTTTCCTCTCTCCATCAATTCATTCTGCAACTGCTCGCGGAAATACTTCCTTATTTTGGCTTTCGTACGGGGTGATTTTGCGTGCTTCAGCCAATCAAGACTGGGTTTTGCGTTTTTCCCTACGATTATTTCAACCAAATCACCGTTTTTGAGAAGGTAACTGATTGGCACCAACTTTCCATTCACCTTTGCTCCCACGAATCTGTGACCAATATCTGTGTGAATGGAATAGGCAAAATCTATTGGTGTAGCACCAACCGGCAGGTGTTTTACCTCACCTTTGGGAGTGAAGACGAAGACTTCGTCCATCTGAAGTTCTTTCTTGAATTCTTCTAAACCCGAAAGATCTCTTGTAAGTTCCTTTCTCCATTCGAGAAGTTGACTAACCCATTTTTGCATTGTCTTTACATTAACG
>JBBFME010000095.1:0-8528 GCA_037478695.1 Pseudothermotoga sp.
CAGTGTGTATTCAGCAAAGACAAGACAAAAGAGTGCGACTACAAATACAAAAGAGAAAACTCTTTTCATCCAACCACCTCTCAACCATCTTCTTTCTTCTTTTAATAATAACACTCGGCTTGAAAATGTGGTAATATTTAAAAAAGCATCACGGAGGTGATCGTGTGTCATTCAAGGTAAAGATAAAGAACAATCGGGAATTGGAGTTTGAAAGATCTGTGTGTCTTTGTGAACTCTCGAAAGATTTTGCAAAAGATGCCATTGCCGCGATTTTCAACGGGCAGTTGGTAGATCTCAGATCGACTGTCTCTGAAGGTGGTGAAATCGAATTCATCAGTCTTGATCATGAGTTGGCTCCAAATGTCTACCGCCATACTTTGTCGCACATCATGGCTCAAGCTGTTATGAACATCTTCGGTGCAGAGAATGTCAGACTCGGAATAGGTCCAACTATTGAAAACGGTTTCTATTATGATTTTGAGATCCTGAACGGAAAGATAACCGAGGAAGATCTGCCAAAGATAGAAGAGGAAATGAAAAAGATAATCGATCAAGACATCAAAATTGAAAGAATTGAGATGAAAAAAGACCAAGCAGTAGAACTGATGAAACAAAACGGGCAGATCTACAAAATTGAACTGTTACAAGAGATCCAAGATGAAGTGGTTACACTGTTCAAACAAGGCGATTTCATAGATCTCTGTAGAGGCCCTCATCTACCTTCTACCGGTATGGTGAAACACTTCAAGCTTTTGTCGATTTCCGGCGCATACTGGAAGGGCGATGAGAAGAGGCAGATGCTACAGAGGATTTACGGAACAGCATTTGCAGAAAGAGAACAGCTCGAAAAGTATTTGAATTTGCTCGAGGAAGCAAAGAGAAGAGATCACAGAAAACTTGGACCAGCCCTTGGAATCTTTTTCATCGATTTCGATGTCGCTCCGGGCATGCCTATTTTCACTCCAAAGGGAACGATCATTCTAACTGAGCTTATGAACTTTTCGAGACAATTGCACCGAGAGTTTGGCTATCAAGAGGTTATGACTCCTCTTGTGATGAGTGAAAAACTCTGGAGAATGTCCGGCCATTGGGATCATTATAAAGAGAACATGTACTTCACAAGCAAGGAAGAACAACAATTCGCGATTAAGCCCATGAACTGTCCAGGCCATATTCTCATTTACAAAAGCAAGCCAGTTTCTTACAAAGATCTCCCGATGAGGTTTTTTGAATTTGGTCGTGTGCACAGATACGAGCGTAGTGGGGTGCTCCACGGTTTGTTCAGAGTTAGAAGCTTCATACAAGATGATGCCCACATATTTTGTAGGATAGACCAAATTGAGCAAGAGATAGGTGGAGTCATCAACTTTGTTCACAGAATATACGCTCCCTTTGGTTTTGAGTATTCCGTAGAACTCAGCACAATGCCGCAAGATCACATGGGAGATGTCGAAACCTGGGATAGGGCAACCAATGCACTTAAGCGTGCCATGGAGGCAGTTGGGCTTAGATATGTTGTGAAAGAAGGAGAAGGTGCCTTCTATGGACCGAAGATTGATTTTCATGTGAGAGATTCCATAGGCCGCACATGGCAGTGTGCAACTATTCAACTCGACTTCCTAATGCCTCAGCGTTTTGAACTCGTTTACACAGATGTCAACGGAAATCACGCTCAACCTGTTATGATACACAGGGCGATCTACGGTAGTCTTGAAAGATTTTTGGGAATACTCATCGAACATTACGCAGGCGCATTCCCAACATGGCTTGCACCAGTTCAAGTTGTGATCATACCCATTGCCGATAGGCACCATGAATACGCTGAAAAGGTTAAACAGCTGTTGGCTGAGAGGAATGTCAGAGCAGAAGTCGATTTGAGACGCGAGACACTCGGTTACAAGATAAGAGATGCTCAGTCGAT
The DNA here is from genome assembly GCA_037478695.1 of Pseudothermotoga sp. GTDB lineage: Bacteria > Thermotogota > Thermotogae > Thermotogales > DSM-5069 > Pseudothermotoga_B. The sequence continues at coordinate 1,922 of JBBFME010000095.1, forward strand.
GAAAATTCCATACATGTTCATCGTGGGAGACAAAGAAGAGAAAACCGCTACAGTTTCGGTCAGAACGAGAAAGGGCGATGAATTTCCCAATAAATCAGTCGAGTCTGTTCTGAGTGTAATCTTGGAGGAAATCAAGACTCGGGCGTTGAACAGTTTAATGGGGGAGTGAGTGTGAAGGTTGAGGTTCTTGGTGAGATTGATCGAAGAGTAGAGGAATTCTTCAAAAAGATGGCTAAAGTTGAGGAGAGTGATTCTCCTCAACTCATCTTAACAGATTCTTTCAAAGACGATGTATCTTTCCAAATTGTGTTTGGAAAAGACAACACAGCAGAGTTTTACGACCGCGGTGGTGTAGTTGCTCGCTTTGAAAATGTTGGCGAAAACTTTCAAGCGCTTTGGGCGTTTTTGAAGGCTTATCTCGATAGAGATGGATTGAAATCTGGTTTGACCAGCACTAAATGGGCTCGTAAGATCATAAGTGGCATACTCCAAGCCATGGTAGTGCTGATGGAAGTGGAAGACAAAGGAGGTTTTAGTCATTCTCAAAGAATTGCAAAGCTCGCCAAGAAAATGGCAATAAAGCTGAATCTGACCGAAAAGGAACAGTCATTACTCGTCGAGGCGAGCATGTTACACGACGTTGGCAAGATCGGCATAGAACAGCTCATGATGTTTACCCCGACGAGAATAAGAATTCTTGAAGATATGCCAAGAGATCACACTATTATGGGTTCGATATACCTTTCAACTATAGAATTTCTTTGGGATTTAGTACCCGCTGTGAGATCTCATCATGAAAGATGGGATGGCAAGGGATATCCAGACGGTTTGGCCGGTGAAGAAATACCTCTCTTTGCGAGGATCATAGCGATCTGTGATTATTACGACGAACTGACTCATTTTATAACCTCTGAATGGGGAATAGGCCCAAAGAAAAAAGATGAGGCTCTGAAGATGATTAAAGACCAGAGTTCAAAGATGTTCGATCCAAAGTTGGTGGAAGTCTTCGTTGAAATGATGGACTCAGACCAAGACGTCTAAGAGTATGCCCATAGGCATCAGAAGATCTTTTAATAATTGAGCAGGCATACTCAGCATCATTTTCAGGAGGGCAAGTTGTTCTTGCAGTTTTTGTTTTTCTTCTTCGTTCACCGCTGAATTCAATTTGGCCTCGAGTTTCTGAATTTCTTCTTGAACTCTGTCTTTGTAGTCTTCCTGAACTGCTTGATCGTTTTTCTGTGAAGGATAATATATCCATGCTGTAGTTTTGCCGGCAACAGCTGCGAGAAATGAGCCACGTTTTCTCAAATCAAGGCTTATGCCGCCTTGAATTATCACTCCACCGCTTTCCAAAGCTTCTCTCTTGAAAGCCAACCAGTTGCTTATCTCTTGAGAAAGAACACGCAAAATACTTCGGCTGGCCGTTGCCGAATGTGAGAGCCCTGGTTCTCCTGGATCGAGTTTATAACCCAAAAATGGGTTTTGTAGACCTTCAACTCTCATAACGCTACTTCCTCTTCGTGAGTTTCTTAAGCGCCTCCTTGACAATCTGTTCAGTATTCATTGAATCATCGAAGACAGATCGTGCGACCTCACTCGATTCCGTTCTACCAAAACCCAATGCCACAAGAGCTTCGATCGCATCGAACAGCTGTGTCGAGTATTTTGAATCTACTTCAAATTGTTCGTCTTTTAACTCTGCAATCAATCTCTCTGCTGTTTTCTTTCCAATCCCAGGAAGTTGACCCAATCTCTCAACGTCTTTGTTCACTACCAAATGGACGAACTCCTCAGGCTCTACCGATCCAACGATCTTAAGGGCAGTTTTAGGACCTATCTTCGACACCTTCAGTATCTTTTCAAAGATGTGCAACTTTTCTCTTCTCGAGAAACCGTAAAGTACTGCTTCGTTTTGATTCAGCTCAAGGTGAGTAAAAAGCTCTATTTGTTGTCCTATCGATGATCTTTCGATACTCTCGCTGTCACACCACACTCTTATGATGATGTTTTGAAGTTCTATTAGCAAAGTGCTTGCCTCTTTGTAGCGTACCGTTCCTTTTACAGCAAAGATCAAATTCATCACCTCACAATCGCCCATTCATCTTCAAGGCGACCGTCGGTGATGTAATCTCTAAGATAACCAACCAAGTACAGCGATCCTGTTATTATTATCGTCTCATAACCTTCGTTCTTTAGTTTCTCATAAGCGGTTATCGGTTCTGGTTCGAAATCGACATTTTCGTTGAACTGTCTTGCGATGTCAAAGGTCTCTTGTGGATTTTGAGCCCGGTGTGAAAATGGTCTCGTGATGATGATTCTGTCAAAAAGTGGTGCTATTTGTGACAAAACGCCTCTCTTGTCTTTGTCGTCCACAATGCCTATCACTGCACCGATCTTCTGGTTTGAAAGATAGTCAACGATTGCCTTTCTCAATATCCTCGCTGCGGGCAAGTTGTGTGCACCATCGAAGATAACAGTTGGTTTAGAACCGAATACCTCGAAACGACCTGGCATACTTGTTTTCTCTAAGGCTCTTCTGATAGCCAATTCATTCACTTCCAAACCAGTTCTCTGAGCAAAGACGAGAAATGCTTCAAGTGCAACCGACGCATTCAAAAACTGATGTTCACCGTTGAGAGAAATCTTCAGATCTTTGAAACTCTTCTCGCCGTAGAAATCAAAACGATTGTCGAGAAGAGCAAGTTTTCTTTTTTCGTACGAAAAATCTCTTCCGAATAGATGCAGTTTACTCTTTCTCTCTTCAGCGACCTTCTTCAGGACCTTCAATGGTTCCTCTTTGGTCTCACCTGACACTGTTGGTACCTGAACCTTTACTATTCCAGCTTTTTCAAAAGCGATCTTTTCGAGAGTGTCTCCAAGTATGTGCATGTGATCGTAGTCTACAGTGACTATCACACTCACTTCAGGTATTAAGACATTTGTGGCATCGAACCTTCCACCAAGTCCCACTTCGATTGACCCAGCCTGTACCTGCATCATCTGGTATATTTTGAAAGCCATTGCGGTTGTGAATTCGAAAAAACTCGGTTTGAAATGCTCACCTTCTTTATCCATCTGAACTGCAACTTCTTGAACTGCCTTGAAAGCTTCTAAAATTTCTTTTTCTGGGACGAATTCTTCGTCGACCAAGATCCTCTCTTTAAAAGTCGACAGATGTGGTGAGTAGTAACTTCCAGTCTTCAAACCATGTTCTATGAAAAGCCAGCTCAGAAATCGAGTTACAGAACCTTTGCCGTTCGTTCCCGTTATGTGAGCGCTCCTAAAGCTGTTCTGTGGATCAGATAGCATCTGGCACAAATGTTGTATTCTTTCAAGGCCAAGAGTTATTTTTCCCGAGGGCCTCTCTTTGTAAAGGTATTCGAGCATTTCAAGATAACTCATCTCAGGTCCTCCAGAATTTGTCGCAAGACCTTCAAGCGTGCCTCTGCTTGGGAAAGCTTGCCGCGAGCTTCTTCAACTGCTTCTTGTGAAGCGTGAGACAAAAAGCTTTTGTCTGAAAGCTTTTTCATCTGCCATTCTCTCTCTTTTGAGAGTTTTTCGATGTTCTTCTCCAATCTGTTGATTTCCACTGTCAAATCCATGCCTGTTGTGTCTACATAGATATGTTGTAACTCATCGAAATAGGCAGTTGCGCTACTGGTTGGTTTCTTTGAAACGAACTCTATGCTGTCAACATTTGCCAGGTGTTTGATGAGAGATTCTGCTTCTTTGGAGAGAGACTGTCCGACAACATAGATTTTGCTGCCACTCTTAATGGGCATGTTCAACTCTGCTCTGACATTTCTTATGCCTCTGACTATTTGCATGATCTTTTCAAATTCCTTTTCTGCGGTGTCGTCAATTATCATTTCATCAATCTTGGGCCAGCTCGCAACTGTTATCGATTCACCGGCGACTGGTAGGTTTTGCCACAGTTCTTCTGCCAAAAATGGCATGAACGGATGAAGGAGCCTCAGGCTCGTATCGAGTACCCTAACCAAAACGTTCTGCGTGGTGAGTCTTGCCTCGCCGTTCAAAGTGATCTTTGCTGATTCTATATACCAATCACAGAACTCGTTCCAGAAAAATTCATAGATAGATCTTGCGGCAACGTTGAACTCGTAATCTTCAAGAGCTTGTGTGACTGTGTTGACTGTCCTCTGCAATCTTGTGAGAATCCATTTATCAGCGAGCGAAAGTCCTTCAAGTTGTTTTTCCTCATAGCCTTCGAGGTTGATCAATGCAAATCTCGTGGCATTCCAAATCTTGTTTGCAAATTTTCTATAGGTGTCGAAATATCTTTCATCGAGTTTTATGTCGCTTCCTTGTGCTGCAAGAATTGCCAAAGTGAATCTAACTGGATCCATGCCATACTTCACAGACATATCTATTGGGTCTATTCCATTCCCCAAAGATTTGCTCATCTTCCTACCATACTTATCACGTATCAATTGGTGGATATAGACATCTGTGAAAGGTTTTTCCTGCATGAATTCGTAACCCATCACGATCATTCTCGCGACCCAGAAGAAGATTATGTCAAAACCTGTTACCAGCACCGATGTAGGATAGTATTTCTCCAAATCAGTTGTTTTCTCGGGCCATCCGAGTGTTGAGAATGGCCAGAGCGCCGAAGAAAACCATGTATCGAGAACGTCTTCATCTTGAGTGAGTGATTTCGAGCCACATTTTGGGCATTGAGCGGGATCTTTTTCCGAAACAATAGTTTCTCCACAACTATCACAGTACCAAACAGGTATTCTGTGGCCCCACCAGAGTTGTCTGCTGATACACCAATCACGCACGTTGTACATCCAGTGCAGGTATACTTTCTTCCACCTTGCTGGCACAAAACGAACTTGATCTGTCTCAACGGCTTCAATGGCTTTTTTTGCTAACGGCTTCATGCTGACAAACCACTGGTCCATCACTCGGGGTTCAATCATGCTTTCGCATCTGTAACAATGTCCAACTGCGTGACTTATGTCCTCTATTTTCAACAAATACCCATTTGCCTCGAGATCTTGAACGATCTTCTCTCTGGCTTTGTATCGGTCTAATCCCCTGTAAACGCCACCGTTTTCGTTTACTTTTGCCTCATCATCGAAGATGTCCACAAATGAGAGGTTGTGTCGTTTTGCCACCTCGAAGTCGTTAGGATCATGTGAAGGAGTTATTTTGACCGCGCCTGTACCAAACTCTGGATCAACATATTCATCGGCGATTATCGGTATCTCCTTGTTGACGAGAGGAAGAACGACCCTCTTTCCAACAAGCTGTTTGTACCTTTCGTCTTTTGGATTCACTGCGACAGCCGTATCGCCGAGCATCGTCTCAGGCCTTGTTGTTGCAACGGCTATATATCCATCTTCACCGCACAGAGGATATTTGACATAGTATAACTTCGCTTTACTCTCCTCATGTTCGACTTCTTCGTCTGAGAGAACCGTCTTACACCGTGGACACCAGTTGACCATGTATTTGCCTTTGTATATCAAACCTTTTCTGTACAGTTCGACGAAAACCTTTCTAACGGCAGAGGACAATCCTTCATCTAAAGTGAACCTTTCTCTGGTCCAGTCGACTGAAGCGCCAAGGGTTTCTATCTGCTGGCGAATTTCGGTTCGATACTTTCTTGCCCACTGCCAGACTAATTCGACAAATCTGTCCCTACCGAGTTCTTCACGCCTCTTGCCCTGAGTTTCTTCCAAGAATCTTTCAACGGCGTTCTGTGTTGCGATGCCTGCATGATCCTCACCAGGCACCCACAGAGTATCAAAACCACACATTCTCTTGTAGCGCACGAGAATGTCTTGAAGGGTGATGTTAAGGGCATGACCCATGTGAATGCGCCCTGTTATATTTGGAGGTGGTATCACTACTACAAATGGTCTACCACTCCCTTTGGGGGTGAAATAACCTTTCTCCACCCATCTGGCATACCATTTTTTCTCTATTTGTTCCGGTGTATAACGGGTACCAAGGTCCATTTTTGTGACACCTCCAGAGCTCTTTTGCAATGATTTTATCAGAAAATCAGCCGTTAATCAATGAAGATGCGAACTGTTGTACCATCAGACCCAGTGGCACTTATGATATCTCCTTGGATTTCAGACAGTTCTTTCATCGCTTCATCTAATTGAGTTGACAAGAATTCCAGATCAACATTCGGTAATTTTTCCTTCAAAGCGGGTAAGGAAAGCTTCAAAAGCTGAGTCAGACCAACTGGAATCTTTATGTCCACTTTGTCGCCCTCCTTTTCCCTAACTTGGATGTAGAGCATTCTTTTTTTGTTCTGCGAAGTCTCTTTTGGTTGAGAGAAGATACCCATACTTTCCGCCAGTTCGACACCTTCCTCTGGTGTGAGTTTTCCAACCTTTACAAGGTTCATGATTCTGAACAACTCATCTCTCATGGTTTTACCTCCTTTTCCTCTTTTATCAAAGACAGAGCCGTTGAGAAATCAATTTCGTTTTTCTCGAGTTTTTCCAGTATCTCTGCGTAAGGAAAGTGCTCAGATCGGATATATCCAAGTTTAGCCAGAACTCTGTTGAAGTACGAATGGGCTGTCGGATAAGAAATTCTGAATCTCTCAGCAACTTTTGTG
>JBBFME010000096.1:0-8497 GCA_037478695.1 Pseudothermotoga sp.
TGATCGAGATGTGGATAGATAGGACGATCGAACTTTCAAAACACGATTTTGTGAAGTACATCTTCATATTCGAAAACCGAGGAAAGGAAGTGGGTGCGAGTCTGCCTCATCCACATGGCCAAATCTATGCTTTTCCATTTCTTCCAAAAAGAATCGCGGCAAAAGTCGAAGCTATGAAAAATTGGTACAAGGAAAGAAAGGAATGCTTGATATGTGAAGTTGTCCAGAAAGAGATGCAGAAAAAACAGAGAGTTGTCTATGAAACGGACTCTTTCTTGGCTTTAGTTCCTTTCTACGCTCGATTTCCATTTGAGGTACACATCTATCCAAAACGTCATCTGACAGCGATCTACGAGTTCTCTGCAAAAGAAAGAAGTGAGTTTGCGAAAGTTCTGAAAGTTATCACGTCGAAGTATGATAAGCTTTTCGAGCAAGAATTTCCATACATGATGATGTTCTTCCAGAAGCCTTTCAACACCTTTGTAGACGAAGATCTCTTTCATTTTCATGTGGAGTTCAATCCACCAAAAAGAGATAAAGACAAAATCAAATGGATGGCGAGCGTGGAGACTGGAACGTGGACTTTCATAAACCCGGTTGTACCTGAGCAGGCTGCAAAGATGTTGAGAGAGATCGAAGTGGAGGGGTTCAATGCTTAAATTCAGAGCACCAGGCAGAGTGAACATCATAGGAGAACACACTGATTACAACGATGGTTTTGTTCTGCCCTTTGCCATAGACAAATATGTGGAGATCGAGATCGAAAAGAGCAATCAATATGTCTTCACCTCACAAACTATGAACGAACAGATTAGAGTGCAGAAAGGCGAAAGACTCGGCAAGTGGACAGATTATCTGATGGGCATCGTATGGGCATTAGAAGAGTTTGGCTACAAGACTGAACCAGTCAAGGTAAAGGTCTCTTCGAATCTTCCGATTGGAGCAGGGCTTTCAAGTTCGGCAGCTTTGGAGATCGCAATGGCTTATGGGCTGAACGAACTATTCGATCTGAAGTTGGATAAGATGAAGTTAGTCGAAGTGGGAGTGAAGGCCGAGAGAGAGTTCGTAGGCGTCAGATGCGGTGTTATGGATCAGTTCACCGCAGTCTTCGGCAAGAAAGACCACGCGATTCTCTTAGATACATGCACGATGAACTACGAGTATGTGCCCCTGGAACTGAGAGACTACGAATTGGCTTTGATAGACTCTAACACGAAACACGAACTTTCTTCGTCTGAATACAACAAGAGGCGTGAGGAATGTGAAGCTGTCCTGAGAAAACTCGGTAAGAGTTCTTTCAGGCAGGTTACATACGATGATCTTCAGAAACTTGATCCAGTCCTTCGAAGGAGGGCACGACATGTCCTTGATGAAAACAAACGTGTTTCTCTTGCCGTTAGAGCGCTAAAGGAATCTGAGTTCAATTTGCTTGGATCTTTGCTTTTTGAATCTCATGTGAGTTTGAGAGATCTGTATGAAGTGTCCTGTGATGAAACAGATTTCATAGTTGGTTTTCTGAAAGGAGAGCTCGGAATACTTGGAGCGAGGATGGTCGGTGGAGGATTTGGTGGGAGCATCTTGGTACTCGCCAGAAAGGGTTACATTGAGAATGTCTTTGAGAGACTTGAAGAAAGTTACTTGAAACATTTCAACAAGAAGCCTAAGTTGATCAAAATTCAAAGCAATGATGGTGTACACATGGTGATATGAATGAGAAAGACTTCTTCAGACTGGTTGAAGAACGAGATAATCAGATACATTGTGAGAATGGGCCTCAAGCCACAAGACAGATTGCCCTCAGAGAGAGAGTTTGCCCAAATTTTTCAAGTGAGTCGAACGACTGTTCGTGAGGCGATCAAGAAATTAGAAGAAAAAGGTGTAGTGAAAGTCGATGCGCCGAAGGGTATTTTTGTGGCGAGTGATTTACACGAGCTTTCTTTCGATGTTTCCCTCTCGATGAAGTTCACACCGTCTCGAGATTTCATAATAGATCTTCTGAGAGTGAGAGGGGTCATGGAAGAGTTGGCAGTCGAGTTGACCATTCAGAACTCTTCAAAGGAAGATCTTTCGGACGCGCTGAACTCTTTGAAGGATCTTGATTTAGTAGACCCAGATCAAGACATGGCCTTTCACAGAAAATTCTTTGAGCTATCGGGCAATAGCGTCTTGATGAATTTCTTCGAGGCTTTCTACGATCTTCTCAGTGCAATTTGGCATCCACCATTCGTTGAAAGAACCTTTGGTAGGGCAAGCCTGCCCCACCACATAGAATTACTCGATGCCATTGCACAGAGAGATGTCATCAAAGCAAGATCTATCGTCAGAAAGATCATTGAAACAGATATTAAAGTCTTACTTTCCTCATAGTCTCGAAGGCATTTTGCAGATCTTTGATCAACAGATCAGGATTTTCTAAGCCGATGTGAAGTCTTATGATTTTATTCTTCTCAGTCAAACCATCTCTGTTGGTGGCTGCATATGGCATAACAAGGCTTTCATATCCACCCCAACTGACCGCTCTTCTGAATATTTTAAAAGCATTCGTGAAGGCGATAATTTCTTCCAAAGCTTTCGCCTTGAGTTTTATGCTGAACAAACCGCTTCCGCCCCTCATTTGTCTCTTGGCAAGATCATACTGTGGGTGTCTGGCATAGAATGGGTAGTATATTTCATCGACTTCTGGCACTCTTTGCAGGTATTCCACAACTTTCATAGTGTTGTCCATATGCCTCTGCATTCTGATATGAATTGTTCTCAGTCCGCGCAGAAGCAACCAAGCTTCAAAAGGACCTATCGTTGCTCCGATGTTCATGAATTCAGTGTTGAAGATGTGTCTTATATCTTCTTTTCTTCCAACTACTACCCCTGCAACTACATCGCTGTGTCCACCGATGTACTTACTCGCAGAGTGAACAACTATGTCTATGCCGAGTTCAACAGGATTTTGAAATACTGGGGTTGCCCATGTGTTGTCGATCACAGTTTTGATCTTGTTCTCTCTTGCGAACTTCGCAATTGCTGAAAGATCTTGCAACTGGAAGGTAAAGGTTGTAGGACTCTCAAGAAAAAAGAGCTTAGTGTTGGACTTGATATTTGCTGTGAAATCCTCTAAACTCGTTCCTTCAACAAAGGTAACTTCGACACCAAATCTTTTCAAGTACTGTGAGAAAAGTTTATTTGTCCACCCGTAGGCGTCCTTCACGCAGATCACGTGGTCACCACTCTTCAAAAAGGCCATCGTTGCAGCGCTGATTGCTGCGATCCCAGAAGCAAAGAGTTTTGCATCTTCAGCCTTTTCGAGTGCGGCAATTTTCTTCTCCACTACCTCTGCTGTTGGATTTTTACCCCTGCTGTAAAGATGTGCTTCGAACTCATTCAGCAACGAATTTTGAAATTCTTCAAAGCTTCTGAAAGAAAAAATAGATGTTTCGTAGATGGGAACACTGACTGGATCGTACGAAAAACCATCCTCTGAATAACTGTGCAGAATCTCTGTTAAGTCCACTTATCTTCCTCCTCTCATTCCTTGACAGCACCTTGTGTCAGTCCTTGAACGATGTACTTTTGAGCAAATGCAAAGATCAACATGGCTGGCAGCAGAGCAATCAGCACACCTGCAGCCATGGCACCCCAGTCTATGTCGGCCTTCCCGACAAAGGAATTGAGTCCAACGGGAATAGTCTTTTTCGACTCGCTGTTCAACAGCATGATCGCCAGGAACAACTCATTCCAGCAGTTCACAAAAGCAAAACAAAAGGTTGCAGCCAAGCCAGGTGCTGTGACGGGAAAAACGACCTTGAAGAGCATCTGTAGTTTTTTACAACCATCTATCAAAGCTGCTTCTTCTATACTCTCTGGTATTCTCTCGAAGAAGCCTTTCATCATAATCGATGAAAACGGTACCATTATTCCAGTGTAGAGGAATACCAAAACAAGCAACTTGTCAACAAGACCAAGTGGGCCAAACATCACATATATCGAAGACATCAGCATAAAGCCTGGGATAATCTGAGTTATGAACAGAAGAAAAAAGAACAGTTTGTTTCCAGAAAACCTTTTTCTTGCGAGCACGTAACCACTGAAAGATGCAACTACGAGGGCTGCAAGGGCAGACAATAAAGAAACGAATACACTGTTCATCGTGTACTTGGCGAAATTCAAAGATTTCAGAAGATATCTGTAGTTTTCAAAGGTCACATGTTTGGGCCAATATGTAATGGGATAGGTGTACATCTCCGTCGGTCCCTTGAGAGATGTAACTAAGGTCCAGTAAAGTGGAAAGAGAGCGCAGATCAAAAAGAGACTCAGAGCCAAAACTCTCAACGCGGTGAGTAATTTCTTCATCAAAAACCACCTTCGCTGCGGTTGATTTTCAGGTAGATGTATGCGTAGGTCACGAGTATGAGCATTATGATGACACCAATTGCAGAGGCAACTCCGTAGTTGTATTCGTTGTAGACTTTGCTTATCAAAAGTGTGGAGAGGATATGAGAACTACCAGCTGGGCCTCCATTTGTCATCGAAAAGATTATGTCTGGGAAGTTCACTATCCATATGAATCGAATCAGTGTTGTGTTTATTATCACCGGCTTGACATATGGAATCGTGATGTTGGCAAACTGTTTGAAGGCATTTGCTCCATCGATCTTCGCGGCTTCATATAGCTCCTGTGGAACAGACTGAAGTGCTGCGAGCAGCATTATGGCGAAGAATGGTACTCCGTACCATATGTTGGCAACAATAGCAGAATAAAGTGCATAATTCGGATCTGAAAGAAAGGCAATTCTTTCTTTTATCAATCCAGCTTTGAGAAGAAGGTCATTTATCACACCGGCGGAACCGTGAAACATCCAGCGCCACTGTAGACCTATCACGAAACCAGAAACAGCCCATGGATAGAAGACAAGTGCGGTGTACAAACCCCTGCCCTTGAAAGGTTTTCTCAGTAACAGCGCTAATGAAAAACCGAGTGTGAATTGCAGTGCTAATGAGAGCAAGACCCAGATCAAAGTGTTTTTCAAGGCTTGAATGAACACTGGATCTTCGAAAGCATCTGAGAAGTTTTTGAAGCCGATGAATTTCTTCGTCAAGAAATACATGTTGTAGTCCTGAAATGCCATGAAAATCGATCTAATCGCCGGCAAGAAGATGACAAGTGAGATGAACAAAAAACTCGGCAAAATCATGAAAAAGATGAATTTTCTATCTTTAACCATGAAATTTCTCTCTCCTCAAAAAGCAGGGGCATCAGCCCCTGCGTGATTTCATTTGGTTATACCATACTCCTTTTTCCAGAAGTCAGCCCATTCTTTTACCGCCTGGTTCAAGTCCTTCTTTCCCAAAATGATGTTCTGGATATCGTTTTTATGTTTTTCTGCGTAAGCTGGGAAGCCTGACATGTGTACTGGTCTTTCGTAGAAGATGTACTTGTCAGGATTGGTGAGCTCTTCATACCATGCTCTGTAAGGGCCAGTTGAGTAGTAAGGATCTGCGAAGGCAGACTTGCAGTTTGGAATCGTTCCGTTCAACTGCGAGAATCTCGCGTTCACCTGTGGAGAAGATAGGAATTTCACGAGTTCCCAAGCTTCGTTTTTGTATTTTGAATAAGATGCAATACCCCAACCAGCGTTTCCGTAGTCCAAATAGACCTTTCCATGGGGACCGACTGGCATTGGTGCAACACCGTAAAGATTTGGATCGCCGAGTCTTCTTTCAACTATTGGAACTGTGTCTGGGTCTTGAATCAAGAAAGGTGTCATGCCGGAGACAAATCCGTTGACCTGTTCTGCCCATCCCCAGTTCAAAGAATCTTTGGGTGAACAATCGTTGTAAAGCTTGATCCACATCTTCAATCCTTCTATTGCTCCGGGTGTATCGTGATATGGCATACCGTCCGTTGTGAGATAACCTCTATCAGCTCTTGGGTCGATGTTTGGAACATAGGACATTATGACGATCTCGGAGAAAGAATGTTCGCTGGCTCCACCTCTGAACGCAAAACCATACTTGCCTTCTGCTGGGTTGGTCAGCTTTTTCGCAGCCTCGTATAATTCTTGCATTGTTTGTGGAACGGGTATACTGTTCTTTTCGAGGATGTCTTTCCTGTAGAACAGTGCCTTGATGAAGAATCCATATGGAATGTAATAAGTCTTGCCTTCAACCTTTGTTGCAGCAGTCTTTGTAAGGTCAAGAAGATCGTTCCAGCCTTCCCACTGTTTGACGAATTCAGTGAGGTCGAGCAAATTCTTGTTGTTCACGTGAATTGCGAGAAAGTTGTCTCGCACTTCAAAGACATCGACTTTCTGTTTTGTGTTGAGCATCATGATGAGTTTCTGGTCTGAACTTTCGTACGGTGGAGAGATCAGTTCTACTTTGATACCGGGATGTGTGGCTTCGAATTCATCGAGTAATTGTCTGAGCAGTTCTGTGCGAGCAGGACTTGTTATTGTCTCGACCATAGTAAGGGTGACTGCGCCAAAGATTGTTGCAGCTATCAACACTGAGAAAAGGACAAGTGAAAGCCGCCTCATCATCTCACCTCCTGAGTTTGGTACTATGATCATACCACGATACCATTACCTGTGTCAAATCTGTGGCAAAAATCTTAATTCTGAAAGACTCACGCCCAACTGAGACTTCCAGAGGCCACGAAATGGTTTATTGAGAGGCCGTTGAAAGTACTCTTTCTGATAACCATTTGCTGAATTTTTTCCACGTGCACAGGGATTTTCACAGAGACAAAATGTGAATCTTCCAGTGTGATCTTTTCCACCTTGCAGTTTTCGTTTGCTCTAACCACGATACCGTTCTCTGCATTAACGCACTTAAAACCTTTCACGTGGATATCCCTAAGGATCGGTGGGTAATTACCTACTTCGTTGTCGTACGTCAAGTCTATGCTGACTGCTTCTTGTGAGACATTCAAAGCGACATTATCGATGAAAAATATGTTCTCTATCATTCCCCCTCTTGCTGTGTTTGTCTTTATTCTCAAAGCTCTTTCGAGATTGATGAAAAGATTCTTCCTTGCCACAACATTTCTCACACCACCAGACATTTCACTGCCTATCACAACTCCACCGTGACTCTGCTGGCTGTGTACAACGTTATTTTTTATGAGAATATATTCAGAAGGCATGTTAATTCTCCTACCATCTTCATTCTTTCCTGACTTGATGGCTATCGAATCATCGCCTGTATCAAAGTGACAGTTCTCTATCAAGACATAGTTGCAAGACTCTGGATTTATTCCATCGTTATTCGGTCCTTGGCTCTGAATTGTCACCTCTCTGATTGTCACATTCGTACACATCACTGGGTGAATGCACCACATGGGTGAACGTATCAACTTGATTCCTTCTATCATCACGTTCTTGCAGTTGTAAAACTGAATGAAATTCGGTCTCAAGTAATGTCCTCGCCCGAAGATTCTGTTTTCCACCGAAAGATCTTCTCTTGCCATTCTTAGTAATTCTTTCACGTCAGAAGACTGTTCTGGCAAACCCTCATGCCAACCGAATTCGTTTTTTCCTTTGTAATACCACCAATGCTTGTTATCCGATTGTCCATCGAGCAGACCCTCACCGGTTATAGCTATGTTTTGTTGACCATTTGCGTATATAAAAGGTGAGTAGTTGTACAACTCTATGCCTTCAAATCTTGTCAAAACCACGGGCAGATATCTCTCTGGATCTTGAATGAACCTCACCACCGCACCCTTTTGTAGATGAAGTTCGATGTTACTTTTAATGTGTATAGGACCTGTGAGATATTCACCGGCTGGTACTGTGATTCTTCCTCCACCAAAGTGCGAGACACTTTTCATCGCTTTCTCGAATGCGTCCGTACAATCGCACTTACCGTCTGCAATAGCGCCGAACTCTGTGAGAAGAAACTCTCTTTTCGGTATAGTGGGTTCTGATATTCCTTGGAGAATCCTTTTTTCAAGATCCACGAACTTCACCTCCAGAAGGTTAGTTTAACTCATTCTTCTGAAAGGTGAATTTGCAGTTGTCAATTCTTCATTCAACTGAACGGCTGTGGGTTGTATGATGAATGGATAGCCAACTTGATACTCACAAATACTTGAACTGGTTCAGCAGATCAACCGTTTTCAAATCGAAAAGTCAATCTCTTCGATCAATGAAATCTCATCTGACAACATGATTGATAAGAATTCAAGACTGCTATCCTTGAAAAGGGGTATCGAGAATAATATGACCATTCAGTGATTTTTCTACTTCTGGTAAAGTGATACGCAAAAGATTCGCCGGTTGTTTTGAGATGCGAAAAATAATTTTCTGATATGGTGAGATAGTCTTCAGATTGCCAAAGTGCACATTTTATTTCAATACTGAAGTAGCACTTAATCTTTGATGGGTTATCTTCGCATTACCATTTCGTATGTAAAGATCTGCAGTCTTAGTTGAAATCGATAGTAAGATTTGATAAAATTTTTTTGGTCTACAATCTCAAGAGGGAGGTGTTTTCATGAAAC
>JBBFME010000097.1:0-8444 GCA_037478695.1 Pseudothermotoga sp.
TTCGGGATAATTCTCCATGGTGTTTCGCTGTTAAGTAATTGAATAAGGTGTACAGCTTTTGACAGAGTAGACCTATCCCAATGTTACGGTGCTGTTTTCTCTCCAAGGCCTTGGTGGGTACCCATTTTGTTCCACTATATAGTATACGAAGTGTAGAAAACTAACAGTTGCATAGAGTTGCGATGTTATCGATAAAGAAGCATTGTTCATCGAAAAAACCTCTTGAAAAAGCCTTCGGCAGAAGTTATACGAGACTAACTCAAATGGATGAGAGAAACTACACTTGGCCCGTAGTTCTCGCACAATACTACGTCTCTCGGTAGGTGATCAAAGATTCATCGCCCAGAAGATCAGAATGAAACTTCAATCTCACCAGAGAGAAGTTCTGTGAAAATCTCAATTTCCATCACAAGAGAAACTCTCTTGCCCACCTTTGAACTTCATTAACGATTCGCAAATTGTACGAACCTTTTCGATTCTTCGTACAGTGAGTCCGTCAAATTGTACCAGTCGAAGGCCAGTTCGAGCTTTTTGCCATCTTCACCTCGGCCGCGCACGTACAGATACCTTTTGTCATGGAGAGTTATTCCACCGTGAGATCCACCAGAACCTCCCAACGTATTCAAAGCTTCTACAACGATATGCCCAATGATGAACGGTTTCCAATCTGGTCTTGGTCGTGAAACTTCTACCTGAACGTGGCCAATGGGCATGATGAAGTAATAATCTGGAATACCAGTCCAGTTGCTCTTCAAAGTCTTGTAAGCCCATCCGACCAGATAATCAGGTGTAGCTCGAATATAGGAATCTTCCAATTTGTCCACGACTTGTTTGAGGAGTTGGTCTATGAATTCTTTCTCTTCTGCTGTCATTGAGTCAGTCTTGATCACTTTTATGCGTTTGAAGGCTGGTTTTGGTTTTTCGTGCCAAGGATAATGCGTGAAGGATTTATAGCACTCATTTTTCTCTCGGTTTTGCCAAGCGCTCTCCAAAAGGGCAAAGAAAAATCTCTTGTGCTCAGGTTCATCTGCCAAGAGTTTGAAACCCCAAAGGCCTTCTTCTGGCAAGATCGAAAGCTCCTCCACAAAATAAGGTTCTGAAAACACGCTCAACACTTCTTCGCGACTTGCTCCATAAAGATGAATGATCAACCCAACTTTTCGAAAGTACAACTGCGCGGCAGGTTCGTACGTGCCACTGGTTCCCGCGTAGATCAAAAGTTCATGTGGCGTTTTTAGATCTATCGTGCCTCTTCGTCTGCCACTCTGATATATGAGAACATCGTTCTCTAAGCTCAAGGTACCGTATCTTTCTCGAGAAAGTCTCCTGATGAAACCGTAAGTCAACACGCTGAGGGCTAAAGCGAGAACGAAAGTTGCAATAAAGCTGAGGAAGATGATCCAACCAGCAATTTGCCAACGCAAAAAACTGAAGATGAGAATCGGCAAACCGATCCACACCAAAAGAAATTCCAAAACTGGAATCAAAATTGTGAACTTGCCGCTTATGTACAAAGCTTTGATCTGCAATTCTATCCCCCCTTGGAACAAAGGATCTTACAAATCAAAGCTCAGGTTTGTCCACACCGTGTTCGTAGGCGTACTGCAAGGCTTCAATCTGGGCGTCTCTTATCACATCTCTCGCATAACCAGCCTTTTGAGATATGCGCTGAACTCTGTCTATCACGTCTATTGCTATGCTGAACCTGTCTATTTGGTTCAGGATTGCAAGTTGCATCGGAGTGGTGATGCCACCTCTGCCTTTCAAAAATGGTGAAAGTGCTGTTGAGTCTATTCCGAATTTTCTGTTCTCCCGATAGCCTCGAACGTGTATGTTGTCGTGGTTCGTCCTTCTGTAAGTCAGTCTGTGTATGAGCCAAGGATAACCGTGGAAATTGAAGATCACGGGTTTATCTGTTGTGAAATAAGAGTCAAACTCTCTGTCGGTCAGGCCGTCTGGATGTTCTGTGTTCGGCGTCAAGGTAAAGAGATTGATCACGTTGACAAATCTTATTCTCAGTTCGGGGAAGAAGTCTTTCAAGATCTTCACCGCTGCTACGGCTTCTTTGGTGGGAATATCACCACAACTGGCCACGACGACATCTGGTTCCTCTTGTGGATGGTTCGACGCGAAATCCCAGATCGCGATGCCCTTTATCATGTTCTTTATCGCTTCGTCCACGGTGAGGTATTGTGAGTGTTTTTGCTTGTCTGCCACGATGATGTTTATTCTGTTCGTCGTTTGCAAGCAGTGCCAAGCGGTTGCCAAAAGCGTGTTTGCATCGGGTGGGAAGTAGACTCTGACCACGTTGGGCCATTTATCGACGATCGAGGTTATGAAACCTGGATCTTGGTGTGTGAAGCCGTTGTGATCCTGTCGCCACACTACAGAAGTCAAAAGCAAGTTCAAAGAAGAGATTGGCATTCTCCAGGGAATATCTGAAGAAATGTCTATCCACTTTCCAAACTGGTTGACCATCGAAGAGATGATCGGTGCAAAACCTTCGTAGGTGTTCAGCAGGCCGTGTCTGCCAGTGAGTAAGTATCCTTCGAGCCAACCTTCGATCGTGTGTTCAGAAAGAATTTCCATAACCCTTCCAGAGGCTGAAAGAAAACCCTCATCGCTGTCGACAGATAAAATTTTTGCATTCCAAGCCTTTCCATGAGCAAAGGTCGCATCGAGTCTGTTCGATTTTGTTTCGTCTGGCCCGAAGACTCTGAAATTGCTCGGATTGAGATCGATAACCTTCTTCAGATAATCTCCCAATGGACGGGTGTTCTCGTAAAACTTCTGCTGCTGTGGATCGATCGAGAATTCTTTGGGATGTGGCAGCATTAATGGGTTTCTAACCAGTCCACCGTTTGCACGAGGATTTTTACTCATCTTCAGATGATCTGGTGGAACCAGCTCGAGCAGATCTTCTCTCAGCTTTCCAGTTCCATCGAAGAGTTTTTCGGGTTCGTAACTTTTCAGCCAATGCTCTAAGATTTGAAGACTTTCGCTGTTCTCTTTGACATCTGCCAATGGAACTTGGTGAGCTCTCCAATATCCTTCGATGTAGTGATCTTTAACCTTCTTCGGCGCAGTCCAACCTTTAGGAGTTCTCAAAATTATCATGGGCAAGATGGGCCTTTTAATCTCATGCTTTACCCTCGCATTTGACCATATCTCGAGTATTCTTTCGATGCTTCTGTCCATCGCTTCGGCCATTCTCTGGTGCGATTCGAGATAGTCATCTGTTCCATCCACGATGATCGGTTCATATCCATAGCCTCTAAACAAGCTCAGCAATTCGGCTTCTTCTACTCGAGCAAGGATAGTTGGATTGTTTATCTTGTAGCCGTTCAGCGAAAGTATTGGCAAAACTGCACCGTCTTTAGCTGGGTTGAGGAATTTGTTTGAATGCCAAGAAGCCGCGAGAGGTCCTGTTTCTGCTTCACCATCGCCGATCACTGTGAATGCCACAAGGTCTGGATTGTCAAAAACAGCACCGTAGGTATGGGAGAGTGAATAGCCCAGTTCACCGCCTTCTTGTATCGAGCCTGGCAATTCTGGTGTACAGTGGCTGCCGAAGCCACCTGGGAAGGAAAAGTACTTGAAAAGCTTTTTCAAACCTTCCTCATCTTGTGTGAACTCTGGATAGTGTTCTGTCAAAGTGCCTTCGAGATAGACCGGTGCTATCACGCCGGGTGCACCGTGGCCAGGACCTGCGATGAAGATGGCGTTGAGAGTGTACTTGTTTATCACTCTGTTGGCGTGAACGTAGGCAAAACTCAAAGCAGGTGAAGCACCCCAATGGCCGAGAAGTCTGTTTTTTATGTGATCAGGTTTGAGTGGCATCTTGAGCAGAGGGTTGTCTTTGAGGTAAATCATGCCGGCGGAGATATAACAGCACGCCTTCCAAAAATCGACCAATTTTTCAATCATGGTCTCACCTCAATTCAATTTTACCGTACTCATGAGTAAGCTGCACATTGTCTCAAAGAAATTGGAATTCATTCAACTGTTGGCAGAAGTCAAAAGAAATACAAAGCGATTATTAAGAGCTTTGAAATATTTCAGCTGCCCGTTTTAATAACCGCCCCTATCATCTTTGTAGGAGGTGAATGTATGAGAAAGCTTTTCGCGGTTATGTTCTTAGTTCTGCTGACATTCGTGGCTACTGCTTACGTTAAGAACGTCATCTATTTCATCGGCGACGGAATGGGTTTCAACCATGTCTATCTTGCAAGTATACTCGAAGGGAAAACACTTAACATGATGAAAACACCTTACACAGGCATCATGAGTACCTTTGCCGCGAATACATGGGTCACCGATTCGGCTGCTGCTGGAACGGCACTTGCATGCGGTTTTAAGACCAACAATGGAATGATAGGTATGCTCCCAAACAAAGAGATCGTGCCATCAATCATGGAAATCGCCAAAGCTTATGGAATGAAGACTGGTATAGTCGTCACGTGCAGAGTCACTCATGCCACACCTGCCTCTTTCTATGGACACGTTCCAGACAGAGACATGGAAAATGAACTCGCCGAGCAGTTGATAAACGGTGAAGTAGTCGATGTCATCATGGGTGGAGGTTACAGACACTTCTTGCCAATGTCGGTAAAGGGCAGCAGTAGAAAAGACGAAAAAGATCTCATTGCTTTGGCAAAGGAGAAAGGTTATGTCTATGTCACCAAGAAGAGTGAACTTGCCAACGTCAATTCAGACAAGGTGCTTGCACTCTTTTCGAGCAGTCACATGGCTGCGGCGAGCGATCGAACTGGTGAACAACCAATGCTTTACGAAATGGTTGAAAAGGCACTCCAACTGCTATCAAAAGACGGTGAGCCATTCTTCTTGATGGTCGAAGGTTCCCAGATAGACTGGGAAGCACATGGAAATGATCCGTACGGAGTTTGGAAAGAAGTCATTGAGTTCGACAAAGCAATCGGTGTAGCACTTGAATTTGCAAAAGAGAATTCAGATACACTCATCGTGGTTACCGCTGATCATGAGACAGGCGGACTTTCTACTTCTACTGGCACCTACATGCTCGAAGTTGAGATGCTCAAGAAATTCAAAATGAACACCGATACCTTCTTGACTAAGTTCAACATAGAAGAAAAAGATAAGTTCATCAATGCTGTAAAAGAGGTCTATTCACTCGAAATGACTCAGTCGGAATACGAATGGCTTCTCAATATCAAGAAAACTGCTAAGAGTTCTTCTGACCTGCCAAACAGCTTTGGAAGATACATAAGCGGTAAAGTTTTGCTCGGATGGACCACCTTCGATCATACAGGAAATCCTGTGCCAGTCTTTGCCTTTGGACCTGGTGCGGAGTATTTCACCGGTTGGTTTGATAACACAGATCTGCCAAGGTTAATAGCTCGCCTGATGGGTTGCCCACTCACTTACCCTGCGCATAAAGAACCCATCGTTACAGGCCCTGTTCTCTATTGATAAAAAGGCAGGCTTTTGCCTGCCTGTTGTGCTCAAATATTTTTCTGTGGAGTGCTCATCGTTAGATTCGAAGATATGAATTTAGCGATGGGCACTTTTTCTTTTGTAGAGATCTTGAATCTTGAATGAAGTTGTGATACAAGTTTTTTGTGACAGAGTTTTCCTCGAAAATATAGATTACAATGGTAGAAACTGTGGGAGGAAGACTAAATGGCAAAGAGATTGGACAGTGAGAGTTCAAATCTTCTACTTTTCATCTCCGGTAGATTTGAATCGCTGCTTGGCTGGGCTGCTTTAATGGTTGCGATGCCTTTGTTCGTTTTGGACAAAACTGGTTCTGGCACTATGATGGGGGTCTTTTCACTGGTTGGTGCTCTGCCAAGATTTGTTATCTTGCCGTTCGCCGGTGTGATAGGAGACAGAATGAACAGAAAACATCTCATGGTCTTTCTGGATTTTGTAAAGGGATCACTCTTGTTGTTGAGTTTCTTGCTGAGTTTCTATGGAAGATTGACTGTCACTGGTTTGTTGATCTTCTATGTGTTCTTCGGCATCATCAGTGCACTTTTTGACGCACCAACCTCGGCGATGTTGGCCGATTTAGTCAGCAGTGATAAACTTAGAAAAGCCGTTTCTTTGAACACAGCGGCAACTTCTTTGGCACAGATAGCAGGTCCTGCCATCGGTGGATTGCTCTACGGTTTTTCGGACATGACGTATGTCCTTCTTTTCACAGGTATTTTCTACATCTTTTCGGCAATTAGCGAGATCTTCATTCGCTATAGTTTTTCAAAGAGAACTACAGTAGAGGGCGTCTTCAAAGAAATTGCAAATGGAATCAGATTCATCGTTTCAAACAGAGGATTGAAATCACTTTTCATATTTGCGGCGGTTGCCAACTTCATCTCAGCTCCCGCATTTTCTGTCGTAATCCCCTATATACTGAGAAAAGAGCTGAATTTCTCGGCGCAGTGGTTTGGAACACTCGAGATGCTCTTCATGGTTGGTGCCTTGCTCGGAAGCTTGCTGACTGCAACTGTCTTAGCAACGACTAATTCCAAGAGACTCATCACTGTTGGAATAACCTTGGAAAGTCTTATAGGTTGTCTTATGGCACTACTTCTAATGCAGTTTAACATGCAAAGAAATTTTACATTAGCCTTTTCATCAACATCTTTGCTCTTAATGGGAATCTTCAACATGCTCGTGAATGTGCCAATAGGTGCTAACCTGCAGGCTTTAATTCCATCTCAAGTTCGTTCGAGGGTCTTGTCTATTCTCACGATCTTCTCATCTGGCTTAACACCCATTGGATCACTCTTGGGTGGAGTCATTGTAGACAGAATAAACGCATTTGGTTTCTTCTTAGTGCTGAATCTCTTGATGCTCGTCGTATCACTATTATTCGTCTTTTTAGCCCCAAGAGAGGCTTTTCTGCAAAGTCAGGCAAAGTAAGGAGCAGATCGAAATTTGCAAACGCAAGTGATTTGTTGTTAAATAACTCTTGGAGGTATCTTGGTGAAAAAACTTGGTGTTGTTGGTTATGGAGCCGCAGCAATTGGTTTCATAGAAGGTTTGATAGAAACTGGTAAGATAGGTGATTATGAGATTACAGTCCTTGAAAGAGGTAAAGACCACATGCACAACACGATCTCTGGCGTGAGAATGGATGGAAAGATTTTCATCAGCAAGAGTATGGGTGGCGAGCTGGATATCCCCATCGAAATACAGCAAAAGACGGTGATATTCTATCTGACGCATTCTGGATACAAGCCCACCGCGAAAGATAAGATCAACATGACCGAGTATCTAAAATCTTTTGAAAAAGAAGGAAGAAAGATCGAATATGGTGAATCGTTTGCAGACGAAGAAACATACAGAACCTTTTATCACCATGGTTTTGAACCTGTTAAGGCTTATTTCTTCCATTTGGGAACCGATGTACTCAAAGAGACTAACAGCAATCTTTTCGAATACTTCTCTTCATTCAAAAACATCAAATTCATCTTTGGTACAACCGTTGAGGATATCGAAATTGGAGAAAAGCACAGAGTTTTCACCGACAACGGTGAATACGTCTTCGATGAACTCGTTGTCGCTGTGGGAAGAAGTGGCCACAGATTGATGGATCGTCTCAAAGAAAGATATCCAGACCTTGTGAAAGAAAATTATTATGTTGATATAGGAGTTAGATATGAACTTCCAAACCACGTTATGGAAAAATTCTTTGATATGTACGAAGTTAAAGTCAGATACAAATCGAGAACAGGGTATATGTGTAGATTGTTCTGCCAAAACCCTGCCGGGAAGGTTACCTTAGAAAAGTACGAAGATTTCACAACGGTCAACGGATACTCTGATACACATCATAAAACAGAAAACACAAACTTTGCCGTTCTTGTGACTACGAGATTCACAGAGCCATTCAAAGACCCAACTGGTTATGGTAAAAACCTTGCAAAACTTGCAAATATCTTGGCTGGCGATAATGAAAAGGTGATATTGCAAACCTATGGGGATTTCAAGGAATACAGAAGAACAAAGAGATTGGGCAGAGTGCACCCGACTTTGAACAACAACAGTTTCATCTTGGGAGATGCAAACTTAGTCTTTCCATCGAAGATCAGAGAGTCGTTGGTCGATTTCATAGATAAACTTGATAACGTGATAAATGGTGTTGCCTATTTTGATAATCTGCTGTACGCCGTTGAGGTGAAATTTTACTCGAATAAATTCAACAACGACGTGATCAAAAACCTACACGTCATAGGTGACTGCTCTGGTTGGACAAGATCTATTCAGTACGCCACCTCGATGGGGTATATGAGAGCATACAAAATGGTGTCTTCCTGAGTCAACCACCCGGCGACTGAAGTCGAGGGCTTGTGAAAGCTCTGGTTGACTACCCTCAGCCAGGGTCGAAAGACCATCGGGCTACGTTAGATGGGTCATGACACCTTGAGATACTGCTCAAGTTTCAAGCTCTGCCGTCT
>JBBFME010000098.1:0-8184 GCA_037478695.1 Pseudothermotoga sp.
CTGGCATCCACTTTCTTGACTACTCCGCTGTGTTTGGCCAGTACGACATATCCAGAGTACAAAGCGGCATCGTATTCGATACCGGTTGCAACGAATGGAGCCTCGGGTTTTACAAGTGGCACTGCTTGTCTTTGCATGTTAGAACCCATCAACGCTCTGTTGGCATCATCGTGTTCGAGAAATGGTATCAGTGCCGTTGAAACACTCACAATTTGTTTTGTTGAGACATCCATAAATTGAACCTTGTCGCGATCTACGTATTGAACTCTCTCCATGAACCTCACAGGCACTTTTTCATCGATTATTCTTCCATCTTTGTCCATCTTCACTGTACAAGGAGCTATGTTGTAGTGCTCTTCTTGATCCGCTGTCAGGTATTCGATCTCGTCTGTCACATAACCGTTCACAACACGTCTGTAAGGTGTGGTCAAAAATCCAAATGCGTCCAAATCTGCATACACTGCAAGGGAAGTTATCAAACCAATGTTTGCGCCTTCCGGTGTTTCAATTGGACACATTCTTCCATAATGAGAATGGTGGACGTCTCTCACTTCAAATCTTGCTCGCTCGCGCTTCAAACCACCTGGACCAACAGCAGTGAGTCTTCTTTTGTGAGTTAATTCTGCAAGCGGGTTCACTTGTTCCATGAACTGAGATAGTGGACTCGTGGCAAAGAATTGATTGATACTCGCTATTATGGTCTTCACATTTATCAAACTTTGCACAGATATCTTGTCCAATGAATTGTAAAGAGTCAGTCTTTCCTGTATCAATCTCTGAGCACGAGAAAAAGCCCTCTCGAATTCAAGTTTTATGAGCTCACCAACAGTTCGAACTCTTTTGTTCCCCAGATGGTCTTTTGTATCCATTATGGCGGGATTCTTGCTGACTTCCAAAAGATATCTCGTGGCAAGAACAATGTCGAGTGGCGTTAAAACAGGTTCGTTCGATTCATAGCTGCGCTGTGCTGCCTCTTCTTCCGAGACATGTTCCACCTCAGTAAGGTAACTCTTGAAAGCCTTTTCCAGCCTTCTGTTGATCTTGTACCTACCAACATCAGAGAGTTCAAATCTCTCTGTGCTGAAATAAAGACTTGTCAAATACGCTCTTGCAGTGTTGACCCTGGGAATTTCACCTGGCTTTAGCTTCCTGTATATCTCTATATGAGCCTGATCTGAGTCTACATCGCCGTGGGCATCGATCATTTTCTCAAGAGTCCTCTGTGCCACAGGATGTGCTCTTATTATTGATTTCAGTTTCGATTCAAGAATAGCCTTTGAAGCAGCTTTGGTGAGGACGCCACCTCTTTCAACTACCTTTGTGCCATCGATGACAACATCGTGCAAGATGATAGATCCAATTGCCTTTTCCATCGAGTAATCGTCGGTTTCAACGACATCTGGGAAAAGATCGAGAATCTTCATGTTGTCCTCATAACCAAGTGCCTTGAACAACAAGAATAGATTTATGCGTCTCTTGCGATCGATTCGTGCGTAGAAAACATTTTCCGCGGTGTGGTAAAGTATCTCAAGCCATGCTCCTCTGACGGGCAAGAAATGCGCAACATATATAGGAGCCATGCTTTGAGTCTTGGGTATCTCGTCAACAAAGTAGACACCAGGTGCTCTGACGAGTTGGCTCACCACAACTCTCTCAGCACCGTTTATTATGAAGGTTCCGTTCTCAGTCATGTACGGTATTGAGCCAAGGAATGCCTCATCTTCGCGCATCTCTCCAGTGTTGGCATCGGTTATTCTCACCACAGCGTAAACTGGCACTGTGTAGGTGAGCCCCTTTTGCTTGCATTCTTCAACAGACGCATTGGGTTCACCGATCTTCGTCGAAACGAACTCCAAAAGAAGTCCCTTTTCGCCTTTCTTAAGATCGCCTTTGTGTGGCTGAGAACTAATAGGAGAGAATTTCTGCAGAATTTCCATAAGACCGTTCTCCAAGAAGTCTCTGTAGGAATCAGTCTGCATGGATATGAGGTTAGGTACTTTTACTACATCCTGTATGCGGCCAAAGGTGAGTCGTTCCCTTCTTCCATAACGAACGGTTCGCATCAAATCACCCCATTTTGTGGTATCATACCCTTAGGAGTAGAAAGAAGTCTCTGAGACAGCAGTGACACCAAGATATGCTAACACAAGAAAACCTATACCAGCATAGCTGGTATAGGTTTGATACACATTTTTTTCGAATAAGAAAACCTATTCACATTACTTCAACGTAACTTCTGCTCCTGCTTCCTCGAGTTTCTTCTTGATATCTTCTGCTTCATTCTTGGGTACACCGGTTTTCACAATTGCGTCTGGGCTTCCAGCCTTCTCTACAAGATCCTTTGCTTCCTTCAAACCGAGTCCGGTGATCTCTCTTATAACCTTGATGACTCCTATCTTGTTCGCCCCAAAGTTCTTCAGAATAACATCGAACTCTGTCTTTTCCTCAGCCTGTGCCTGGGGAGCTGCAGCTGCTGGAGCTGCTACTGCTGCTACTGCAACAGGTGCAGCTGCTGAAACACCGAATTTTTCTTCAAGAGCCTTGACAAGTTGAGCAAGCTCGGCAACTGTTAACTTTTCAATCGCCTCAACAATCTGTTCCACATTCATTCTACCACACCTCCATCATTGTGATTTCTTCTCTTTTATGGCATTCAGCGCGTAAACAAGTTTTCTCAGAGTTCCATTCAAAACGTAAACGAGGTTTGTAACAGGTGCTTGTACTCTTCCGATAACCATCGCGTAGAGTTCCTGTCTTGTTGGCAAGTTAGCCAAATCCGCAACTTGCGCTGGTCCAAACCATCTTCTCTCGAGATAACCACCTTTGAACATGCCTTCAATCTTCTTTTCCTTTGCAAAGGAATTGACGATCTTCAAAGCATCTACTGGATCACCTGAGCGAACATACAAAACCGCAGTTGGTCCAGACAGAGTTTCTTCAAAATCTTTACTGTCGTAACCAACTTCTGTGAGAGCTCTGCCGATCAACGTGTTCTTGGCAACTGTGAAATGAGCGTTCTTCTGGTACTTTGAATATATCCTGCGTCTGATATCACGCATAGTTGCAACGTTGAATCCTGTATAGTTCACAAACAGAATCAACGAAGATTCGCCAAATTCCTCTTTGAGTCTCTTGAGTATCGCTTGTTTCTGTTCTCTTGTTATCAAATTTGCACCTCCTTTCAACAAAAAAGGTCTCTTACCCAAGAAGAGACCCCACGCCAAGAGAAGCGCATTCGCAGATGACATTCGCCTCGGTAGGCGGGGAGTACCTCTTCCAATAACCTACTTTCTTCGGCGTAATATTCAGTTTGCTGCTTCAAGATCTGCTTGATCGAGCTTTATTCCAACTCCCATCGTGGAAGTAACAACAATCTTCTTTATGAACTGGCCCTTGACACCAGCAGGCCTGAGCGCAACTATTTGTTTGTAGGCAGAGATCAAATTCTCTTTCAGTTTCGCCGTGTCGAATGAACGTTTTCCAATGGGCACATGCAAGCAACCAGTCTTATCACTTCTGACCTCAACTCTTCCCATTTTGAACTCTTTCACTGCAGATTCGATGTCTTCGGTGACAGTACCCGATTTTGGCGAAGGCATGAGTCCACGTGGACCGAGTATTTTTCCAAGCTTGCTTATTGATTTCATCATATCAGGTGTTGCTATGGCGACATCGAAGTCTGTAAAGTTTTCATTTGTTATCTTTTCGACCAACTCGTCGCCACCCACATAATCAGCACCAGCTGCTTTTGCTGCCTCAGCCTTGTCTCCTTTTGCAAATACCAAGACTCTGACAGTCTTTCCTGTACCGTGTGGCAAAACAACCGTACTGCGAACCTGCTGCTCTGGCCTCTTTGTGTCTATATTGGTGGACATGTGAAGCTCTATTGTCTCATCGAACTTCGCAGTTGCTGTCTGCTTGACCAAATCTAAAGCTTCATCAATTCTGTAGAAACGCGCTCGATCGATCTTCTTTCTGATTTCCTCGTATCTCTTGGAGTGCTTCGGCATACGCCTCCTCCTTCCCGATATTAGTCTGCAACCTCAATACCCATACTTCGAGCAGTGCCTTCGATTATCTTAACCGCTGCTTCAAGATCATTTGCCGTTAGATCGGGCATCTTTATCTTTGCGATCTCTTCTAATTGTTTTCTGCTGACCTTTCCTGCACTCTTACGCTTTGTTTCTCCTGAACCCTTTTCAAGACCAGCCGCTTTCTTCAGCAGAAAAGATGCTGGTGGAGTCTTGACGATAAAACTGAATGATCTGTCTTCGTAAACAGTTATGATAACTGGCAGAATCATACCAGCCTTATCGGCAGTTTCAGCATTGAATCTCTTGCAGAATTCCATTATGTTTACTCCTCTTTGACCTAAGGCAGGTCCAACAGGAGGAGCAGGAGTAGCTTTACCAGCTGGAAGTTGTAACTTAACCTCTGCTACGACCTTCTTTGCCATTCAAATTCCCTCCTTTGGTGGTCTGGGAAAGAATATTCCCTCCCACTCATTCAATCCTTTCAACCTCTGATGTCTTAACGGTCACCGGTGTTTCTCTTCCAAATATCGTGACCGCAACACGCAATTCCTGTTTTTCTGGATCGATCTCTTTCACAACCCCTGCGAAATCTTCGAATGGTCCAGAGGTAATCTTCACGACATCACCCACTCGGAAACCGAATTCTACCTTCACTGGTTTTGCCTTCTCCTCGTAAGTTTCCAAGCCGGCGAGTCGCAAGATCAGGCGCGCTTCTCTTGGTTTTAACTCCAAAGGTTGACCACCAGAAGAAACAAAATCTATTATGTTGGGCACATTTCTCGCAAATTGCCATGTTTCGTCGTTCATCATCATTTCAACAAAGATATAACCAGGGAACAGCTTTCTCTTATGTGTCTTGGCTATTCTGATCTCCTTACGAGTCCCAAGATCGACTATCTCGACTCTACCATTGGTGTCGGAATGAATCTTCCTACCTTCTGCCAAGAGTTCCCCGTTCTTAACCTTCCTACCTTTGCTGACCTTCTGTGCGTCGAAAACTTCAAGCGGTATGTGGTAAATGTCTATTTCTCCATCTTCTCTCTGTATCTCAACTCTCTTCACTCTTTCAGTTTCAACTATCTTGCCATCGAGTTCGCAGATGTATTCAAAGTCCCTCGTGAGTGGCATGCCTTGCTTTATGCGTGCGCCAATCTTTATACCAGACTCGAGTTTAGAACCTTCAGGTAAAAAATAAGTCTTTGAATATTTCCTGTCGATGGTCTCAACAAGAATCTTCCTGTAGTTTCTCACATTGACTATCGTGCCGGCATGTCGAGCATGAATCGATGGCTCTTCAGCCAACAAATCGCCCTTCAGCACATCGGCACCGTTTTTAACAACGATTTTTGCGTTTAAAGAGACTACATAACGCTTTATAGACTTTGAAGTTGCGTCTAAGATCGTTTCTTCGGGAATCAATATTCTGCCAAAAAATCTATCTGACCCAGTCGATTTTATCTTGGTCTCCAAATTCTCTTTCGCCGACTGTTCAAAGCCTGCCATGGTTCTCAAGATGAACCATTTTTTTCTCACCAATATCACCCTACGCCTAATGCTTTGAGAATCGCTCTAATGCTCCCAGAGAGAAATAAGTCAAGCAAGAAGAAATAAACCCCCATTACCGCCAGTATGAGCACAACAACTGAGGTAGAAGTCAAAAGTTCCTGCCTGTTAGGCCAATGAGTTTTCTTCGCCTCTGCGAAAACTTCTCTTAGAAATTTCTTTATCTTCTCCACAAGTATCCCTCCAGGATACAAAAAATTGGCAGGGCCGGCAGGAGTCGAACCCGCAACCCCCGATTTTGGAGACCGGTGCTCTACCCAGTTGAGCTACGGCCCTGCACATCACTCACTTGGCTTCATTGTGGACTGTGTGTTTGTCACACTTGGGACAATATTTTCTGAGACTGAGTTTCTCCTTGGTATTCTTACCCTTGTCGGTGTAATAATTCTTCGTTCCACAAACAGAACACTTGAGAGATATTTTGTTTCTCATCCTGCCACACCTCTTATTCGCTAAAAATGGTGGTGAGGGGAGGATTTGAACCTCCGAAGGCGTTCCGCCAGCGGATTTACAGTCCGCCCCCTTTGGCCGCTCGGGCACCTCACCACCTATGTTGGAGCCAGCGAAGGGACTCGAACCCCCAACCTGCTGATTACAAATCAGCCGCTCTGCCGGTTGAGCTACGCTGGCACCACATCCTTGTCAATTATATGCTCACAGATAAACCTTGTCAAGGAACTGCATTCTGAAGATACTACATTTGTCATCAAATCAGATTAAATGTTTGTATCACGTTGGAAAAATCTAACGGAGAAAACCATTCAAGTCTTCAAACACAAACTCGAGTCCTTGGTTTTTGAGCGTCTCCTTTGTCGGTATGCCTCTGTCATCCCAACCTCTCAATCTGTAGTATTCAGTCAACAAGAGATCGTATTTTTCCCTTTCCAACTTCATTCCATCGACTTCTCCTTCAAACCATCGACTTGGTGGATAGTCCATCGTTCTATCCCATTTACCGTCAAATTCTCTGACCCAATAGCATCTTATCAACGAGTACACCCTGTCTGCTACGTCGTAAATCTTTGCCAAAGTCCACTCTTTGCCAGTTATCGCACTCAGAATTTTGGCATACCATTCAAGATCAAGGCCGAGTTCTACCCACGGCAATCGGCATGCTGTGAGTATCTCGAACATTCCACCTCTGATTCTCTGTTGCTCGACGACCTTGCTTGCCTTTTCTAAGGAATAAGTCATCGTGTACTTGGAAGTGGAACTTTCCTCTAAAGGCGATGAACCTATCTCCCAAGCGATGACCCACGCCTCTTTGTGGTGTGCACCTATTGCACTCGTACCGTACGCAAGCGCCATGGCAGGGTATATGTAACAGTTGTAAGCAGAAACCTCCAAGCCTTTTACATGTATTGCTATGTCTTCAAGATTCAGCCTTTCACCAGCAATTTTAACACCCTCTGCAAGCAAATTCGCAAGCTCTCCATCTCTGTAAGCAATCTTCTTTGTCAGCTCAACGGCCTTTTCGTACTCTCCAAATCCAGGTGCGTCCTTTATTATTCCTTTCTCGTGAGCCTCCATAGCAAAACTGAGTACAACACCAAGCGATATAGTGTCCATACCAAGCTCATCGGCAAGCCTGTTCAAGACTGCCACACGGTTCAAAGAAGGCATACCGGTGTTAGGTCCAAGCATACCGACGTTCTCGTAATCGAGTTCGCTCTCTTTTCCTTCCATGTCTAAGACAACATTCCCACAGATCATATTGCAGTTTGGACAACCTCGCTTAGATACCTTCATAGCCTCCATTGAGTAGCCATCGACACACCGAGCGTACTCGAATTTGGTCTGCAAGAAATTCCTCGTTGGCAAAGCACGGTTCTTGTTAGCCCATTCCACTGTGGCAAGTGTTCCTTGTCTCATCCAGAAATCATAGCCAGGCAGTTTTGGAATGATTTTGTAGACCTCTCGTGTATACTCGTCGAAAAGTTTCTTATTTTTTACTTCAACATCTTTGCTTCCTTTGAAAACAATCGCCTTGAGCTTTTTACTTCCCATCACTGCACCAATCCCCGGTCTTCCGCCGGAACGACCTTCTTGCGATATTATCACAGCGAATTTGACAAGATTTTCTCCGGCCGGTCCTATGCTCAAGACCCCTACATTTTCACCATGAACTTGTTTCAACTTTCTCTCTGTCTCGAAGGTGCTCAGTCCCCAAAGGCCCTCGGCACTGAGTATAGAGACATTATCGTTTTCTATGTAAAGGTACACGGGCTTTTCAGAACAACCTTCGACAACAACAGCCATGTATCCAGCCTTCCTGATGTGAACAGATGCCATAGTACCGATGTTCCCATCACCATAACCATTTGTGAGTGGACTTTTAGCCGCAACTACCAACTTCCCTCCACTGGGGGTTCTCAAACCGTTGAACGGTCCTGCGGCTATAACAAGCTTATTCTCAGGTGAAAGTGGATCAACTTTCTTTGCCTCGTCCCAAAGGATCTTAGATGCAAGTCCTCTTCCACCTATGAAGCTGTCTGAAGTTTTCTCGTCAAGTTCTTGTTTGGCTATCTTTTTAGTGGTGAGATTCACCCTCAAGATCATCTGGCTTTCCTCCCCTGATAAAATATTC
>JBBFME010000099.1:0-8172 GCA_037478695.1 Pseudothermotoga sp.
TGTATGCCGCTTGTTACCTCTTGTATCGATGCAGATGCGTTCTGTGCTGATTTGTTCACTTCTTCCATCTGTGAGGACAACTCTTCTGATGTGGCACTGAGTTCTTCAGAGGTCGATACGAGTTCTTCA
The DNA here is from genome assembly GCA_037478695.1 of Pseudothermotoga sp. Taxonomy (GTDB): domain Bacteria; phylum Thermotogota; class Thermotogae; order Thermotogales; family DSM-5069; genus Pseudothermotoga_B. Next base: position 130 of record JBBFME010000099.1, read on the forward strand.
ACCGATGCTGAAACCCTCTGCGAACTGTCCAAAATGGTTTTCACCAAAGCAGTGAGTTTTTCACTCATCTGTGTGAGATCTTTAGCAAGATTGGTGAATTCTTTGGTTCTGAAATTTCTCGATATACGGTAATTCAGTTCACCTTGAGAGACTTTCTCGACAGCCTCAGATATGATGGCAAAAGGTTTTATCAAAATGCTATTCATAAGTAAGGTTGCTAAAAATGAACCTACAGCTGCCAAGATTGCGATGAGCAAGATTGAGTTTTGGAGGAAATCATTTCTTGCTTTTAGAACAAGTGTATCGATCTCACCCTTGGGTGTTCCCACAAAAAAGATGCCTATCACATTTCCTCTCTCATCTAAGATAGGATCATAGCAGGTTGCGTAATCTTTCCCAAGTATTTTCGCTTCTCCAATGTATCTTTGCTTTTGTACAACAGGCTTGTACGCGGCGCTGTCTTTGCCAAGATAAGTCCCAACGGCTCTCGTACCATCATCTTTTTTCACGGAAGTGGAAATTCTCAGAAAATCATCACCTTGGACCTGGAAGATCGTTGCGACTACGTTCATCTGTTTGCTTATCCTGTCAACGGCTTCGAATCTGTCTTTGATGGGTTTACCGTCTTTGTCAACCAATTGTGAATCTTGTAGGCGCAATGTGCCATACTCGTACTTTGCGTATTCTCTCAGGATTTCTACTGCGCCGTTGAGCTTGTCTTTGTACATCTTTTCTGTGATTTGAAAGGTAACGTTTTGGGTGTTTCGCAGAGCCGTGAAGAAAAACAAGACGACTGGTGCTACGATCAAAAGAACACTCAAGATGAGCACGTACCATTTCAAAGACATTTTCATTTTCACAGTACCTCCTATGTTTTAGATAATACACGCATATTTTATGACAAACTCTATACAAGTTATTATGAACTGTATGTGAACGACTTCTTAAAGACGAATGATTTGCATAATTTTCCGAGTTATTTTGGTTAGATTTGTCTTGGAGTATCCCAGATGGTACAATTTTCTTGCGACGCAGTAGGAGGTGATTGTTTTGTACGATGCAGTAGTCATCGGTGCAGGTCCAGGTGGTTATGTGGCTGCGGTAAAACTTGGTCAGAGAGGCAAGAAGGTTGCCTTGATTGAGAAATCATTTGTAGGTGGTACCTGCACCAACTGGGGTTGCATCCCAACGAAGGCATTGTTGAGTAGCGCGCATCTTTATTCGGAGATCGTTGAAAAGTCAAAGCAGTTGGGTGTGAATGTCGAAAATGTGTCTTACGATTTCGCTGCGATCAACAGTCACATGAACAAGGTTGTCATGATGTCGAGAAAGGGCATTGAATATCTACTCAAGAAATACAACGTTGAACTCGTGATTGGTGAAGCGAAGATTGAGTCACATAATTGTGTTGTTGTGGCAGACAAGAGATTTGAAGCAAGAAACATAATCATCGCAACTGGTTCTTATCCGTCGTTGATACCACCTTTCGATAAGATAGAAGGCATCTGGACAAGCGATGATGTTTTCAAGATGCAACAACTCCCACGGAGTCTCTTGATCGTCGGCGGAGGAGTCATAGGCGTTGAATTTGCAACTTTCTTCTCTACCCTGAAAATACCTGTTACAATCGTCGAGCTCATGGAACACATACTGCCAACTGAAGACAAAGATGTCGCTGAAACAGTCGCCAAGTCTTTGAAGAAAAAAGGTGTAGAGATATACGAATCATCGAAAGTGACCAACGTCGAACCAATAGATGGAGGTTTCAAGTGTGTTATCGAAACACCGCAAGGAACGATTGAAAAGACAGCCCACAAGGTTTTGATATCCGTTGGAAGAAGACCCAAGATAGGTGAGGATGTCAAGGCTCTTGGTGTTGAAGTACAAAGGGGTATAAAGACGAACGACAAGATGCAGACGAATATTCCAAATATCTACGCAATCGGCGATGTGAGAGGACAGATAATGCTCGCACATGTTGCGATGTACGAAGGTGTTGTGGCAGCGAAGAATATCTGTGGAGAAGAAGCACACATGGACTATTCAGCCGTGCCGAGTGTGATATTTTCAAATCCAGAGGTGGCAAGCGTCGGTTTGCATGAGAAAGATCTTGACCCTTCGAAGGTCAAGATCTTTTCATTCCCGCTGAGTGCCAACGGCAGGGCAAGAACGATTTTAGAAAGAGATGGTTTTGCCAAAGTTATAGCCGACAAAGAGACCTTGAAGGTGCTCGGCATGACCATCGTGGGTCCAAGTGCAACGGATATGATCATGGAAGGTGTCGTGGCTGTGCGAAATGGTTTGAACGCAAGAGAACTTGAAGAGTCGATCCATCCACATCCTACCTTGACAGAGATGATTCTTGGAGCTGTAGAAGGTGTTGTCGAAAAACCAATACATCTGTGATGAAATGGGGGCGAAGCCCCCATTGTAAATTCATGGAGGTGGTGTCCTTGCGCAGGATCGAAGTTCACCCGATCTTGGAGGTTGAAAAACCAAAGACACTGAAGTTCTACTTCGAAGGCAGGGAAATGGAAGCTTTCGAAGGTGAGACGATAGCCGCTGCACTCGTTGCGAACGGCGTTGATGTTTTTGGAAAAACAGAGCATTCAAGGCCGAGAGGTTTTTACTGTGCGATAGGCAAGTGTTCTTCGTGTTTGATGATCGTCGATGGAGTTACCAACGTTCGAAGTTGTATCACACTCGTGAAGGAGGGAATGCAGGTCGCAAGACAAGTTGGTAGAGGTGAAGTAACATGGTGAAGACAGATTTTTTGGTTATCGGAGGCGGACCGGCAGGCCTGTGTGCGGCAATAGAGGCGAGTAAAAGAGATGTGAAGACTTTGATCGTTGATGAAGGTGTTGAATTGGGTGGGCAATTGGTAAAGCAGACACATAAATTTTTCGGACACGAAGGATTCTACGCTTCAGTCAGAGGTTTTGAGATAGCCAAGAAGTTGATCTCTCAGTTGAACGAAAATGTCACCGTGATGACTCAGACAACGGTGACGGGAATCTACGAAGATGTTATCACCGCCTACGACAGAGAGAGAGATTTGATTTTTGAGATAGAACCTAAGTACATTCTCATTTCAGTTGGTGCGAGCGAACGTTTTATTCCTTTCAAGAACAATCACTTACCAGGTGTCTACGGCGCAGGGGCTGTGCAAACATTGATGAACCAGTTCAAGGTTCTTCCAGGGAAAAGAGCCTTGATGATAGGTTCTGGGAACATAGGTTTGATCGTTTCATATCAGCTCTTGCAAGCCGGTGCAGAAGTCAAAGCAATCGTGGAAATAACAGATAAAGTTGGCGGCTACGACGTTCACGCGAGAAAGGTAAAAAGACTCGGCGTTCCTATACTCTTGAGACACACCATCAAAGAAGCGTTTGGAGAAGAGAAGGTTGAAGGTGCCGTAGTTGTTCAAGTCGACGAAAAGTACAACATAATCCCTGGCACTGAAAAGGAATTTGCCGTTGATGTGATCTGCGTTGCCGTTGGTCTTGTACCTTCGATTGAATTAGCGGCAATGGCAGGTGTACAGATACAGTACATACCAGAACTCGGTGGGTATGTTCCTTACAGAGACAAAGAGATGAGAACGAATATCGACAATATCTTTGTGGCAGGAGATCTTGCAGGCATCGAAGAAGCAACGACGGCTATGATAGAGGGTAAGATCGCTGGGTTAAAGGTTGCTGGAGAGATCACAGGGCAAAGTCTTAACGCAGAGATCGGCAAGATGCAAGAGGAACTGATTGAATTCAGATCTGGACCATTCTCAGAAAAGGTTCGAAAAGGTTTAGAGAGGTTCTTTCCCCAGAAGGTGCTCAGTTATTCCAAGAAAACCCAACAAGACCTTGGCCCTGTTGGAAAACTCAGGCCTGTTATAGAGTGTTATGAAAATATTCCTTGTAATCCGTGTCAGACATCTTGCCCATCTGGAGCGATCACAGTGCCAGAGAACATAAACAGTCTACCGATCGTTGACTACTCAAAGTGTACAGGCTGTGGCATCTGTGTGATGAAATGTCCTGGGCTTGCGATTTTTTTGGTTCAGGAGAATTTCCAGCCTGATAGAGATCTGATCATAATGCCTTATGAATTTCTCCCATTACCCGAAAAAGGGCAAGAGGTCATCGCTTTAGATCGCGATGGAAAAGAAGTTACTCGAGCACAAGTTGTGAGAGTTGTGAAATCGGCCAATAAGACACATCTCGTTCATCTGAGTGTGCCCGCTGGCATGGCCAACGTTGTCAGAAGTTTTCGTCTTCCAAAAGAAGCAGAATCGTTTGTGTGCAGATGTGAAGAGATCACAGTGGATCAGATTGAAAAGGCTATAGAGGAAGGCTTTACAGATTTTGAAGAACTCAGAAGGTATTTGAGAGTTGGTATGGGACCGTGTGGTGGAAGAACTTGCAGATCGATTGTACTTGGAATACTCGCAAAAAAGACAGGGAAAACTCTAAGGGAGATTGGCTTTGGGACATTCAGACCACCTTCGATGCCCGTGAAATTCGAATCGATCGTAAAGGGAGAGATCGAAAATGAAAAGTGAATATAGAGTGGCGATCGTTGGCGGAGGAATCGTTGGCTGTTCAGTGGCTTATCATCTTGCGAAGTTTGGTGTGAAGGACATCGTGCTCTTTGAGGCGAACTATCTTAGTTCTGGATCAACTGGTAGATGTGCAGGTGGTATAAGACAGCAGTGGAGTTCTCCAAACAACGTGCTCTTGGCGATGAGGAGTGTTGAGCTGTTCGAAAGAATGTCGCAGGAAACAGGTATGGACATAGAGTACAAGCAGGGTGGATATTTGGTTCTTTCCTACGATGAAGAAGAAGCTGCTGAGTTCGGGAAGAATGTGAAGATGCAAAGAGAACTTGGACTTGATGTTGAGATACTTTCACCCAACCAAGTCAAAGAGAGATATCCATACTTGAAAGTAGATGGTGTGAAACTGGCAACCTTCTGCCAAACAGATGGACATGCAAACCCACATCTTGCGAATTTTGCTTATGCAAAGGCTGCACAACGGCTTGGAGTTGAGTTCTTCACACATACCAAGGTTGTCGCAGTTGAGGTACTCGGTGAGCACTTTGAGGTTCTCACGAGTAGAGGAACTGTGAAATGCCAAATCTTAGTGAACACCGCTGGAGCTTACTCAAGAGAGATAGGAAAGATGGTTGGCATTGATCTTCCAACCGAAAGTTACAGACATCAGATACTCGTCACAGAGGCTGTGAAGAACTTCTTCGATCCAATGGCTATAAGTTTTTCCGGGAATTTCTACATGAGGCAGACCAAACATGGGCATTTCATCATGGGTCAAGGTGATCGGGACGAGAAGCCTGAGATCAATTACAACGTTACTTACAGATTCGAAAAAGACATGGCGAGAAAAATGACGCAGATTTTCCCATTCTTGGGCAAGCTGAGGATCGTAAGGCACTGGTCTGGCCACTACAATATGTCACCAGATGCACAGCCTATCATCGGCGAAGCTCCTAATCTACCAAACTTTTACTATGCCGTGGGTTTCAGCGGTCATGGTTTCATGCTCGCACCAGCGGTTGGAGAAGCGATAGCTCAAATGATAATACACGGCAGGACGATGAATGTTGACGTAAGTGAACTGAACTTGCAGAGGTTTGAAAAGGGAATTGTGCGAGAAAGAAATGTCGTTTAGGAGTGAGAATTTGAATAAGAAGATCACCTTCTTCTTGTTGTGGTTGTCTTTATCAACGGCTGTTTCATATTTCTTAGATCTTCTTGATGTGCCAGGTATAGAGCGATGGCTTTTGCCAAATATCTTCATCGTCTTAATCGCGACGTTTGTTCATGGTCCAGTCGTTGGGAGCTTGGTTGGAATCTTTGGATCTGTAACGAGTTTTTTGGCAGTCGGATCGCCTGAAGCAACTACTTTGACGGCGATGATCTTCGAGAGCTTGGCTGTCGGTGTTTTGACATCATTTCTTTACAGAAAGATCAAAATTCTTTACCCAGTGATCTTGTTGGATTTTCTCGTCTCTAAATCTGTCTTTGCGATCATAACGTTGCTATCAAAGGCTGAAATCAGAATTTTCGCTGATTCATTTCATGGACTCGTTGGTTTAGGATTGCAACTGATTTTTGTTCCGATGGTTTACAAAGTTCTGGTAAAATCATCTGAGGTTGAAAATTCAAAAGGAGGTATTTGAGGTGAACATACTCTACAGTGCGGCACCAGGTACGACAGGTAGTGCACCGACTTCAACGACGGCAACAGGTTCTGGTTTTAGTTTCATCTTTCTGCTGGCCATTCTCTTTGCGATGTTCTATTTTCTCATCATACTGCCACAGAGGAGAAGAGAGAAACAGTTCCGCGATATGATCTCTAACATGAAGCGTGGAGACACAGTCATCACAGTTGGAGGCATAGTTGGAAAGATCATAGACATCAAGAAAGATACGATCAAGATCAAGACAGCCATGACGACTGAGCTTGAGATCACAAAGAGGGCAATAGCAACAGTTCTGAAGGAAGAGGCAAAACAAGAGGAGAAGGGACAGGAGGAAAAAGACAAAGATAAGGAACAAAACTGAGGAGGGGACATCACAATGAGAGCGGACAGGGTGAGATTGATAGTCGTAATCGCTGTTATCTTTGCTGCTTTCTTAGCTTTGCTTTGGCCAAGTAAAGAGCAAACCTACAAAGGCCTTGCGGCGATCTTTCAGCGTATACCTTTGGGACTTGATATCAAAGGTGGAGCTCGTCTGGAGTACAGAGTTGACGTAGAGCAAGGTGTAGAGAATCCAAGCGAAGTTGTGGACAATGTTTGGACAGTCCTGAGAAACAGGCTCGACGCAGCGGGTTACACAGAAGCCACCGTTAGAAAGGCTTTTAGGGAGAACAACTCTTTCATAGTGATAGAGATTCCCGCCGCAACAGACACGACAAAGGCTGAAAAGCTGCTGGGTTCAACTGGTGTAATGTACTTTGGGCAGGTTTTGGAAGAAAGTCAAGTTGATCCACAGACAGACCCGACCCTGAAAGATTTGGCAAGGGTAAAGAAGGCAGAGTGGCTTCCTGCAAGAGAAGGAAAGACATGGTATCTCGTGAGACAGGAAATAATGCTCGTCAAAGACCTGAAGCTCGTTTCACCACAGATAGTGACGGCAAGTCCTGTACCAGAAACGCGCACAGGGAGATTTGGCTACAAAGTGACCTTTGAACTTGCGAGCAAAGATGCGGAGATGTTCAAGAAGATCACACAGCAATTGGTTGTTCCAGAGGGTTCTATAGGCAGTGCAGCTGCAAGAGAAAAGCGGCTTGCGATAGTCTTGGACAACGTTGTGCAGTTTGCTGGCTATGTCATTTCTGTGATACCAGATGGCAAAGCAGAGATCACCGGAAACTTTTCGATTGAAGAGGCAAAACAATTAGCAGCAATACTGAGAAGTGGAGCGTTACCAGCGCGACTTGAAAAGGTTTCGGCTGGTTGGGTGGCACCATTACTGGGTTCGGATATCGTGAGAACCTCTCTTTGGGCAGGTATCGTTGGATTGATAATTGTTTTCATCTACATGATAGTTTTCTACGGCATACAAGGTGTTATTGCAGATATAGCACTTTTGTACAACACCTTTTTGCTGCTCGGTGTTCTCGCTGCTACTCGGTCGATATTGACACTCCCAGGTATTGCTGGTATTGTCTTCACGATTGGAACTACCGTTGATGGAAATATCATCATTGCCGAAAGAATAAAAGAAGAGTTAAGAGCAGGGAAATCCGTTAAGGCAGCGATAGCAGCAGGGTTTGGTAGATGTTTTGTCACCTTGCTCGATGCCAACCTGACGACTATCATAGCTGGTCTTGCTCTGTACTATTTTGGCACTGGTACTGTGAAAGGCTTTGCCACAACACTCATCATAGGTGTACTTGGAAGCTTTTTTGTGAACATTGTCCTTTCGAGGCTCTTGACAGACGCTTTTAGCTCCTTGATACGTAAGCCAGTCGTTGAAGCAAAGGGGGCTCAGCAATGATGCACATGGACTTCGTAGGC
>JBBFME010000100.1:0-7762 GCA_037478695.1 Pseudothermotoga sp.
AGTCTTGGTCATCTATTTGACGATCTTCAGCGTTGAGTGAGTATAGAACAGCACACTGAAAAGAAGTTAATAGTCATTAATCACGATCACTTGAAAGGGATGTGCTTTATGGCTATGTTTCTGTAATCTTCCGACTTTTCGAAACTTAGGAACTTCATCGAATCGAAGAAGTCGAGAGGAAGGATCGGGTACTGTCCCGTTCGTCGACCATACACAGGACTATTCTGCGTGAGGGCGATTTTCTCTATCATACCTATGTACGAACCACACAGTGTCATTTTGACGTTGAGCTTTGAAAAAACTTCGTCCCACCGTCTCTGAAGAATGCTCATGAAACTTTCATCGCGCATCTGTATGTATTGGAATTCATCGAAAACTACCACGTTCAGATCTTTTCCAAATTCAAGAAGGTTCTTGAGCATGCCAAAGAACTCGTCCCAAGACGAGATCTTCAGTGTTGAAGGCAGGTTCATAAAAGGCTTTATCTGTCCAAGAATCGGTTCACCAAATGAAAGGTCCGCCGTGAAGAACAAAGCACTTTCAATGCAGTTTTGTAGTGACCTCCTCCTGCCTCTTAAAAGGAGCAGGCTTCCTGCTTCATCGTGGAGACTTACCGAGCATATGGGTGGTTCCCATACACAATCGGCAGAGGTACCCCACTCCACAGGCTTAACTTCGGCCCGGTCCAGACCTACGACAATTTAATTTCATCACGAAAGCAGAGATTATCAATAGCTATTCGTCACTATCCCTTGGAAGGAATGTGCTTTCTGGCTATGTCTTTGTAAGAAGCTCTTGCCCACACGACGCCTTCCATAGGTGATGAGTAGTTCGGCTTTGTTGCTCAGAATCTTTCTCTTGAGAAACTCACACTCTCGTTCTCTATCGATGAGCATCGTGCCATCTCGGGAATATTTTGCACGTCATGTCTATGAACGTCAATACTATAAATTTGGATTTCATAAATTCATATTTATAAAATGCGTAACTGTGTCTTCGCGTGCTTCACTCGAGAATTCCCACATCGTGCCAACAAATCAGAACAAGAACCTAACAATATACAGTGCGATTGGACTTTCATCTTTCACTCTTGACCATAAAAAATTCATTGACGTTTAATCATCGTACATCCATGCGTAACTTGAAATATATTTACGGACTATAAAATTTCGTGGGTGTTCGTCGTGAGTTTAGCTTTGATAGTTCTCATAGCGGTTTTCGTACTCATCGCAATTAGGAAGATCGGAAAAGTGACCTTCAAGATCTGGCAGGTGATGACAGCCGCTGCCTTGTTCTTGGTTTTGACAAAACAGATAACCATCAAGGAAGCTTTGCTATCGATAAACATCGATGTGATCATTTTCTTGATCGGAATGTTCATCATTGGAGAGGCAATGAGAGAAAGTGGTTATCTGTATCATCTCTCCTATTTGATCTTCAGAAAGGCGAAAAGTTCTTCAAACTTACTCCTTATGGTCATAATTGTGAGTGGCTTTCTCTCTGCTTTGTTGATGAACGACACGGTTGCAGTAGTTGGAACACCATTGATGATCTACCTTGCAACGAAGCACAGGATCGATCCGAAGCCTTTGTTGTTAGCCTTGGCATTTGGTGTTACCATCGGTAGTGTTGCAAGCCCGATTGGAAATCCACAAAACCTTCTCATCGCACTTGGAAGTCAAATGAAATCTCCCTTCGTTGTCTTTGCAGAGTATCTCTTCATCCCAACCATCATCAACATGTTCCTGACCTATTTCATTCTCAAGCTCTTTTACAGAGATTCCTTCAATGACGAGGATGTCGAACACGTTGAAGTGACCGTGACGGATCATAAGCTCGCAAGGATTTCAAAAATCTCGTTGATTGTGTTGCTGACATTGGTTGGTATCAGAATTGTTGATGCTTTTTTTGGTCACGATTTTCCAAAGCTGAGTTACATCTCGATGATAGCTGCCCTGCCGATAATCGTGCTGAGTGATAAGAGGATGAAATTGCTCAAGTCGATGGACTGGGCAACAATAGTCTTTTTCGTCTCTATGTTTGTGACTATGCAAGCAGTTTGGAACTGTGGGTTCTTTCAGAGGTACGTTTCTTTCATGAACTTTTCGAGCATACCACAGATACTCTTCATGAGTATCGGTGTGAGTCAGTTCATATCGAACGTTCCATTCGTTGCGTTGTTCTTGACCTTCTTCAAAAATGCCAACAACTTGATTTTGTGTGCACTTGCTGCTGGTAGTACGATAGCTGGTAATCTCACCATTCTTGGTGCCGCGAGTAATGTGATCATCGTTCAAAATGCTGAAAAAGAAAAGGTACATCTGACCTTCCTTGAATTTTTCAAAGTCGGTGTTGTCGTAACCGTAGGAAATGCACTTGTCTACTGGCTGTATTTTCTGATTTTCTGAGTCTTCTCACTGTTATTAGGATTTTTCTTTTGGCGTGTAGTATAATTCACTCAGTGAGTGATTGATGTGGAGGATCTACTCTTTTTCGAACCGTCGGTTTTGCTAAGAGAATACACGCTCTTGAAAGCCATCTTTTCCAATGGTGCTGTTTCCCAGCAGAAGCTTTCCAAAATTGCCAAGATCGCCCCATCGATGGTGAACAGATACCTTGCGTCCTTTGAGCAAAGAGGGTTTATAGAAAAGGTAGGACCAAACAAAAGAAAGATGCAGTACAGGTTGACTCAAAACGGTATCTACAGACTTCAATACCTTACGGTCTCCTATCTGCGGGAAACAGCAAAACTCTACTCTACTTCGAGACTGGCGTTTGTCGATGTCTTAAAGCAGTTATCGCAAGAAAAACTCATGAAAATAGTACTTTACGGAGCGGGTATAGTCGGAGAGACACTCTTAGATGTACTGATGACCGAGGGAATAAAGGTGTTGTCCTTTCTCGACGACGATCCTTCCAAGTATGGGAAAACTGTCAACGGTGTTGCTGTACTGCCAACAAAGAATGTAGAAAATCTCGATTATGATGCTGTTCTCATTGCTTCTTTCAGACATGCCGAGAAGATAGCTCAGCGGGCAAAGTCAGTAGGGATAAAGAATCTCTACATCTTGAAAATTCAAACTGATGGTAGGGTTTTTCTGCAGAGAGAGGAGTGAAAGTGTGAAGGTACCACTCTTTGACATGACAAGACAGTACAGCGAAATCAGAGAAGAAATACTCACATTGATCGACGAAGTTCTGCAGTCTGGTAGGTTGATCATGGGTCCAAATGTAGAAGCCCTTGAACAAGAGATAGCATCTTACTTGGGAGTAAAACACGCGATAGCCGTCGCGAATGGATCTGACGCACTTTACATAGCTGCAAAGGCAATTGGTGTTCAAGAGAACGATTATGTAATTACAACCGCTTTCAGCTTTTTTGCAACGGCAAGTTGTATAACGCGAAACGGTGCAACACCAATTTTTGTAGATGCTGATTCCAAAACTTTCAACATCGATCTGGATGAAGTCGAAAAGGTACTAGAAACTCATCCAAAGAAAGACAGAATAAGAGCGTTGATACCAGTTCATCTGTTTGGTAGAACAGTCGATCTTGAGCGCCTTGAGAAAATCAGGCGTGATTTTGGTGTGAAGTTAATAGAAGACTGTGCTCAATCGATAGGTTCAATTTGGTATTACTCAGATGGTGTCATCAAAAAGAGCGGTTCGATAGGAGATCTTTCGATACTGTCCTTCTTTCCAACGAAGAACCTTGGTGCTTATGGTGATGGTGGGATGATACTCACCAACAGTGATGAAATAGCAGACTTCTGTAGAATCTTCAGGGTTCACGGAGCTCGAAAGAAGTACCTTCACGAGATCGAAGGTGTGAACAGCAGGCTCGACGAGCTTCAAGCCGCTGTGTTAAGGGTTAAACTGAAATATCTTGATGACTACCACAGAAAGAGAATTAAGGTGGCAAAGACTTACAACGAGCTTCTCACTTCACTCAGTCCACATTTCATAGATATTCCAACGGTCCACGATGATTTTCGGTGTATCTTTCATCAGTACGTCATAAGAGTAAAGAACGGACAGAGAGATTCTTTAAGGGACTTTCTGAAAGAAAAAGGTGTTGAAACAGCGATTTACTATCCACTTGGGTTGCACAAGCAAAAGTGCTTTTCGCGCTTTGGTTTTCAGAATCTTAGAAATACTGAGTCTCTAACTCAGGAGGTACTCGCACTGCCTATCTTTCCGGAAATAAGCACTGAAGAAGTGACTTACGTGACTGAATGCATCAAAAGATATTTTGAGGAGGTGGGAAAATGTTGAAAGAAAAGATACTCAATAAGACTGCAACTGTTGGAGTGATAGGTTTGGGTTATGTGGGTCTACCACTTGCGGTTGAGAAAGCAAAGGCAGGGTTCAGAGTCATTGGTTTTGACATTCAGAAAAAGAGAGTTGATATGGTCAACAATGGAGAGAATTACATTGGAGATGTCGTCACAGAAGATCTTCAGGAATTGGTTAGAAGTGGGAGGCTTCTTGCAACTAACGACTTTGACAAATTGAAAGACTGTGATGTCGCCACGATATGTGTGCCCACACCACTTGACAAATTCAAGCAGCCAGATCTCACATACGTCATCAACACTGCAAAAGATATTTCCAAGAGGCTTCACAGAGAAATGTTAGTTGTATTGGAGTCAACTACTTATCCAGGCACAACCGAAGAGGTTGTCTTACCCATACTCGAGTCAACGGGTTTGAAGTGTGAGGAAGATTTCTATCTCGCTTTCAGTCCAGAAAGAGTAGACCCAGGCAATCTCATATACAAAACGAAGAACACGCCAAAGGTAGTCGGTGGTGTTGGTAAGAAATCAACAGAGGTGGCAAAACTGTTGTACGAGAGTGTACTCGAGGCACCAGTCTTTGTCGTTTCATCACCAAAAGAAGCTGAAATGTCCAAGATCTTGGAGAACACCTTTAGAATAGTCAACATAGCGTTGATAAACGAGATGGCAATTGTTGCAGAGAAGATGGGCATAAAAATATGGGAAGTCATTGAAGCCGCTGCGACCAAACCCTTTGGCTTCATGCCATTTTACCCAGGACCAGGAGTGGGAGGGCATTGTATACCGATAGATCCATTCTATTTGACCTATAAAGCGCGCGAATATGATTACCACACAAGACTCATTGAACTTGCAGGAGAAATAAACGATTATATGCCACAGTATGTTGTTCAAAGGGCTATGCAATTACTCAACGAGCGAAAAAAATGTTTGAACGGAGCAAAGGTACTGATGGTGGGTATAGCTTATAAAGGTGATATAGATGATACAAGAGAGTCACCTGCCTTGAAGGTTCTTGAGCACCTTGAGAAGAACAAAGCTGTTGTCACAGTAGTTGATCCATACGTTGAAAAATTCAGTTTTATGGGAGAGGAAAGGAAAACCAAGAGGTTGACTCAAGAACTCTGTAAAGATGCAGATGTAGTGATAATAACAACCGCTCACAAAAAGAGAATAGATTATAAAATGGTTGTTGAAAACAGTCAATTGATCTTCGATACAAAGAACATCTTGAAAACCTTTGGCTTCTTTGGGGAGAACATAGTTGTACTCTGATATATTTGAGATGGGGGTGGTCTTGTGAGTTGGTTTGTCTTAGGGTTGAGTTCAGGAATCGGTTCCATCTTACTCGCTCTGGCATTGTACGCATATGTTCTCAGAAAAGATCCAGGCACTCAGAAGATGAAAGAGATAGCTTCAGCGATCAAGGAAGGTGCACTTGCCTATCTCAGAAGACAGAACAGAACGTTGGCGATCTTTGTAGCAATTATGGCTGTTGTACTTGGCTTAGTGGGTGGTTTTATAAAAAGTCCCGCGATTGGTTTGAGTATGTCGATAGCTTATGTGCTTGGATCGGTTTTTACCACCTTGGCTGCCTATCTTGGTATGAGGGCAGCTGTAGAGACGAATGTCAGAGTGGCATCCGCAGCGCGTAGTGGTTTGAAGTCTGCTTTTCCAGTGGCGTTCTACGGTGGTGCGGTCATGGGAATGTTTGTGGTAGGCATCTCTCTTGTTGGAATAGTAGTCCTCTTCTTCCTCTTCAAAGTCGTATTTGGCTGGAGCGATTCAGATGCATCGAACATCGTCTTAGGTTTCAGTTTTGGAGCGAGCGCACTTGCGTTGTTTGCGAAGGCGGGTGGGGGTATATACACAAAAACAGCCGATATCAGTGCAGATTTGGTTGGTAAAGTTGAGCTTGGAATACCAGAAGACGATCCGAGAAACCCAGCGGTGATAGCTGACAACGTGGGTGATAACGTGGGCGATGTTGCAGGAATGGGAGCAGACCTCACAGATTCTTATATTGCAAGTGTCATAGCAGCGATGGTCATCGGTTCTGAGATCGGTGGAGGCATTCTAACAACAATGCCATTACTGATAGCTGCAATGGGACTCTTTGCCTCTATGCTTGGCCTTGTCTTCGTAACCAGGAGTATCAAGAGAAGCCCAGGCAGGGCTCTGAATATGGGGACTTTCTCAACTTGTTTTATCTTCGTTTTCTTGCTCTTTCTCGTGACGAAATTTTCAGGACTTGAAGGTTCAAAGTGGCTTGGTATCTTTCTTCCGACGATAGCTGGTCTTGGTGCTGGTGTGGCGATAGGTCTGACATCTGATTACTACACATCAATCGAGAAAAAGCCAACCAAACTCATTGCCGAGGCCTCTGTTACTGGAACGGCTATAAACATTTTAACAGGATTCTCATATGGCCTTGTGAGTGTTGTTCCTCCCATTTTGTGTATCTCCGCAGCAACGGTTGCCGCCTGGTACCTTGCAAAGGCATTTGGGATCGATCCATTCTATGGCATAGCCAGTGCCGCTCTCGGAATGCTCTCAATAGTGGGAATGATCATCTCTGCTGATGCCTATGGTCCAATCTCTGACAATGCGAAAGGCGTCGCCGAGCAATCTGGACTTGGCGATGATGTGATAGAGGTAACAGATATGCTCGATGCTGCGGGGAACACCTCAAAGGCGATAACAAAGGGTTTTGCGATTGGATCTGCTGCTCTGACTGTCTTGGCTTTGTTTGCGGCTTACACTCATCTTGTAGATATACCTTCGTTGGAGTTGATCTCTCCTCGTGTTATCGCAGGAATATTCATTGGTGCGATGATGCCTCCGTTTCTCTCAGCGCTGCTGATCTTAGCGGTGGGAAGAAATTCACAGAGAATGGTTGACGAAATAAGAAGACAGTTCAGAGAAATCAAAGGACTGATCGAAGGCAAAGCGAAACCTGACTATGCGAGATGTGTCGATATAGCAACGGCAGGGGCATTGAAAGAATTGATTCTTCCTGGTGTTTTGTCCATAGTGGCTCCAGCACTTACGCTCATTGTGCTTGGTAAAGAAGCCTTAGCTGGTTTTCTCGCAGGTAGCATAGTTACAGGTATTATCTTTGCGCTGTTCATGGCAAATGCAGGTGGTGCTTGGGACAACGCGAAGAAGTTTATCGAAGAAGGCCATCACGGAGGAAAGGGTTCTGAAGCACATAAAGCTGCCGTTGTTGGCGATACGGTTGGAGATCCTTTCAAGGACACCGCTGGTCCTTCCCTGAACACCATGATAACTGTGATGTCTCTTGTAGCAGAAGTTTTTGCCCCGCTGATACTCTTGATCATCGCTTGAAGGGCGAGCAAAACTCGCCCTTTCTTGCCCTTCCTCATTGGTAGAGTATAATCGTCTGGGAGGAACTGAATCTGTTTCTCGACAATTCAACTCGTCAGTTCATAATGATCGATGAG
>JBBFME010000101.1:0-7602 GCA_037478695.1 Pseudothermotoga sp.
ATAGGATATCGAAATTGCTTTACCAGAATAACACTCCCATCGTCGAGCACAGGTAAAATCGCGACAGCACCTGGATGAAGAACCACTTCTCTTGTTGATCTGTGACCGTTTTCCAACAAAACTTGGTCCAAATTGACTGTGAGAATCTTACCTTTGAAAATTCGTTGACTGCTCAATATCTTTTCGGACAAATCTCTCACTCCTTAACAGCCATGTTGACTATCTCTACAGGTACTATGTTCGAAACACCGTCCACCATGGTGACACCGTGAAGCAGATCCGCAGATTCCATAACCACCTTGTTGTGTGTTATCACTATGAATTGAGCCTTCTTTGAACCGTCTTCCAACAATCTCTTGAATCTCTCGGCGTTGAACTCATCCAGCGGGGCATCTATCTCATCGAGCACATAAAAAGGACTCGGCTTGACTTCGAGCAAGGCAAAGAGCAGTGCAATGCCAACGAGTGCCTTCTCACCACCAGAGAGTAATTGTAGCTTTTGGATTCTCTTGCCAGGTTTTCTCACCGAGATCTCCACACCTGTTTCGAGAATGTCCTTTCCGGGTTCGATCTTTATCTCACCTTCACCGCCAGCAAAGAGGAGAGAGATGAAATAGTTGAATTTGGTGTTCACCTGTTCATAGACATCCATCAACTTGTTTCTCGCTTCTTCATCGGTTCGCTTTATCAAATCGTCTATCTTCTCTTGCGCTTCCTCCAAATCCTTTTTCTGAATGGCAAGATCGTTGTATTTGTTTTCAACTTGGTTGTACTCGTCTATTGACATCAGATCAACTGGCCCAAGATACTTTATCTTGTTCTGTAGATCTTCCAGTTCTACCCTCAAAGATTCGAGTTTCTCATCTTCGAGTTCTTCAACGTGCTTTGCTGTTTCTTCATCTACTTCGACAAGGAGCTGGTGTATCTTATTTTGAACCTCTTGAGTGGAAAGCTCGAGGTGGTGTAAATATTCCCTCAGTTTTTCTCGCTCATCCTTTATTTTTTGCATCTTCTTTTCCAATTCATCAAGTTGTGCCAATTTCTGGTCTTTATCAGTTCTTTGCATTCTCATCATCTCAAAGAGATTTTCTGTTTCTCGTTTGACAGTCTCAAGCTCGCGCTGGTTTTCGAGAAGTGTGTTTTTCAATCGGTCTATCTCTTTTTCTATCTCCTCAGATTGTGTTTTGAACTGAGCTGATTCTTCTTGAAGTTTTTGTTTTTGATCTCTCATTTTTGAGAGTTCAGAATCATAATGCAGTTTTCTTTCGAGTAAACTGGTAACCTCTGCCTTCAGTTGAGAGTACTGAGTAGAAATCTCTTCCAGAGTTTGTTTCTCGCGTGCGAGTTGTTCACCAAACTCTTTCAGTTCTGATTCATAAGATGATATTTCATCAGCGATTTGGTCCAGGCTGCTGAGAATCTGTTCTTTTCTCATCTGCATGCCATCAGATCTCAACGAGTAATTCTTTCTGAGTTGCTCTAAGGAATTGACATCTTTGCTGAGTTCTTCCACTGTCTTGTTGAGTTCTTCGATCATCCTCTTTGTTGAACTTCCTTCAGCAATGACATGCGTCAGATCCCTCTCCACGATCTTCTCTTGGTTTATCAAAGTTTGCACTTCCTCGTCTATCTGTATCAATCGCTGTTGGTGTACTCTCTCAACAGACGAGAGTTCCAATCTCTGACTCGCTATTTCAGCGAGCCTCAGCTTTCTTCTGACCAACGAATCCGTTCTTTCAACCTCCACCTCTCCACCAGTTATCGAGCCATGCTGGCCGATTATCTCGCCGTTCAGCGTTGCTATGCGACACCTTGCTCTGTAGCGTTTCTTGATATCAACCGCATCGTCGAGTGTTTTGACGATTATGTCGTTACCAAAGAGATAGCCCGGAAGAGCCATGAATTGCTGACTCACTCTCACCAACTGTGCGGCATATCCAACAAAACCTGGATGACGTTCGATATCCCTCATGCCGCTGAAGTGAGACTCTATCAAATCGAGTGGCAAGAAGGTAACTCGTCCTATCTTTTGGCTGTTCAACCAATCGATAACTTTCTTCGCCGTATTTGCGTTGTCAACTACCACGTGTTGAACGGCTCCTCCTAACAAGACTTCGATGGCTTTTCCATACTCTGCGGGAAAACTGATGAGGTTACCAACGACATCGTGAACTCCTTCAAACTCGCCTTCAGATTTCTTGGCAAATATGGCTCTAACCGATTTGGTGTAGCCCTCATAAGTCTGTATTCGGTACTTTATCTTGGCTTCTTCTTCGTCCAAACCTTTCAATACGCGTCTGATGTTGTCTATCTGCTCAAGAATCGATCGCTTTTCACTTGATAGTTCTGAGAGTTTATCCCTGACAAATTGCAACTCTTTTGCAAGCGATGATTCCTTGTCACCAGCCGTTTTCAACTTTTCCAAAAGAGAAGAAAGTTCTTCTTGTAGTCCAATCAATCTTTTCATCTTTAGATCGAGCTGAGAGTCTATCATTGAGATTCTCTTTGACAGATCTTCGAGGCCTTCTTCGATTCTCGATAGCTCACCTTCCAACGACAGTTTTTCTTTGAGTTTTTGGTCACTCTTTTCTTTCAGTGCGAGCAGCTGTTTCTCTTTTTCTGAGTAACTTGAAATCATTTCGTTCCTTCTATTTTCCACACTCTGTAATTCATTTTCTTTCGAAGCGATTTCGTCCATAAGTGCTTTGAAGATCAGGTTCAGTTCATCGATTCTTCTTTCGATACTGATAATCTGTTCGTTGGCTGAGTCCAAACGTGTTGTCGTTTCAACGAACTTTGTCTCTCTTTCATTCAGTCTTCTGGTGTACATCTCTCTGAGTTCGATGAGTGTTGTCTGACGCTTCTTGTAATCTTCGAGCAGGTTTGTGAAATTCTCGATCTCTTTGTCGACATTCGCGAACTCTTGTTTCAGAGTAGACCAGCTTGTTTCTACGTTGAGCAATTCTTTCTGCAGATTTTTAATCTTCTCTAAGGTCTCACTGTGTTGAGTCTGAAGATGAGCTAATCTCTTCATCTCTGCTTTGAGGACATTACCGTAGTAGAGTTTCTTCACAACTTCCAGTCTTGAAGAGTACTCTTGATAACGCTCTGCTCTCTTGGCTTTCAGATAGAGTGATTTTCTCTGTCTATCGAGTTCGTAGAGCAGGTCTTGCACTCGCGTCAGGTTACTCTTGACTGTCTCAAGTCTAAACAAAGCTTCTTTTTTCCTCTCTCTATAGAGGGCGGTGCCTGCGGCTTCTTCGAGCAAGAGTCGAAGTTCTTCAGGTGATGCATTCACAATTCTTTCGATCTGTCCTTGCCCGGCTATTGAGTAAAACTCCTTCCCAACGCCGGTTCCGATGAACTTCTCGTGTATGTCCTTCAGACGGACTGTCTCACCGTTGAGCATATAGGTGTTCTTGCCGTCGTTTGTCAACATTCTCGAGACTACGAGCTTTTCATCATCGTGCTTGAAGACCAATTCCACATAAGCACTCGAAGCGGCTGGGACCGCACTCGATCCAGCAAAGATGACGTCGTACTTTTCTTCAGCCCTCAGTTGTTTCATTGATTGTTCACCAAAAACCCACCTTATCGCGTCAACGATATTCGACTTTCCCCCACCGTTCGGTCCAACAATGGCAGTAACTTTGTCTGCAAAGAAAACTCTTGTCGGACGGGCAAAGGATTTGAAACCGTGCAACGTCATGTTCAAAAGCTTCATGCCCGTCGCCCTCCCCCTTCAGATTGAATAGACCATCTTGCCTGAAACAAAGGTCGCAATAACTCTCAGATCTTCATCTAAGGCGACAAAGTCTGCACATCCGCCAACTTTAATAACACCACAATCAAGTCCACTCGCTTCGGAGGCTGTTTTTGTTGCCATCGTTACCACATCTCTGAGATTGAAATCAAGCTTAAAAACAAGATTTCTCACAGCTTCGTCTAAAGTCAACGTGCTACCAGCAAGGCTTTGATCTACTTTGGTTCTCGCAATCTTGTCTTTCACGACAACTTGTAGCTCACCGAGGAAGTACTCACCATCTTCCAACCCAGTAGCTGTCATTGAGTCGGTGACCAGAACAGATCTGCTGGGACCTTTTGTGTCCAAAACTAATTTCACCGTTGCTGGATGAAGGTGAATCATGTCGCAGATGATCTCACAGAAGACCCTTCGATCTATCAGAACAGCACCAACTACGCCAGGCTCTCTGTGTGAAAAACCTCTCATGGCATTGAAGACATGTGTTGCTCTCGAACAACCATTGTTTATGGCAGCAACTGCTTGCTCGTACGTTGCGTCAGTGTGTGCGATCGATACAACTATCTTCTTCTCGACCAAATATCTTATCGCTTCAAGAGAGTTGCTCAGTTCAGGTGCAATGGCGAAGACTCGGACAACATTAGCAAATCTTTCTACGAAGTGTCTTAATTCTACGAGATCTGGATCTTTCAACAAATCTTCTTTGTGAGCACCTCTCTTTGCCGGGTTAAAATATGGTCCCTCTACATACAGACCACCACATCTTGCACCGGTTGGCTGAGTCTTCGTGAATTTCTCGACTACTTCGGCGACTCGCGAGATCTTTTCAAATCTGTCAGAGACAGTTGTGGCTAAAAAAGTCGTAACTCCATGTTGAGCATAGAAGTGAGAGAGTCTTTGAAGATCATCAACGGTTGCATTCATCACATCGATCCCAATGGCTCCATGCGTGTGACTGTCTATAAAGCCAGGAACAACTATGGGAAAAGATAATTCACAATGACCTTTAAAACTATCGAGCTCTTCAATCACACCGTTTTCTACCTTCAAAGATATCTCACTCAGAGTCTCTTGCGGTGTGAACAATTTCTTAGCTCTTATTCTCATTGAATCAACCCCTGTACGTTGTTTATAAGGCTTATAACACTGTTGATAATCGGTATTACATCTACAATGTTCATGAGAGGATTGTCAGGCACAAAGATCACATCGCCCGGAGAAACATCTGGATTACTCGAGGCAGGTTTTCCCCTCATAGTTGCTGAAAGATCACAGACAATCGGTTCACCAGTTGGCCCACCTTTGAAGACGTAGACCTTGGAGGTTACAGCCCTTGAGGTGAAACCGCCAGATTTCATAATCACATCGAGCACGGTGGAGTACTGGTCTATTTTCACGACACCCGGTTTTGAAACCTGTCCAAGCACGTAAACTATATTGGCTTCGATAGGTGGAACGTAGACTATATCGCCAGGCCTTACGACGATGTTGTTCAGCATCATCGGGTTCGACATGTCGATTGTTTTGCTTTCGTTTTCTCTCTTGAGTACGATCTGGTTGTAGGATCCCCAGTTACTCACCCCGCCGGCAAGTGTGACCACTTCGAGGAGTGTGAGTTCTCTGTTCGCAACGTAATAACCTCCTGGTTTGTTGACCATGCCAAGTACATAGACGTAGTTCTTCACATCTCTTTCGAAGACAAGATATGTGCCGTCGATGAGAGATAGGTCAGTCTTGCCGAGTTGTATATCTCTCATTGAAACTGTTGTCGCTTCACCCGTTGGAAAGATCAACCTTATCTCCTGTGTCTCACCTGTTATGTTCACCTTTCCCAAAACAGTGGATAACCTAAACGCCTCGCCTTGGTAGAATTCGATCTTTTTGTTTTGAACTACGTCGCCGAAAACGAAAACATAATGTGGCGCTCTTTCAGTCACGTAGACAAAATCACCGTCTTTCAATGAGAAGTTGAACTCTTCAGATTCGATTTCTTCTGTACTGAAAGACACTCTTTGATCGGCCGAATAGACCACAACTTTATCTGATACGAACAATTGGTCTGCTCCTGTTACAAGCCCACCACATTTTGCTAAGGCATTTCTTAAGGTTGGATTCTCGTTCACATCGAAAACAACCTGTCCTGGGACTCTGACTTTGCCGAGGATCGTCACCCTGACAGGTTTTTTGACGGTAACCTTGTAAACATCACCACTTTTTAGGAGTACATCTTCCTTAGGATCAACTGCCACTTCTTGATTGCCTTCAAGTCTTGTGAGACTTTGCAGGATCGATGTCTGAAGATCGACCTTCGCAAGTGCTCTCTTCAAAGTGAACTCCTCATCAGCGTTGAAGACAACAAACCGAGACAGATCACCGATGAAATACACATATCTGCCTTCTCTTGGGACGAACAAAACCGTATCTTGAGGTTGTAAATCAGCGTCTACTGAAGACTTTACCACATCACTGATTGCGTATTCGCTGATTTGATTTCCACAGATTATTTGGACTGACTGAACATTCCTTTCGTTCACCGATCCTATCTTCTTGACCACCGTTGAGAGTTTTCGTGGTTCTTCAGGTTTGAGAGCCAATCGCCCAGTGGTTGAAAGATTCCCTATGACATAGATGTAGAACTCTTCGTACTCAACTCTCACTAAATCGCCTGACTGCAACTGAAAATCTTTTTCTTTGAGTTCCTTGGTCGAAAGCTCACAAATCTCACCATTTCTGTACACCTTGATGACTCCGCCTTTTTCCACGTCCTCGCTTACATAACCACCAACCTTCGGGAGCAAGATACTCATTTTCATCTCTTCCTGTGGTTGGAAATCTACCCTACCAGGGTTTTTCACAAAGCCGTTCACATAAACGAATCTCTCTGGTTTTTTCAAGACATTCACATAAGACCCTACAGACAATAGGACATCTTCGTTCTTAGAAAACAACTCAGGTGAGTATTCTTCTTGTGAACCATTCTGTGTTATCAAGATCTTGTCGACATACTTTATTTCATCGAATGTACCTCCTGCTTTCGCGATCAATCTCTTCAATGTCATCAGTTCATCCTTCAAGAAGGTGTAAACACCAGGTTGTTTCACAAAACCGACCACATATGCATATCTGTTGTCGATCTTGGGAACATAAATTTGGTCACCAGGTTGAAGTTCTACATCGGGTGCTCGTCCAGTTAAAATATCTTCCAAGTTCAACCGTTGGACGATGCCATTCCTTGTCAAATAGATTGTTTCAGAATCACCTAAGTTCGCTACGATACCACCCGACAAAGATATTGCCGCGGTCAGAGTGAGCCCCTTAGTGTGAACAAGAGCAGATGGATTGTTGACCGCCCCCAAGATCTTGACGTAACCAGAAAGACTCTTTTGTGGTATGTATATCACGTCGTTTTCCTGGACTAAAACATCTGCCTCAACCTTTCCTTCGTAGAAAGGAGAAAGATCGACGACAAAGCTTTTCTTATCACGGGTTATTCGGATATTTTGAAGATCTATCGTATCTGAACTCGAATTTCCAATTATCGATATGAGTTGACTCAGCGTCGTTGGATTGATCCCTATATCTATCCTTTTGTTGACGATGCCTTGTACGTAAACGAATCTTGGTGCATAAGAGACCAAAGAAACACTCACAACAGGATTTGGTATGAGTCTTGCGATCTTCTCGCTCGCAATCTTTTCAAGTTCATTGAGAGTCATTCCTTCTACCTTTATTCTTCCAATACCCGTGTAAGAAATAAAACCATCGCTGTCAACAGTGCAATCTCTTTCCATCTCATCGTACCCAAAGACTTCGATTCTCACAACATCACCAATCCTCAG
>JBBFME010000102.1:0-7521 GCA_037478695.1 Pseudothermotoga sp.
GTTATATATTCACCACACCAGGTTTTTCGAATGAAAAGATATACCTTTACACAGCAAGGAATTTAATCAAGACTCAACAAAAACTCGATCACGATGAGATATTGAAAATCGAGGTATTAAAAGCTTCAGAGGTCATTACAATGGCTTTGAATGGAGAAATCGTCGATGCAAAGACTTTAGCTCTCATCTTTTTGGCGAAGGAAAAGGGAGTGATTTGAAATGATCAAAGTGATCATCAATGGTAACGAAATGAACCTACAAGCAAAGGATTTTGTGACCTTTGGCAAACTCTACGATGAAGTTTCACCAAAGAACAAAGTCCTAAAATCTTTGGTGATCAACAACATCGAAGTGCCAACACAGAAACTTTCAGAACTCAGAGATTCTCTCTTAGAAGAGAACACTCAGATTGTAATGGAATTCTCTGAACCAGTTGAATATTTGGCAGAGATACTGCCGGGTATTATCGATTACATAGAGGCAGCCATGAAATTACTGCCAAGTGTTGCTGAGTCCTTGAGATCAGGACAGTCAAAATCCTTTAAAGACATAGAAAGTCTTTCAGAGAGTATATCAGCCTTGGACAGCTTAAGACAGAGTATCTGCAAAATTCTACAGATGCCTTCGGTTGACACATCGGCGGTTTTGGTCAGATTGAGGAAATTTCTCAGCACACTTGAAGGGCAGAGCGTCTTAGAGATAGCAAATTCTGTGCAAAACGATCTCTCAATTGTTCTGAAATTCTACCACGATTTCTTTGAGCTTACTCTTTCCAAGATTCGGGAGGTGAGCGAAAAATGATGAAAGATCAGTACATAGAAAATGCCATCAGAACAGCGAGCCCTGCAAAGTTGGTCGAGATGATGTACGAAAAGGCCATAGAAGTACTCAAAGATGCAAAGGATGCCTTGGGTAAAGGAGATCTCATCACTACCAATGAAAAGATTAAGAGGGCACAGGATATAGTAACAGAACTGAACATCTCGCTTGATATGGAAAAAGGTGGAGAGATTGCAAGAGCGTTGAGGTCGATGTACAGTTACATGTACAGAACTCTCATAGAAGCCACTGTTAAGAAAGATGTCTCAAAGATCGATGAAGTTCGGCAGTACTTCGAAGAACTTTTGGACGCCTGGAGAATAGCGATGAAGTCGGCTACAAATCTTCCAAAACAGGATAAAGACAATCACCTGAATATATCAATCTGATAAGGTGGTGGTTGAATGGAATCCGTCAAAACTCTGACGGAGTTTCCCATCGTAAGATTCCTGGATTTGGTCAACGAGGTCTTCAGAGACTATCCGGTACCGATCAACTGGGACACGTTGAGCTTCAATCTCGATGCTCGTGAGAACTCGATATCCTTCTCAGATTCCTTTGTTTTTCTCAAAAACGACAAACCTGTGGGGTTTGTAGTCTGTTGTATCAGAAAGAACAGAGGTAGGATCGATTCGATGGGCGTCGTCAAAGAAGAAAGGGGTACAGGGCTTGCATACAGAATCTTAGAACATGCTCTTGAGGCACTCAGGTGGAAGAAAGTGGAAATTGTCATGCTCGAAGTCCTTGAAGGTGAAACACGAGCAATCAGATTTTACGAGAAAAACGGTTTTCGCACGACTCGAAGATTGTTTTCCTTGGTAAAAGAAAACCCCGCACTCGTGAGAACGGTGTCCTTCTTCAAAGCAGATCCCCGGTGGATACACCAAAGTGCTGTTGAGGCAGTGGTAAATCTTCCCAGGCACCCTAACTGGCAACGCGAGCCTACCACTCTATTGCTGGCAAGCAGTAGATATAAAATGGCAAGAATAAACCTTCCCAAGGACCACGGTTATGTCGTTTGGGGTTCGAACGAACGTAATGCGTTCATCGTTGACTGTGCCCCTGCTAAGAGCAGAGAATCATATTCACAACTTCTGAAAATGGCAGTTGATTATGTCTGCGATGTTGAGAGAAAACAAGTGTGCACGATTGCAAATGTTCCAGAAAATGATCCGTTGTTTGCAGCCGCAATAGAAAGTGGTTTTGAAAAAGTACTTGCACAGTTGGAAATGACTTTACACCTCTATTGACCAAAAGGAGTGAATGTACATATGCTGATCTTGTTTTTGAATAAAACTGATAGTGAATGGATCAAGAAGATAGAAAGGTTAAAAAGTTCTTACCCTCACGTTCAGTTTGAAGGTTATTTTTCAACCTCTTCAGCTCGTTCGCTCATTAAAGATGCAGAAATCGTAATCACCGCCAGACTTTCGAATGAAGAGATAATGTCTTCGAATATAAAATGGATAATAGTACCCATGGCTGGTGTGAACGCACTCGATTGGGAAGCCGTAAGAAAAAAGAATATAGTTGTAAGCAACTGTCACGCCAATGCTTCTGCGGTAGCCGAAAGAGCTTTTGCCTTGGCATTGGCATTACTTGGCAGGATTGTTGAATTCGATCGTGACCTGAGATATGGTATCTGGCACGGCTATTCAGTTGGCTCTCCCGAAGAAGATCAGTGGAGTTCACTCAGAGGTAAAGCAGTCTGTATTGTTGGAATGGGGCACATAGGTGAGGAACTTGCCAAGCTTTTGCAACCGTTTGGATGCAATGTGATAGGTGTGAGAAGATCCGCGCCAAAGCAACCTTTGCCTGTAACAAGTGATCTCGATTGGGCAATCGAACAGAGTGAGGTCATCTTCATTACTCTTCCGCTCACGAGAGAAACAAGAAATCTCTTTGATTCTGCTAGACTTCGAAAAATGAAAGGAAAATATCTAATAAACGTATCAAGGGGAGATATCGTCGATGAAAGAGCTCTCTTCGAGGCACTCAGAGATGGTACATTAGCAGGAGCAGCTATAGACACATGGTATTTGTATCCAAGAAACAACGATGAGGTTATCTTACCAAGCAGGTATGCTCTCAACACATTGAAAAATGTTGTTCTCTCTCCGCATGTAGGAGGTTTCACACAGCATGGAACGATTGGTTTGATGAACGAGACTTTCCAGATTTTGGAGAACTATTTGAAAACAGGTGAAATGATCAACCGTGTAGATCCAGAAGAAGAATATTGAGGTATTATCTGAGCAGGTGAAAGATAGTGAACATCAATCTCTTGAGACGACTCGGTATATATATCTTTGGAGCTGTAGTCTTGGCACTTGACAGTGCCTATTTTGATCTCTTCAGTTTGTTAACACTCTATCTCGCTTTTGAATACCTGATCTTTTCTGGCAACCTCTGCACGATAAGAGTTATGGTCTTTCTCATCTTTCATTCGGCATTGTGTTTTCAAAGCGTGAGAATCTTGCATCTCATTATCTTCGCGGTTTATATTGTTTTCATAGTCGTGAGAGATTATTTCCTAAAACCATTCTTCCCTTTCTTGTTGTATGTAACAGCGATTGCAGTGCTTTCGATTGCTGAGGGATCTTATTGGTTAACGGCTTGCGTAATTGCTTTGCTGTCTATCTTCTTGTGGAGGTTTGGCTTTGAGAAGACTTAGATTGGTTGTCTATCTGATGATGACCGTTCCCTTCTTTGTTTTGCTTGCCAGGGCTTTTGTACTCCAAATTGTCCAATACAAATCACATCGAGAATATATTGAATCACTGAAAGTACACGTAAGACGTATCGAAGCGCCACGTGGCAGAATCATGACGCGTGATGGAGTAGTGCTCGCATGGGACGAAGAGATTCTCGTGGCTAAATCGATTGGTCCCATCGATGTCGAAAGAGTAGAAGAAGTTTTAGGACAAGAAAGAAAACTCAAACTCCTACTCGGAGAAGAGATCCCCGTGACCGAAGCTGAGGCTGTCAAACTTGAGAAGACAGGTGTCTTGATTTTCAGAAAATACGTCAGAAGATACGGAAAGTTAGCTCCACACGTCTTGGGTTATCTGAATGCTGACAGACAAGGAGTAACAGGAATAGAAAAGCAGTACGATAACTATCTAAGAGGAATTGATGGTTATGAGTTGGTCAGCATTTCTGCTTCTGGCAAAGTCATCGGAAGATTCTTGCAAGCTCTGCCTATTCCTGGGAATGATCTCGTTCTGACAATAGATTCTCAGGTTCAAGAGTACACTCAGAAGTTGTTGAGCAGTTCAAGTCATGCTGGTACTATAATAGTTCAGTCTGCTGAAGACGGTTCAATCCTTGCCATGGCTTCTTCTCCCAGTTTTGATCCGAATGTCCTTCTTTCGGTCGAAAAAAGACAGTGGCTTGAGATTTCAAATGATCCAAAGAGCCCTCTGCTGAACAGAGCAATCAGCGCAACATACACACCTGGTTCGATCATAAAGCCGCTTTATGCTATTGCATATCTTGAGAATCAACCGAATTTAGATAGAACCGTCGACTGCAAGGGTTATTACGAATACATTGGAAGCTCAGGGAGAGTCCTTGGTGTGTACAGAGATTGGTATGTGGCAGGTCATGGCATCACCGATCTGAAAAAGGCAATAAAGGTTTCCTGTAATGTCTTTTTCTACACTCTGGCCTTGGAACTCGGTATTGAAAAAATGAAGCAATTTTCAAACCTTTTCATGCTCGATAGCTTAACAGGTATAGATCTACCCGGAGAACGCAAAGGACTGTACCCAGATCCGAGTTGGAAACAGAGTGTCTACAAAGAGCAGTGGTATCCAGGCGATACCATACTGTGTGGAATTGGCCAAGGTTTTGTGAACCTCACCCCCATAGAGGTTATAAACTTCTTCAACACTTTGGCAAACGACGGAGTATCGTACCGCCCTCATCTCTTAAGTAAAGTCATCAACCAACAAGGCAAACAGGTCTTTGAGTATGAAAAGACGATCTCAAACAAAGTCACACTCAAGCAGAGCACGATCAGGTACCTCAAGGACGCCCTTAGAGAGGTCGTGATGTCGAACGGGAATCCCGCAGACGAAGGAACAGCATATCAAGCCTTCAAAGGTTTCGGGATACCTGTTGCCGGAAAAACAGGAACGGCTGAAACTGGTAGAAGTGGCGAGAGACCTCACTCTTGGTTTGCTGGTTTCTCACCCGTTGACACCCCTCAGATCATAGTCTTGGTCATGCTTGAGAATGCAGGTGGTGGAGGAGAAACCGCTGCGCCCGTGGCACGAAAGATCTTAGATTTCTGTTTGAAAGGGATGCAAGAGAGATGATCTTGAAGTTTCTCAGTGACAACTTAGACAAGATAGAAAGACCATCGCGATACATTGGTGGCGAATACAATCAAGTAATGAAAGATTCAAAAAAGGTTCTGCTGAGAGTTGGATTGGTTTTTCCAGATTTGTACGAGGTTGGAATGTCAAACTTGGGAATGGCTATCTTATACCACCTTCTCAACAAGCAGACGGAGATTTGGGCTGAAAGAGTTTTCCTACCGTGGAAAGACATGATCGATCTCATGAAACAAAAAAACGTGGAACTTTTCACACTCGAATCAAAGACTCCTTTGAGGAACCTCGATATGATTGGCATATCACTGCAATACGAACTGTCTTACACAAATGTTTTATGTGCACTCGAGCTTGCCAAAATACCACTCTCTTCTGATCTGCGCTCAGAGAACGATCCTATTGTCATAGCAGGTGGTCCGTGCACGACAAATCCAGAAGTTGTGGCAAAGGTTTTCGATGCATTAGTTGTTGGAGATGGCGAAGAAGTCATCTTTGAAATAGCACAGAGTTTAGTTCAAACGAAGGGAATGCCAAGAGAAGAAAGACTCAAGGCACTTTCGCAGATAAAAGGTGTGTATGTGCCATTCTTTTACACTCCAACGATCCCACCGAAACCAATTCTTGATTGGGTACCATCGAGAGTAGAACGAAGAATTAGCAGAGACATAAACAAGATAAGAATCCCCCCACAGAGAGTTATACCAAATGTGCAACTCATTCACGATAGAGTTGTAACAGAGGTGATGCGTGGTTGCACAAGAGGTTGCAGATTTTGTCAAGCGGGTATCATCTACAGACCGGTCAGAGAAAAGCACAGTAATGTGATCCTCGATGAATCAATTTCATCTCTCTTGTGCACTGGTTACGAGGAACTTGCACTCTTGTCTCTTTCCACAGCCGATCACAGTTCGATAGTCGAGTTGCTTCAAAAACTGATAGAAACAACGGAAAGCTCCGCTGTTTCTCTGTCTATACCTTCCACAAGGTTAGATACCTTTGGACTATCCATAGCACAAGCCATTAGCAAGGTGCGGAGGACAGGACTAACTTTCGCACCAGAGGCTGGAACTCAACGACTCAGAGATGTGATAAACAAGAACGTAACCGAAGAAGACTACGTAAGAACTCTTGAATCAGCTAAGAACGCCGGTTGGAATAGGATAAAGCTGTACTTCATGATAGGCCTACCTACCGAGACAGATGAAGATCTTGCTGGTATAGTGGAGATGACGAGAATAGCACGAAAGATCGGATTCAAAAAAATAACTCTTTCGGTAGGCAATTTCATTCCAAAGCCGCACACACCATTTCAGTTCTCAGAGCAGAAATCCATCGAATACCTGAATCACGCGCAGAAAATCTTATCAAAAGCCAAAGACATAGCGACGATCGATTTTCACGACACAAGAATGAGCTTGATCGAAGGTCTACTCTCAAGAGGTGATCGAAAGGTTTTTGAAGTTGTTCTAAATGCTTATAAAAACGGTGCATCTTTCGACGATTGGCAAAACTTTTTCAACTTTGATTCTTGGAAAAATGCCATTGATGAAGTTCAGATAGATTTGAACGCTTATTTGAGGCAGAGAGGTCTATACGAAGAGTTTCCGTGGGATCACATAGACGTTGGAGTTAGTAAAGAGTTTCTGATCAGAGAATATCAAAAAGCGATGCAGGGTATCACAACACCTGACTGCAGGTGGAATGGATGTGCTGGTTGTGGTGTGTGTAGCCAAGATTTGCAGAATATCTTAGAGAAAAAGCAAGAGCGGGGGTAGAAGATTGCATATTCTCTCAGTCATACTAATACTGTCTGGCATGGTTGTACTACAAAACATCTCAGTACTTTTCAGAAGAGCTCGAATGTCTTTCATCGCTCTATCTCAGATTGCCTATGCATTTCTTCTTTCATTTCTCTTGAAAACACCTTACACACTGCAGATTCAATTCAAGGGTTTTCTCTACTTCCTCTTGATTTTCGCAGTCATGGTATTTCTCGGTGGAGTTCTGAAAGCAGAACAAATGAGATTTCACAGGAAAATTTCATTTCTGGATTTCTTGTTCATCGGCATTCTGTTGCCAGTTTCAGAAGAGCTCACTTTCAGAGGAGCCATTTTGTTTTTGTTGCCAAGCACAATAATCAACGCCACCATTTTTTCATCTCTTCATTTAGCCAATGTTTTGAACAAGATGGAACGGTTTTCGATCTTCAACTTCTTGTACAGATTCGCAGTCGGTTATATCTTCGCTTACTCCGTTATGAACACACAGAGTCTTTTCAGCCCAATTCTCTGTCATATCATCAACAATTGTGTAGGACTTCTGGCTTTATCGAGATCGAAACATGAAACCAAAAAAGGCACAG
>JBBFME010000103.1:0-7398 GCA_037478695.1 Pseudothermotoga sp.
CGTAAAGTATCCTGCGCTGAACTGGCTTTAATCCATCTCGAACATCGGGAATAGCACGCCCGATGATCACGCTCATCGAATAATTCATGTAAAGCTCTACAAGTTCTTCTTCTATATTCTTTGGGCGAACCTCTGCCACTTTTGCAACCTCCTATGAAATCGTCGCGCCAGGCGCGATTTCGCCGTCAACGGTCAAAATTCGCAGATTAACGCCATCTTTTGCCGCAAGAAGCATTCCCTGAGACTCGACGCCCATCAATTTGGCAGGCTTCAAGTTTGCAACTATCACAATACTCTTCCCAACAAGACTCTCTGGCTCATAGTACTTTGCTATGCCTGCCACGATCTGCCTTTTTCCAAGTTCACCGACATCCAACTCGAGTCTGACCAACTTGTCTGATTTCGGAACTCTTTCGGCTGAAAGTACCTTTGCCACCCTCAGCTCAACTTTCTTGAACTCGTCAAGTTCTATCAGATTTTCCATCTTCGGTTCACTCTCCTTTTGCTGTTGAACTATCTCCACTTTTTCAAACAAAGGCTTAGAATGGATTATCTTCGCTGTTGGTTTCAGAGCGCCCCATTTGTTGAGTATCTCACCTGATGGTTTTGAATCATATCCAAGCCTGTTCAGAACTTCTTGAGAGGAATTCGGCATTATCGGTGAAAACATCACAGCCACCTTAAGCAGTGATTCGCAGACGTTGTACAGAACCGTGCCGAGATTTGAGAAATCTTTCTGTTTTGCCAAAACCCAAGGTTTTTTCTCGTCAAAGTATTTGTTTGCCAGCATCAGAACTTCCAAGACTTTCTCAATTGCCTGAGTCAAGGAATATTCGTCCATCAGTCTTTTATATTCTTCAACACGGCTTAGCACATCGTCTCTGAATTTTTCGTCGATTTCGTCATATGTACCTGGAGCAGGCTGAACAGATGAATAGTGTTTTTGTATCATGGCTAAAGTTCTGTGAAGCAAATTCCCATAGTCGTTTGCGAGGTCTGAGTTCAGCCTGTTGATGAGATTCTTTTCAGAGAAATCTCCATCCTTGCCAAAGTTTATATCTCTCAAAAGATAGAATCTGAGAACATCGTTACCGTATTTTTCAACAAAATATATTGGATTAATTGCATTACCAAGAGATTTGGAGATCTTCTGCCCGTCAACGGTGAGCCACCCATGGGCGAAAACCATCTTGGGTAAAGGTAAGCCCACAGACATGAGCATTGCGGGCCAAACTATGGAGTGAAAGCGATTTATTTCTTTACCTATCAAATGCAAATCGGCTGGCCAATAGTTGTTGAATCTTTCGATATCAAATGGATAACCTATCGCAGACACGTAGTTTATCAGTGCATCCACCCAAACATATATAACGTGTTCGGGATCATCTGGCATGGGGACTCCCCATTTGAAAGTAGTTCTGGTTATGCTCAGATCTTTCAGACCACCTTCGAGAATCTTGAGCATCTCATTTCTGCGAAAGTCCGGCTGGACGAACTCCGGATGTTCTCGGTAATGTCTTAAGAGTGCGTCCGTATATTTCGATAGCTTGAAGAAATAATTTTCTTCACTTATATATTTCAACTCTCGACCACAGGAAGGACAGAGCTTGTCAGCTCCTATTTCTTCTTCGTTCCAGTAGCTTTCGCACGGCACACAGTACCAACCGCGGTATTCGCCTTTATATATATCTCCGTTTTCAAGCATCTTTTTCACAAAATACTGGACAACCTTCATGTGATCTGAATCAGTTGTTCTTATGAAATAGTCGTTCGTGATATCAAGCCTTTCCCAAAGACTTTTGAAACGAGAAGCAAGTTGGTCGCAAAAACTCTGCGGATCCTTTCCCGCTGCGTTAGCAGCTTGTAGAATTTTCTGTCCGTGTTCGTCTGTACCGGTGAGAAAGAAGACATCATACCCCATCATGCGCTTATAACGGGCTATTATATCGGCAACAATGGTCGTGTAAGCACTTCCAACATGCGGGTCTGAATTGACATAGTATATCGGTGTAGTGATATAGAACTTCAGAAAAATCACCTCCACTGCTGTTTTTATTCTACCGCATTTTTATTGCCAAGAAATTTCAACTGCGGTGAGATTTGTTTATTGAAAAGAATCATATCTGAAAGAAATTCTGTAGAATCACTTTGTTTCCCCAACGTTGCACAAACCAGTCTTTGAATGTGGTGTGCACAGGAACTATCAAATCTGGATCTACTTCATCTATGATCTGTTGGAGTTTCTCTGGCGAGACATGTCCCGAGGCGTGGAACTGTCTTGTGAACCTGACATTTCCCTTCTCGTCGAATTCAACACCGTGTGTCTTTATGGAAAACTTGTTGATCCAGTTACCGAATCTTTGGAAATCCATTTGTTGTTCCTCTGTATAGGCTTCACTGGATGAATGAATGTAGACTGAACCTTGCAAGACTGCCTCGTCAAGATCGAGTATGTTTTGAAAGTCCCAATAGCCAGCGCAGAGCATATAAGACGAAGGACATTCGTTGATCGATTCTGGTAACAACAAAATCCCTTGATTCTTTGCCTTCTCCACAACCTCTTTTTCAAGTCCTATAAAGACTGATTTCGCAGTGTGAAAGACCCTCAGATGTCTTCTTTCTTCTTCGGACAATTCCCATATCGGTTCAACTTCTCCCATCTTCGTGAGGTATGCATAATCCTTTGGCATCAAAACGAGTAATCTATCAGTTTCTACAGCGATTCTCAGAAAACTCATCAATCTCTCCAAGTGCTTAATGGGAAAATCGACTATCACGAGTTTGCTCGTCTTTTTTACAACGTCGAGTGCGTTTTGATAAACATCTTTTTCATCGAATGAAACATCGTGCTCCCTTGAAACAGTGGTTCCCTCGATGATCAACAGCAGAGGTTTTTTGTCTTTCAAGAACTGAAAGAAATTCTCCGTTCTCTTGGAAAGACTGAGCCTCTTTTGTCCCAAATGTTTTTCCCAAAAACTCTCTTCCTCCTGTGTTTGTGGACCTGTTCGAAAATCTCCTGTGTAAGCAACCCAAAGATCATCAACCTTTGTGACCAAACCAGATGCTCCTATCACAGAATGATAAACAGGTAGAACATATAACTGTTCTTTCCACAGATCTTTCAGCTTGTATGATTCAAAGAGAGCTTGATCGAGTTCACAAGAATTGTTAGATGTGTTGTGTACACATATTCCCCTTTTGATGAATGTCTTTTTCTCTGTCTTGAGTACATCGGGTCTGTATATGTCACCCGCTTGAGATCTTTGCCTTTTTCTCAGATAGAGTTCATTCCACACTTCCTGTCTTATCTCCGCATTAGTGCTGATAACGGCGAGTGTTTCATTCGTAGTCAGAATAGGTATTGTCTCGCTTATCAAACCTATTAGACCTGTATGATCTTCATGACCATGACTCAGGAACAGGAAGTGCACACGTTCATTCCCCGGGAACTCAGGAGCCTCGAGATCTTTCCTGTAGATGTTGATCTTTGGCACCAAACCGAGTTTGAGTAGATCGTGTAATACCTTACCCGCTCGTGGCTTTAAGTACTCCTCGAAGTACATAGACCACTTTGAAAAATTCAGCCCAAAGTCCAAAAGAAAACCATCACCATGACCGTCCACAATCAAGATCTTATTGCCGCCTATACTGTCATGTCCATCCAAAACGGATATTCTCAATTCACATCCCCCTTCACACAACAACTATAATGTTACAACATCAAATTGCGTGACTAAACAGATTTTTTGGTGAAAAGTACACCAACAAATTCGCAGAGCGACTGTCTTTTGAAGTAGCTGAAAGTACAAGAGATCTTTTATAGATCAAAATCAATAGCTTTTGAGAATAATTCGGCCAAAGAGAGAAAAACAGAAACAAATCGGCTGATTATCAACGATTTGTATCGAAATCAGCCGAAAATGCCCAGAAATCGGGCTTGATTTTGTGATAAATTGCAATTACAATTTTTCGAGGAAAGAAATAAAGCCGTGGGTTCACACAAATCAGTCGACATTCTCAGGCCAACCAACTCTTATTGTATTTGAGCGTGTTAGCTTTGCTGTTTTCGATAAGTCTTGTTATCTGGGAGTGATCTTTTTGATCAAGCAAAGAGATACATTCAAAACGAAATTTTCCAAGGAACTCGGTCCACTTGTTGCGCTCGCCGCACTTGTAGTTTTCACAGCTGTGCTCAATCCAAGATTCCTGACACCTTTCAATCTACAATCCCTTGGAAGACAGATTGCTATCTTTGGAATCTTGGCTATCGGTGAGACTTTTGTGATCATATCTGGAGGAGGAGCGATAGACCTTTCTGCCGGTTCTGTGGTTGCTCTAACAGGTGTGACTGTCGCATGGTTGATGAAACACCAGGTACCAGTGTGGTTGAGTATCGTTCTGATTTTGCTGTTTTCTGTGGGAATTGGGATGTGGCATGGTTTCGCAGCGACAAAGATGAGAGTTCCTGCTTTCATCGTTACTCTCGGTACGCTGACAATCGCCAGAGGTATGGCAGCCGTCATAACCAAAGGCTGGCCCATTGTCGGCTTGCCTAATAGCTTTTTGGCAATTGGGCAGGGAGATTGGTTTGGCATACCCATAGCCGTCTGGATCTTTGCAATAGCGGCTGTGATATTTCATTTTCTCCTGACAAAAACCGTTTATGGTAAGCACTTACGCGCTACAGGTGGTAACGAGGTAGCCGCAAAATTCTCAGGCGTGAACGTTGACAGGGTAAGACTTGTGGCATTCACCAGCTGCTCTCTTCTCTCTGGATTGGTTGGAATCATCGTGGCTTCAAGACTCTCACAGGGGCAGCCTGGCGTTGGTAGTTCCTATGAACTCTATGCAATAGCATCTTCGGTGATCGGTGGTACAAGCCTTGCAGGTGGTGAAGGAACTGTAATAGGAGCCGTCATTGGGGCAAGCATAATAAGTCTGTTGTGGAATGCTCTTGTTATGCTCAACGTTTCAACCTATTGGCACAACGTTGTAATCGGCTTGGTCATCGTAGTGGCTGTCACACTTGATGTTCTCAGAAAGAGGTTGGCTAAACAGTGATTTTTCCACATCAACCTTGGGGGAGGTGTTTTTGTGAAGAAGCTTTTAGCTGTTCTGTTAGTTCTCATGGTAGGCACTATCTCCTTAGCCATTACAATTGGAGTCATCGGAAAATCGGTGCACCCGTACTGGGCACAAGTTGAAGAAGGAGTCAAAGCCGCTGGTAAAGCACTCGGTGTCGATGTCAGATTCTTCGTTCCGGCAAAAGAAGATGTCCCAGCCCAACTTCAGATGCTCGAGGCATTCATCGCTCAGAAGTTCGATGGCATAGCTATAGCACCTTCTGATCCAAGTGCTGTAATTCCAACAATCAAGAAAGCCCTGCAACTTGGCATACCGGTAATAACACTTGATACCGACACGCCCGAGAGTGGAAGGTATGTCTACATTGGCACAAACAACTACAACGCGGGGTACTTGGCTGGTACGGTGATGAAAGAACTGCTTGGCGGTAAAGGAAAGGTTGCAATTGGAACTGGATCTCTCACGGCTATGAATTCACTCGAGAGAATGCAGGGATTCAGAGATGCAATTGCAGGGACCGAGATCCAGATAGTCGATGTACTGAACGATGAAGAAGATGGTGCAAGAGCAGTGTCACTGGCAGAATCTGTTTTGAGTGCACACCCAGATCTATCTGCCTTCTTTGGTGTCTATGCGTACAACGGTCCAAGTCAAGCATTGGTCGTTGCCAACGCAGGTAAGAAAGACAAGGTAAAGATTGTGTGCTTTGACACAACGGCAGATATTCTTTCTTACGTCAAAGATGGGGTCATACAAGCAACAATGGGTCAAAGACCTTATATGATGGGATATCTCTCTGTGACAGTTCTGTACCTGATGAAGAAGATAGGAGTACAAAACACCCTTACAATGCTTCCAAAGGTTACTGTAAACAACAAAGTCGACTATGTAATCGATACAGGTGTCGATGTCGTCACTCCAAGCAATTTGACTGAGTACCTGAATGAGATGGCAAAACTGGGTATTCCGATAAAGTTCTAAGGCTGAGGGGGCGACCTGCCCCCTTGTTGGAGAGGTGACAGGTTTTGGAACTTCTTGTGGCAAGAAGGATCACAAAGAGATTTCCCGGAGTCTTGGCACTTGATGAAGTGGATTTCGAAGTTCACAGTGGTGAGATTCTTTCTCTTATAGGTGAAAACGGGGCTGGGAAATCGACCTTGATAAAAGTCCTCTCTGGTGTATACAAGAAGGATGCCGGCGAGATCTCTCTAAACGGCGAGAAGGTCGAATTTCATCACCCTGCCGATGCCTTCAAAAAGGGCATAAGTGTTATCCACCAAGAACTCAACGTCTGTGACAATCTGACGGTGGCTGAAAATCTCTTCTTGGGTTATGAAATAACTAAAGGGAAAACGAAGAACAATCTGACAAGTATTGTAGACGATCTGAATATGGAAAGGAAGGCTCAAGAACTTTTGGAAATGATAGGTGCTCGATTCTCACCGCAAACGCTGGTTCGAAATCTGAGTACGGCACAGAGACAAATGGTTGAGATATGCAAAGCTTTGACACGATCACCGAGGATAATTTTCATGGACGAGCCAACTTCATCTCTTGCAGTGGAAGAAGTCAAGAAACTCTTTGAGATTATCAGAATGCTCAAAGACAGAAAGATATCTGTTGTGTTCGTCTCTCATAAAATCGACGAAGTGATGGAAATCAGTGACAGGATAATCGTGATGAGAGACGGAAAGAGAGTTGGAACTCTCTATAAAAACGAGTTCGATGCAGACAGTATAATACGTCTCATGGTTGGCAGGGACATCGAATACTTTCCACACGTAGAGACGAAACCTCAGGATGTGCTGCTCGAAGTGAGAAACATTAGTTGGGGTAACAGGGTGAAAGATGTTTCCTTCAACCTCAGAAGAGGAGAAGTGCTCGGCTTTGCTGGATTGATCGGTGCTGGAAGAACAGAGACAATGCATCTGTTATTTGGCATCAAGAGAAAAGAAGCAGGAGAAATATATGTAAACGGGAAAAAGGTTGAGATAAATTCCCCTCAGGAAGCGATCAAGCATGGTATAGGGTTGATACCGGAGGATAGAAAATTACAAGGTTTGGTGCTTCGAATGACCGTCAGAGATAACATCTGTTTGCCAGTTCTCAACAAGATCAGCAAATTCCAATTCGTTCTCGATGAAGATGCTCAAGTAAAGGTTTCCGAATCCTTTGTTCGAAGACTATCCGTGAAAACACCATCAATACACCAGATCGTCGAAAACCTGTCCGGGGGAAATCAGCAGAAGATAGTCCTTTCAAAGTGGTTGGCAACAGATTCAGAGATAATCATCTTCGACGAACCTACAAGGG
>JBBFME010000104.1:0-7243 GCA_037478695.1 Pseudothermotoga sp.
TGATGTCACCAGAGACAGTTTTCATCTGACACTCAGAACATTCTATATCTTGCAGCGAGGCATCACCAGACACAGTTCTCAAGACTAAGAGCTCAGCTCTCAATGAATTAACAATCACATCTGAAGAAACACAGCCAACAGAGATTTCTTTCATATCAAGAGGTACTGCGATTTCGAGATTTTCCTTTGATTCCATTATTGAAAAACCCAGAAACTGTCGATCTTTTGAACTCACCACGAGAGTGTCATCTTTGTATTCCAGTGATGGTTGTTGAGATTCATAAGCGATGTAGTTCTCCGTTGACTGAGTACCAAATATCTTTATATTGCTGCTGACAACTTTGACAACAAGTTTTTTGATCTTTGTAAAATCAATCAATTGTTTCTGCATTTCAATCGCCTCCTAAAAACCCATGAAGATCACTATAACCCATATGACAACCAGTTCACCTGCAAGGTATATGATTATCGGAACGATATTCCCAATGATCAAAAGCAAGGCATACAAACCTACGAAAAACGAGTAAACCAAAGTCACAGATTTCACCTTCATCTGCAGTAACTTTGAGCCAATGTAAACCAACAACAGGGCGCCTATTACTCCAGTAATCAATAAGGCAATCTTCATTCTTCTCTCAGCCTCCTGATCTTCTCAAGAGCCTCTTGCGCCGAAATCTCACCTTTTTCCAGTTTGTCCAAGAGTTCATCAACCTGCTTTTCTTCGGTTACCTCTTGCGCTTCATAACCCAATGTTTTGACTATTCCCTCAAGTCTCGATCGTGCGGTTGGGTAGGATATACCCAATTCCTTTTGAAGATCGCTCAGGTTGCCCCTCGCCTTTATGAATACTCTCAAGAAGTTCAACTGCTCGGGCGTCAGTCTGAAGAATTCTTCCAATTCGAATTTTCCCCTTATGACAGTTCCACAGGATTGACAACTGAGTTCAGTGACGATCAGATTTGATCCACATATAGGACACTTTGAAATTACACGAGCCATTGAAATCTCTCCTTTCATATTTTTAATACACGACTAAATATATTTTACCTCATGACTCAAATTTTGTCAAACTCACAAAGAAGTAACACAAAACTCCTTTTCAAGCCCTTCTACTCTGCTAAAATCTGTTGGGAGGGATTTCGATTGTACCAAAAGGTTTTGATAAAGCTCAGTGGAGAGGTTATGTGTGGGGAAGGTTCAAGGGGTTTTGACCAGAAGAACATAGAGTATCTCGTGAAGCAGATCTCTCAAGTGGTTGATTACGGTGCAAATGTCGGCATAGTCATAGGTGCTGGGAACATCTTCAGGGGCGAAGAACTTTCAGAGATTCCCCATTCTTTAGCGGACCAAATAGGCATGTTGGGCACCGTGATAAACGGCCTGTATCTGAAAGGTTCACTGCAGAAACACGGTGTGAAGTGCGTTGTTGTCTCACAGATATCTACCCTTCCTTCGATCAGGCCCATACACTATGACGACATAAATCTCTACTTCGATGCCGGCTACGTTGTCATCTTCGCTGGAGGCACAAGCAATCCATTTTTCACTACAGACACTGCAGCAGCATTGAGAGCAGTTGAAATGGGAGCAAATCTCTTGATAAAGGCTACCAAGGTTGACGGTGTCTACGATTCGGATCCCAAGAAACACAAGAGTGCACGCAAGTTCGAGAGGATATCTTACCAAGATGCGATCAAACTCGGCTTGAAGGTTATGGACATGGAGGCATTCTCTATCTGCGGTAGGTATAGACTGCCAATAGTAGTTTTGAATTTCTTTGAAAACGGGGCTATCTTGAAAGCTGTGCGTGGTGAACCAGTTGGTAGTATCATATTACCTGATTAGGAGGTGAAGGCATGTACAACGAGATCATTGACATCAGGGCAAGAGAGGTTCTTGATTCTCGAGGAAATCCAACCGTCGAGGTAGAGGTCTTCTTGGAAGATGGTACCTTTGCATCAGCAATAGTCCCATCTGGTGCATCAACAGGGAAGTTCGAAGCACTCGAACTGAGAGACAAAGGCAAGAGGTATATGGGGAAAGGCGTTCAGAGTGCCGTGAAGAACGTTAACGAGACAATAGCACCAAAGATCATCGGTATGAACGTCTACGATCAACCAGTGATCGACAAGATCATGATCGAGTTAGATGGCACCGAGAACAAATCAAAACTCGGAGCAAATGCAATTCTTGGCGTCTCAATGGCTGTTGCTCGTGCGGCTGCTTCGAGCTTGAATCTCCCCCTCTACAAGTACTTAGGTGGTCCAAATGCCAAAGTACTCCCCGTACCGTTTATGAATGTTATCAACGGAGGGAAACATGCAGACAACAGTCTTGATATTCAAGAGTTCATGATAGTTCCAGCCGGAGCCCCTTGCTTTGCAGAAGCACTCAGATATGGTGCAGAGGTCTTTCACAGTTTGAAGAAGATTCTGCATGATGCTGGACATGTCACGAGCGTTGGTGACGAGGGTGGCTTTGCACCAAATCTCTCTTCAAACGAGGAAGCAATAAAGGTTTTGATCGAAGCGATAAAGGCTGCTGGTTATACACCTGGTAAAGACGTTTTCATCGCGCTCGATAGCGCTGCTTCTTCTTTCTACAATGCTGAGACAAAGACCTATCAAATCGACAAATCTGAGAAAACAACAAAGCAGTTGGTTGATTACTACGTGTCTTTGACTGAAAAATACCCCATCATAAGCTTGGAAGATCCGCTTGATGAAGAAGATTGGGAAGGTTTTGTAGAGCTCACATCAAAGATCGGAAACAAGGTTCAGATTGTTGGAGACGATCTCTACGTTACGAACATAAAAAGGCTCAAAACAGGTGTGGAGAAGAAGGCGTCCAATTCGATTTTGATCAAGCTCAATCAGATAGGAACGGTCACCGAAACACTCGACACTATAGAGTTCGCAAAAGAGCACGGCATGACCTGTGTCATCTCACACAGATCTGGCGAAACCGAAGACACCTTCATTGCCGATCTGGCAGTTGCAACAAACTGTGGAATGATAAAGACTGGTTCGCTCTCGCGAAGCGAGAGGATTGCGAAGTACAACAGACTCCTCAGAATCGAAGAAGAACTTGGAGCCATACCACAGTACAGAGGTTTAGGAGCTTTTTACAGTATCAAGGTGTAAACGGTAAAGATCGGGTGTATAATGTAACCTAATCGACTTTCGAAGACTCTGCGCGGCAACCAGCCGCGCTTTTTCTGACTGGTGATGACAATGGAGGAAAGAAGCAGTATTTCATCAAGAGCTGCCTGGATTGGTGTCTTTGCGAACGCGGGGCTATCGCTCGCAAAGATCTTGGTGGGATGGATTTTCAACAGCGCTGCAATTCTTGCAGATGGAATTGACACTGGCACAGATATTTTCACATCTCTGACGACAGTCGTGTCGAGCAAGATATCGAATCGCCCGCCAGACGAAACTCATCCTTATGGTCATGAAAGGGCTGAAACGATTGCGGCAAAGGTTGTTTCCTTTGTGATATTCTACGCCGGTGCGAGTTTGTTCATATCATCGCTGAAGAGAATCTTTGAAGGCGAACACACACTCATAACCGGTGCCTTACCACTCGTTGTTACGGCAATTTCTATCGCAGTGAAAACCTGGTTGTTCTTGTACAAATATGCAGTCGGAAAGAAGATAAAGAGTTATGCTTTCATAGCAGATGCGCTGAATATGAGAAATGACATTTTCATCTCTTCAACTGTTTTCTTGGGTGTACTACTCAACAAATTTGGACTTCTCTGGGTAGATGGCATTGTTGCGTTGATCATCTCTCTGATGATCATCAAGACCTCTCTTGAAATCTTCAAAGAAACCTCTTACGAGCTGATGGACGGTATGACGGATTTTCAGATATACAACCAAATCTTCAGTGCCATTGAGACTGTGACCAAAGCGAGCAACCCGCACAAAGTTCGTGTTCGCCAAGTGGGATACAAGTATTTTGTTGACTTGGATATAGAGGTTGATGGTAATATCACGGTAAAGGAAGGTCATGAAATAGCAACTTTGGTGAAGAATGCTATAATTAAGCAAAACGATAGAATTGCCGATGTCATGGTCCACGTCGAGCCAATTGGAAACATCGAGCGCGAAGCTTATGGCTTGAATGAAAAACATACAAATGGGGGGGAAAGAGATGATTCTCAAAGGTGAGAAGATCGTCCTCAGGCCAGTTGAACTATCAGATATCGAGCAATTGTTGAACATCAACGACTTGGAGGTTCGAGAGAACTTACTTTCAGTTTTTCCATTAAATCACATTCGTGAAGAAGAATGGGTGAGAAGTCTTTATTCTACTCAGCGCGATGTGGTTTTTGCAGTTGTACCGATCGAAGAAGATAAACTGGTGGGTACAACCGGTCTGCATGGCATTGACTGGGTGAATAGAGTTGCAGAGTTCGGCATCGCAATAACCGACAAGCAATACTGGAACAGAGGACTTGGAAGCGAAGCAGTTTCACTCACACTGAAATATGGTTTTGAATACCTCAACTTGCACAGAATCACTCTGAGAGTCTATGAGTACAACACAAGGGGCATTCACGTCTACGAAAAGTGTGGCTTTGTCCACGAAGGAAGAATGAGACGGGCAAGATACATCAAAGGCAAGTACTACGATGTTCTAATCATGAGTGTGCTCA
This sequence comes from Pseudothermotoga sp., assembly GCA_037478695.1. Classification (GTDB taxonomy): domain Bacteria; phylum Thermotogota; class Thermotogae; order Thermotogales; family DSM-5069; genus Pseudothermotoga_B. Next base: position 4,664 of record JBBFME010000104.1, read on the forward strand.
GCGACGAGTATTTCGCCAGATTGGCAAATAGATAGTTCAGACAGTAAACCCCGCAGACAACTCACGATTCATAATGAGAATTTTTCACAGTGATTGATCGTCATCTCTAAACAGGCTTGGCTTTGAATTATAATAGACATGAAACGTTAATCGAGATTGATCACTTGAGAACAATTTAATATCCGTTGGGGGAGCGAAAAAGACCAAAGGGGTGATTCTGTGAATCTGAAGATCTACAACGAAAAAATGAGCCTTCTTGACCCCATATGTTTTCCTGTTTTCAAAAAAGCTGGTAGCACAGGTGTTTTGCTAATACACGGCTTCACAGGCAGCCCGCATGACATGAGCTATTTGGCAGACAGACTCCACCAATCAGGTTTCACCGTCTCAGTTCCTCGCCTACCAGGTCATGGTACGAATCACAAAGACTTTCTCAATTGCAAGTGGCAAGACTGGCTTCGTCGCTGTATCGATTCATATCTCGATTTGACCATTCATTGCAACAAGATCCACGTTGTTGGTCTTTCGATGGGTGGATTACTCGCAGCAATGATCGCAGCTCTCTTCAAAACACCGAAGTTGGTTTTGGCAGCTCCAGCCTTTGAAGTGATGGACAAGCGACTGCCTTTAACCCCATTGATGAGTTTGTTCGTCAGCTATCTCAGAAAAGAAACTCCTACCTTTGAAGATCCCTCTTTGAACAAACTCGCACAAGAATACTGGGACAAAACCTTTATCAAGCCAGCCGCTCAGTTCTACAGATTACAGAAAACGGCAATCAAACATCTTGAAAAGATTCAATCAGAAACACTCGTAATCGTGACGCAAAAAGACAACGCTGTTCCCATGTCAGTCTTAGACGTCATTAGATCACATCTGAAAACCCAATTCAAAACGATCGTTCTTGAACAAAGCGCTCATCCAGTTACCAACGACGTAGAAAAGGAACTGGTTGCTGAAAAGATCTTAGAGTTTTTCGCATCGTGAGATTACTTGAAAGGAGCACCTCGTGTGATTAAGCTCGAAGATGTCAAGAAAGCAATGCAAAAGATATCAAAATGGTCTCATAAAACACCTCTTTTTACCTCACAGACGCTGAATGAACTTTCCAACAACTTTGTTTATTTGAAGGCTGAAAACTTGCAGAAAAGTGGTTCTTTCAAATTTCGTGGAGCTATGAATTTTCTATTGTCTATGACTGAAGAAGAACGCAGCAGAGGTGTTGTGACTGGCTCTTCTGGTAATCACGGACAAGCTCTTGCTTGTGCTGGGAAGCTACTGGGTGTAGACGTCACCGTTGTTGTTCCAGAAGACGTGTCAAATGCAAAACTCTCTGCGATGCTTGGTTACGGAGCAAAGATAGAGCGTTGTGGTAAGACCTCGAAGGAAAGGCTTAAGCGGGCAAAAGAGATTTCTGATTCATTCGGCAAAGTTTTTGTCCCACCCTTTGACCATCCTTGGATCATGGCTGGTCAAGGAACGATAGGCTTAGAACTCGTTGAAGACCTTGCTCAGTTCGACGCAGTCTTAGTACCGTGCGGTGGCTGCGGCTTGATCAGTGGTATTTCCGTTGCGGTGAAAGAACAGTTACCGACTGTAAAGGTCTATGGCGTGGAACCAGAACAGAGTAACAGCACCTATCTGTCGTTCAAAGCAGGTCATCTGGTAGAACTTCATAAGATCGAAACCATCGCCGATGGGCTGAGAACGACAAGTCCTGGGCAGTTGACCTTCCCAGTCGTTCAAAAGTACGTTGAAGATATCCTTCTTGTTTCCGAAGAAGACATAAAGAAAGCAGTCATCTTTTTGCTCGAGCGAATGAAACTGCTCGTCGAACCTTCGGGTGCTGTTACCGTTGCTGCCCTGCTCGCTAACAAGCTTCCTGTGAAAGGCAAAAAGATTGTTGCCGTACTCTCAGGTGGCAATGTCGATCTTTTGGCATTGGCCTCTTGGATCAAGGAAATCAAAGAGAAAGAGAGTGAGTGAGAAAAATGAAAGAACATGCAATCGAATTGTTTGAAAGTGGCCTGAGTTGTGCTCAATCTGTCTTCACAGCATACGCTGTAAACTTTGGCATTGATGAAGAAAAGGCACTGCAGATTGCTTCTGCCTTTGGTGGTGGCATTTCTCGATTGGGAAGTATCTGTGGAGTAGTCACAGGTGCTTTCATGGTGATAGGTCTAAGGTACGGTGGGAAAGACTCTCAATCAAAAGAAAAGACTTATCTTTTAGCCAGAGAGTTTGCTCGACGCTTCGAATCACTCAATGGCTCTATTTACTGCAAAGATTTGCTTGGCTGCGATATAAGTAAGACAGAAGAACTTGAACTGGCAAGACAAAAGAACTTGTTCAAAACACTTTGTCCAAAGTATGTAAAGGACGCTTGCGAGATTCTGGAAAGTTTTCTTTAAGCAGATGTAGAGGTGTTCAAATGAAAATCATTGAACTTGAGAAAGAAAAGTGGAAAGATTTCAAGCTTCACTTTAGATGGTCAAGCAAGATGTACTACTCTGTGAACGTGAGAAGAACAAGAAATGGCTGGACTATCGAGTTGAAACGTCGGGAAAGCGAAAAGCTGAT
>JBBFME010000105.1:0-7236 GCA_037478695.1 Pseudothermotoga sp.
CTCTTGTCTCACTTCTTCTACGATCGAAGCGATTGCCGCAAAGCCACCGATATTTGGGTTATTCGTTTCGCTGAATGATCTTATGTTCTTTGTCAAACCTGTCCCTTGCCAAATCACCCGCTTTCTTCGCAGCTTCGCATATGATTTTCATTCTTTCAACTCCTCTCTAAGTCTGAAGATCTCATCTCTCAATTTCGCTGCATCTTCATATCGAAGCTCACTTGCAGCTCTGTACATTTCTTCTTCTAATAAGCTCAGATACTCTTCTTTTGTGAGATCCTTGGCCAACTCCGTGTAATCAATCTGCTCAGGTTGCTGAATGAATTTCTCAAATATCTCTATCTGAAGTGGTTTGACTATCGTCCTCGGAGTTATGCCATGTTTTTGATTGTATTCTATCTGTATACTTCTTCTTCGATTTGTTTCGTCAATTGCCCTCTGCATTGCCGGGGTGACTTTATCGGCGTACATCAGCACCTTCCCATTCAAGTTCCTCGCGACTCTTCCGATGATCTGTATCAACGTGGTCTCAGACCTGAGAAAACCTTCTTTGTCTGAATCCAATATGGCAACCAAAGACACCTCTGGAAGATCAAGTCCTTCTCTCAGTAAATTTATACCTACCACAACATCAACATCGCCTCGACGCAGCTTTTTGAGAACCTCTATTCTTTCTATCGCATCAAGCTCAGAATGAATGTACAGAGATCTTATACCGAGCTCCGTGAGGTATTCACTCAATCTCTCAGCTGTCTTCTTTGTCAAGACTGTCACGAGCGCCCTTTCTTTTCTTTGAACAATCTCTCTTATCTCGTTCACCAGATCGTCTATCTGATACTTAGTTGGACGAACCTCGACTTCAGGATCAACGAGTCCGGTGGGGCGAATTATCTGTTCGACAATCTGTTCACTCACTTGATACTCAAAAGGTCCAGGTGTTGCAGAAACAAATATAATTTGTGGGACCTTTTTCAGGAACTCTTCAAAAGTCAGTGGTCGATTGTCGTAAGCCGATGGAAGCCTGAAACCATAATCGACTAAGTTTTTCTTTCTCGAAAACTCTCCACGCCACATTGCTCTGAGCTGAGGGACCGCTATGTGAGATTCATCAAGAAAGACAATGAAGTCTTTGTCGAAATAATCCAATAGGGTATAAGGCGGTTCTCCAGGTTGTCTTCCATCGAAGTGCCTTGAGTAATTCTCTATACCCGGACAAAAACCAAGTGTTGAGAGTAGTTCTAAATCATGCATTGTTCGCTGCTGCAACCTTTGAGCTTCGAGCAATTTTCCTTGGTTCTTGAGTTCATTAAGCCTCTCTTCAAGTTCAATTTTGATCGATTCAACTGCCCTTTTTACTTTTTCTTCGGTGGTGATAAATTCCACCGCGGGATAAACCGTTATCTTCGAAAGTTCTTCGATAAGTGAGCGGTTGAGTTTGTCAAAAGATTCTATTTTCTCTATCGTTGTACCGAAGAACTCAACTCTTATACCCTCGTCTTGGTAAGTTGGGTATATCTCTAAGACATCGCCACTTATTCTGAAGCAGCCTTTAACCGTTATTTCGCTGCTTCTCGCATAACCTATTCTTGCCAGTTTTTGCGCGATCGCCTGAGGTGAGATCTTCTGTCCTACGTGAAGTTGAATATTCATCTTGTCAAAATCTGTAGGATCTCCTGAAGCATATATGCTTGAGACACTTGCAACCACAACTACATCACGTCTTGTTCGAACTGATTTCAGGGCAGACATTCTCATTCTGACGAGTACGTCGTTTATATCTGCATTTTTTTCTATGTAAAGGTCTCTTGTTGGAACATACGCCTCTGGCTGATAATAATCGTAGTAACTTATGAAATATTCAACCTTGTTGTGTGGGAAGAAGCTTTTGAACTCCCCGTACAATTGCGCTGCAAGAGTCTTGTTTGGAGATATCACAAGGGCAGGTCTGTTCAAACGGGAGATCACATTCGCCATTGTGAAGGTCTTACCACTACCTGTCACGCCAACCAATGTTTGGAATCTGTAACCTTTGTTTATGCCGTCTACCAAATTCTCTATAGCTTGTGGTTGATCACCTGTTGGCTCATATTCACTGACAAGTTTGAACACTTGAAGTGCCCCCACAGAGAGTTCAAATTCCTTTCATTTAGTGAGTGGTTAAGATTAAACCTCACATAGCCGGTTGCAGGTATATCAAGCTGTTCAGGTAATTCACAAGATCGATAACTTCTTTTGATTTTGATTCGACTTTCAAAAGATCTCCTGCAGACACAGATGAACCGTAAAACTGCTTGTTTGCGTCTTCATCTACTTGAACAACCGATCCTTGCAGAGACAACCCGGCGAAAAATCCTTTACTGACAGAGTAAGAATATATGGCCGCTTGGAGTTTGTAATCTGTGTCTGCTGAAAGAGATCTTCCCATTGGGCCTGCAGCAACACTTACGTTACCACCGAGCGTTACATTGCTCGAGGTAAAACTCTTGACAGCGTCTTCGTTCATGAGCACTAACACCAAACCAACATTTTGAATACCAATCTGAGCGCCAAGGCTGAGACCTGTCAACTTGACGAACACAGGTCCAAACCACTTACCTGTCGAGGTATCCCTTTTGAAAACCAACCCTTCTCCGTACTGACCACCGATCACCAAACCCACCTTTATCAACGATGGGTATATGGCGATGCCTTCAGACTGACGAAGAAGCTCAACAAAGGCACCGCTATCAGGTATATTTGAAAGTTCTTTGAGTATGGATAGAGCGCCAGTCAGCCTTTCCACAGGTGTTGCCGCTAATCCAAAAATAGGTACAAAAAGTAACACAAGAACCACCTTTTTCATGGTTACACCTCCCTGTTTTAGTTTACCATATTTCGTTAAGACTGAGAAAAAATGTCTAAGGCTCACTACTCGTTCCTTATATGTCCTTAGTGACACCTTGTAACAAAAAACATGGAACGCAGTCGTTTCATGGAATGACCGCGAATATCAAGATTCAGAAAGACTTCTAATTCAACAAGCGTTGTTCTGTACACTTCCATTGGAATGGAAGAACGAAGGCAACTAACACCTTCACATGATGTCGTGTCGACAAAACTATGGTAATCTTCTTTCCTACTCATACGTTTTAAGTGAATGATACTTGACATTAAGAAATAAACTTGAGAACAGCTTAGAGCTGATGGTAGCAAAATATGATATGAACCAATTCGGATCGATGATAGCTTAGTGAAATACCATCCTGGGTCACATGAAGATGAGAAGTTTGCCTCTATTGGAGATTAGGATCTTATTTATTGCAGAGGACGATAGAAAGTCAAGCAAGTGTATAATAGATTCGGGTTGACGTCCCAATATTCAGAGGAGGTGTACGGATGAAGGTCAGAGTTGATGAAGCAGCATGCATTGGTTGTGGAGTTTGTGAAAGTCTATGTCCTGATGTTTTCAAACTTGGAGATGACGGAAAAGCAAAGGTTTTGCAACCCGAAACTGAACTTGATTGTGCTAAGGATGCAGCTGATAGTTGTCCAACAGGCGCAATCACCATTGAGGAGTAAGAAAGAGGCGGTTGACCGCCTCTTTTTCTGATCCCATCTGATATTCTTAAACAAAGTGGAAAGTTTTTAGAACATAAACAATTCTGTTCCTTGAAGTAACCCCCCAGAAGGTTCATAATAATATCTGTACCTACCTGATATCATCGTTTGACTTCGTGGGGAGCATCCTTATGAGAGAGAAAATTATCGAATCCTTAAAATCAAAATTGAACCGAAGAGTGTGGGAAAGTTGGTTTGGAACCTTCGACGTTAAAGAGATTAAGACAGATCATGTGGTGTTCCAGGTAGGAAACCTCTTCATCAGAGATTGGCTTGAAAAAAAATATGGTACTCTGATCTCAAAAACTCTCAAAGAAGTTTTTGAAAGGCAGATGACCTTTCAAATAGACTATACTCCTACTCAACCACAAGAAGAGTCAGATGAAAATGAGCCTTTGGTGAGAAAAAGACCGCTTGTACTGACTCCATTGAATCCTATTCTCACTTTTGAAAACTTCATCGTGGGACCGAACAACATGTTTGCGTACAGTACCTCACTCGAAATAGCCAAGAGCCCTGGGAAATACAATCCATTCTTCCTCTACGGTGGTGTCGGGCTTGGTAAAACACATCTGGTACAAGCAATTGGTCATTACTTGTTCAGAAATCAACCTGACTTGAGAGTGATATATCTCACAAGTGAGAGATTTCTAAACGAACTTGTGGATTCAATAAAGAAAAACCAAGTACAAGAGTTCAGAGAAAGATTCAGAAACAAAATCGATGTACTCTTGCTCGATGATGTTCAGTTCTTGATAGGTAAGTCTGGTATTCAGACTGAATTGTTCCACACTTTCAACGAACTGTACAATGCTGGGAAGCAAGTAGTGGTATGTTCTGATCGCGATCCGCAACAGCTCGAGAAGTTTCAAGATAGGCTTGTCTCGCGATTTCAGATGGGTGTTGTTGCAAAAATAGAGAAACCCGACGCAGAGACTTGTTTCAAGATCGCCAGTAAGATGGTGCAACTTGAAGGCGCTCGACTGCAAGAAGATGTCTTGAGATTAGTGGCAAATAACTTTTCGGACAATCTGAGAAGATTGCGCGGTGCTTTGGTAAAACTCATAATGTATCAACAGATTTCTAACGAGAATGTAGATGTACAAAAGGCGACAGAACTACTTTCGATTGCAACAACTCAAACGAAGAAAGAACTACCTCAGCAAAAATTGATAATGGCTTTGTGCAAAGTTTTTGGTGTAACCCCAGAAGAAATAGTAGGTAAGAGTAAGAAACAAGTAGTTCTCAACGCAAGGCAAGTGGGAATGTTTGTTGCGAAAAACCATTTTGGGCTTTCACTCAGACAAGTTGCCGAACTTTTTAACAGATCTCATCCAACCGTTTCGCACACATTGCAGAAGGTAGAGGAGCTGCTCAACAGCGGGAATGTCATCGTGAAGAACCAGATCGATCAACTCGTGAAATATCTGACAGATCGCGTCCTGAATCAGTCTGTCTGAATTCTATCTCCATCTTCAATGGCCTTGTCATCAGCTCAGTAATAGCTTGAGACGGTTCCTTGCCCATGAAAAGAACTTCATAGACCTGTCGACATATAGGCATGTCGACTTTTAATGAATCTGCAATCTCCAGAAGAGGTTTAACTGTGTGTACACCTTCGGCAACCATCTTCATGTCTTTTAGAATATCTACCAACTTCATTCCCTTGGCAACCATTTCACCAACATATCTGTTTCTGCTGTGGTTACTGGTACAAGTCACAATCAGATCGCCCATTCCAGCAAGACCCATGAAGGTCAGCGGGCTTTTGCAACCGAAAGCCAATCCAAATTTGCCGATTTCATGTAAACCCCGAGTTATCAAAGCAGCCTTGGCGTTGTGCCAATGTCCAAGTCCATCGATGACCCCAGCTGCTATCGCTATGACATTTTTCACAGCCCCACTTATCTCAACTCCTAAGACATCTTCACATGTGTAAGCCCTGAAATATTCATTGCTAAAAGCCACTTGAAGCTTTCTTGCGAGCTGTTGATTTTCACAGGCAATTACCACAGATGTAGGAAGCCTCATTGCAACCTCAGGGGCATGACATGGTCCTGAAAGCACTGAATACACAACATCTTGCCAACGTGAGCGAACTATCGAGCTGACTGTCCTCAGCTTACTGTCTATACCTTTCGAAAGATTTACAACTATTTTCGGTTTCTTGCTGAATTTCTCGATCGTTTCTTCAATATATTTGACAGGAACTGCTATTACGAGATTTTCAGAAAAACTTTCAAATTCAGCGATCCTCGATGTGGCAACAAGATTTTGAGGTAACTTCACATCAGGCAAATACTCTGTGTTCTCATGATTTTTGTTTATATCTTCTACAAGTTCCTCTCTTCTTGCCCACAGCAAAACTTCATGACCATTTTCAGCCAACAGTTTTGCAAAAACAGTTCCCCAACTTCCTGCGCCAAGCACAGAAAATCTCAAGAACCTATCACCTCTGCTATTTTCTTAACAGAAAACTTCACAACTGGTGTTCTGTATGCAAGAGCATCAGGATCGAGTTTCACAAGCCAACCATCTTTTTCTCTCTCGACACTTATGAAATATCTCTGTTGAAAACCATCCTCGTTCGATACCATTCTCAGAAGGTATTCTCCTTCATGACAATTGTAGATTCTTTTCACTACAAAAACACCTTTATCGTGTTTGAAAACCATTCCTGCCAACGCCAAGAGTTTATCCATGTCTGCCTTGTTCAAATGAACATGAGGCATCGAACCATCCTCCCAAGTCCATCTTTCAACAGTTTTGTGAACAACCTTACTCACTAATAAAGTGTATGTCTTTCTACCTTCAGAAAGCCACTTTCTTTCATACCTTGTACCAACTACAATGTCGTTGTTTTCATTGAATTGGAGCAGTTCAAAAGACCCTGTGGATAGCAGGACATCCCTCATTTGCTCTGCGTACCATTGTACGTCTGTGACAAGTTGATAGATCCCACCGAGAGTCAAAACTGCTGCTAAGGTTTCGGCAAAACCTTGATTTGTGAATCTCTTGCCCTCGTGTGATTTCTTGGGCCATGGGCAAGGAAAATTCGTGTACACTTGGTCAACAGAATTATCGGCGAAGAATTCTCTCAAACCAAATCTGCCGTCGGCGAGTACAACTCTCACATTTCTCAGAGATTCACTGTGTATCCTCTTTTGAATTCTTACAAGAGATGTGATCGACGTCTCGAATCCAATGAAGTTGTAGCCTTTCTGCGCTTTGGCAAGAGAAACAAGAAACTCGCCGCTGCCAAAACCAATCTCAACGGCGAGTTTTCCTTTTGTCTGGAAAATCTCATGCCAGTTCACAGGCATCGAGTACTGCTGAGGCTTTATGAAGTACGAGAGAAAGCCACAGTTCATCAATTTGCGGCTGTGGAGACATGCGACTTTAGTCGTGTCAGAAAACAGCCGCTTTCCTCCTTTCAAATATCTTTTGAATAAAGCGGGGATTCGTCCCCGCTTGCTGTAAGCCTCCTTACGGAGTTAGGTGCTCATCCCCAATGTTAGATGGGCTTGTCATGTCTGTCACACTGTCCCCACCCTTCGGGACTGTTTAATGACAGACGGCAGAGCTTGAAACTTGAGCAGTATCTCAAGGTGCCATGACCCATCTAACGTAGCCAGATGG
>JBBFME010000106.1:0-7224 GCA_037478695.1 Pseudothermotoga sp.
GTACTGACCAACTTCAGGTAAGACATGATTCTATAAAGATTGTTGTCTGTCACAAGTCTGCTCGAGATAGATTTTGATCTTTGTGATTTTTTCATCGAACTGTAAGCTGTGAACATTTCGAAGCTAACGAATGCTTTCTGAATGTTTTTGACAAGTCCAACCGGTCCTCTTTCGATTTGAAAGGAAGGAGTCGCAAAGTCGATACTACCATCTTTGATAGTGAGATAATCGTTGGTGTATCTACTGACATGCACGCGTTCAAGTTCTTGCATGAATGAATCTAAAGCAATCTTTGCATTGTTACCAATGGCTACTTTGCAGACCAAGTTGCCAAGACTCACGTATTCTCCGTTTATACCAAGAATCTTTGCTAGTGCGTATGGAATAGCTAAAACCAATTTCGACTCAGGGCTTTCCTCTGGAGAAAAGAGTGTTTGGCATCTTCCATTTTCAAAGAGAACAGCTCCGGTCACTATCTGACTCAGCAAGGCTATATAACCAAGGATATTTATCGACTCGAAGGTCCTCCTTCTGCTGTCAACGAAGACGAGGGTTTCGTATGGTGGTGCCTTTTCGACGATGTCTTCTTCGAGTATCGAGGCATCCTCGACGTAATCGATATCTTCAGGTAACATAGTGCCTTCATCGCGTACCATCTCTATCTTCGGGTTGAGTTCTCTGATCATCTCAGAGAGGTCCATCATAAGAGCAGCTCCTTCCACAGAGTTCCACTGATTTCGTATATGGCTATTCTAAGCCTTTCAGAAAGTTCAATCAAGCCAACGGTGGGTGGATGGTTCATCTTGGGTAGTGAGGGGCTGCCTGGGTTAAAGAGTATCTTCGATCTCACAACCTCAAGTCTTGGGATGTGTGTGTGGCCATAAGCAAGGACAGCGGCGTTGTATCTATCAAGAAGCTGAACCATTTGTTCGTCTGTGCCGACATTTTCACCGTGCAGAAGAACCACTTTGAAGTCTTCCAAAGTCATGAAAGCAATTTTGGGCATATCATCATTTTCAAGTACCAAGAGATCTACGTCTGCATCACAATTTCCCCTAATGTAGTTTATGTTTTTTCTCTCTTTCAATTTTCTGGCAAGCCCAGCAGGATCGTAACCATTCGGAAGAGGATTTCTTGGACCGTGATAGAGCACATCTCCAAGGTGGTATATCTCATCGACAAAGTCAAACTGTCTTTCGATTTCATCCCAACTTGAGAGTGAGCCATGTGTGTCCGAGACAACCAAGATTCTGTGCAAGACTCTCACCTTCTTTTCAGACAAAGCATTGCTGATGCGATTGTCACAATGAAGATCAAGATAGACATAATTATCACGATGGTAAGTTCGCGGATTCCTACAGTGTTGTATATTTGCGCCTTTCTCAGAGTGTAATTCATAACAAAGAGTGGAGAGAATCTTGAGAAGACTTGAATTACACGAGGCATTGATGTCACTGGAACTATCATACCACTCAAGAAAAAGGAAATAACCACAACGCTCAAACTGAAAAGATTTGCAACGTGGGTATTGACTGCCACATAAGAAAGAAAGACTCCAAGGGTTGCGTGGAAGAATGAGTTCAGCAATATCAGAACTAAGAGCAACTCAATTGGAAGATGCACCTTCAACAGAAGGAACAACAGTGAGGCGATGAGAGATTCTAAAATACCGACTGTTGTAAAAGCGATGACCTTTGAGACGGTGTATGATACACGATTTATTTTCATCGATAGATAAAGGTCTATCAAGCCGCTTTCTCTATCCGTTACAACAGAGGTGCAAGAAAGTGCGAGTATAACAAAAGCTGCAGAGAGAAAGATCGCGATTGGTGTTAGGAGAGATGTGAAGCTCAAGAGTTCTTCTCGTTCGTTCATTATCAGTTTTGGCGCAGGATAACCTGAGGAGGCAAAGAGATATCTTAGCACCTGTGGATCGAAAAACGGGCTTCCTTGTAAGTCTTCAAACATGGATTTGAAAAGCTGATACATCACAGACGATACCTGAAGGTCTACAGGACTCGGAATGAATCTTATAGATGTTTGTTTTGCCGCATACAGATCTTTGGAAAAATCTTTCGGTATCACCACTATTGCGTTGTACTCGCCTCGAAGCAACCTTTCCTGGTAATCAGAGGTGACGTAAGATATCGTTCCTCCTCTGAAGAGAGACATGATTATTCCCACGGTGAACCTTGAAAGTGGATCTGTATCTTGATTTATAACACCTATTCTTGCGTTGAAAAGACTGTAACTGTTGAACAAGACTGTTGTCAGCAAAACTACGACGAGTGGTACTAAGACAATTATGAAAACGGAGATGCGATTCTTGAAAATGCGTTTGAGATCGGTTAGAACTAATCTGATCAACTGCATCATTTCTTCCTCCTGCTGAAATCTTCAAAGATCCTGATGATTTCCTGATGGATTTCGTCGACAGATCTTTCTCCGTTTATCAACACTATTCGATTCGAATGCTGCTCGAGCAAGTTTAGATATGCTTCTCTCACAGCAGCTAAGAACTTTATTCCCTCTGATTCAATTCTATCAGAACCGCGCTTTCGTCGGAGTGCAGTTTCTGGTGTGATGTCTATGTAATAAGTGAGGTCAGGTTTCAACCCACAAGTGGCAAAATCGTTCAGTTCCTCCACGATCTTCGTTCCAAGTTTTCTTGCTGCACCTTGGTATGCGACACTCGAGTCGATAAAACGATCTGCGACGACGATCTTATTTTCTCTCAGAGCAGGCAATACAATTTCTGAAACGAGTTGTGATCTGCTCGCCAAGAACAAGAAAAGTTCTGCCCTTGGACAGATCGAAATTTCCTCTTTGGCAAGAAGAAGCTTCCTGATCGCTTCACCGAGTTCGGTACCACCCGGTTCTCTAACACGAACAAAAGGCAAGCCTTGTCTTTCAAGGTATGACAAAAAAAGAGACACCTGGGTTCCTTTTCCACTTCCATCAATGCCTTCGAATGAGATGAACAATCTTTTTCCTCCTCCTTTTAATGTACGATCTCAAAGGATTTGAAGTTTTCCATCTCTACCTCTTGGTATTCTACATCTGTAACGATCGCCATCGATGGCCCACGACTCACTTGATTCAGGAAGTCATTCAGGGTGTCTCTGTCTGCTTCGGCATGGATGTGTACCGAACCATCGTCTGCATTTCTCACATATCCCATTACACCAAGTCTTCTTGCTATTTTATAAGTGAAGTATCTGAAACCGACGCCTTGCACATGTCCATAGATCTTTATGAAAAATGCAGGCACAGTTAACCACCCCGGTGATATAATTTCTGAAAAACATAATACATCGAAAGTGCAAAGTTGTGTAGGAGGTGGCATCTTGAATTTACGAGAAGGATTGACCTTTGATGATGTTCTTTTAGTTCCGCGTTACAGTGAAGTCCTACCAGTGCAGACCGATATCAGAACGAGACTGGCGAAAGATATTTGGTTGAACATACCACTTGTGAGTGCTGCTATGGATACTGTTACAGAAGCAGAGCTTGCAAAGGCATTGGCTCGCGAGGGTGGAGTGGGAGTTATACACAAGAATATGTCTATTGAAGAGCAGGCACATCAAGTTTCAATTGTCAAAAGAACGGAGAACGGAGTGATCTATGATCCTGTAACGATCCATGCAGATGACAGTATTGAAAAGGCGTTGCAGTTGATGTCCACCTATCGCATTGGTGGATTGCCAGTTGTAGATGAAAAAGGACATCTTTTGGGCTTGATAACCAACAGGGATATCAGATTTGAAGAAGATTACGCACGTAGTGTTCGAGAGCTCATGACACCAATGTCGCAGTTGATTGTTGCAGAACCATCGATAAGTCTTGAAGAAGCAAAACAGATTCTTCACGCGAATAAGATCGAGAAGTTGCCTTTAGTTGATTCACAGAACAGATTGGTTGGACTCATAACGATTAAAGACATCATGAGTGTTGTTGAGCACCCCTTGGCAGCACGTGATTCAAAAGGTAGACTGATCGTCGGTGCTGCCGTTGGGACTGGCGGTGAGACTCTTGCAAGAGTTCAGGCGCTCAAGGAAGCACAAGTGGATTTCATAGTTGTTGACACTGCACACGGACATTCAAAAAGAGTCATTGAGACTGTCAAACAGATAAAGGCGAACTTTCCCGAGTTGTGTGTTGTGGCCGGCAACGTTGCAACACAAGAAGGTGCCCTTGCCCTGATCGATGCGGGAGCAGACTGCATAAAAGTCGGAATTGGTCCAGGTTCGATCTGCACGACTCGTGTGGTTGCCGGTGTTGGTGTACCGCAACTTACGGCGATCATGGAGTGCGCAAAGGTCTGTAAGGCCCATGGTGTTACACTCATTGCCGATGGTGGAATAAGATATTCTGGTGACATTGTCAAAGCCCTGGCAGCCGGCGCAGATTCTGTAATGATAGGAAGTATCTTTGCCGGTACTGAAGAAGCACCAGGAGATGCCATTCTCTACCAAGGAAGGAAGTACAAGGCATACAGAGGTATGGGCAGTGAAGCTGCCATGAAAAAGGGCAGTGCTGATCGTTATTTTCAAAGTGAGAATTTCAAATTCGTTCCCGAAGGAGTCGAGGGAATGGTACCATACAAAGGTACTGTAAAAGATGTCGTGCACCAATTAATTGGTGGATTGAGATCGGGTATGGGTTATATTGGAGCCAAAGACCTTCAAGAGCTCAGAGAAAAAGCGTTGTTCATCAGAGTTACGTCAGCAGGTGTTAAGGAAAGCCATCCGCATGACATAATCATCACAAGAGAATCTCCCAACTACTGGTCTTTCTCAGATCAATGAGAAAAAATAGGGCGCTTTGCGCCCTATTCTCTTTTGACCAACTGTGTTAGATCACCGATGAGCATGAACAAACTGTCGATGTTTTTGAGAAATCCAAGCCTGTTCTTTCTTATATCCTCTCGATCTGACATGACGAAAACTTCGTTGAAGTACTCATCAATGTACGGCTTCAGCGTGATTAGAGCGCGCAATCCCTTTTCGTAATTGAGTTCTTTCAAACTCTCTAAGACGATGGATTTCACGTGCACGAATTGATTCAATAGATCGGTCTCAGCCTGCTTTTCAAAGAGTGCCCCGTCAAAGTGCATATCGTTGTGATTCTTGGTGATATTGTGAACTCTTTCAAAGCCGACGCAAAGTTTGTTGAAATCTTCGGTACTGGCCATTTCAGAGAGAGCCTTTGCCGAAAGAAAACCTCTTAGTGGTTTGGTCCAAAGGTGGTTTACGGCTCTCGATACGTCATAAGAGAAACCAAGATTCGACAAAAATGCGTAGTACCTACTGCTCATGAAATCATCGACGATGTTTCTGTCACACTGAATTTTGAGTAATGAAAGAACAAAATCCAACAATTCGGGGATATCGATGTCCCATCTGTGGTGAACAATTGTCTTATAGATTGTCTCCATCTTGCTTCTCAAGCCAAACGGATCCTTTGAACCGCTCGGTATATTGCCAATGGCCAGATTTCCCATGATCGTATCAATTCTATCGGCTATGCCAATGACTGCACCGATTTTTGTTTGCAGGTTGTCTGAGTACTGTTCTTCTATTGCGTGCGCCACCTCTGGATCTTCACCGCTCAACAGTGCATAGATTCTCCCCATAACGCCTTGCAATTCTGGAAATTCGTAGACAACGTGAGTGGCAATGTCGGCTTTGGAGAGCCTGGCAGCCCTTTGAACTTTCTCCGAGAAAGCCTGCAAGCCAACTCGATCTACCATGTAGAGAGAGATTTGCTCAATGCGATTGACTTTATCATACAGAGTGCCAAGTTCTTTCTGAAAGACCATCTCTTTGAGTTTTTCGTTGAACTGTTCAAGGTTGTACTTTTCGTCCATCTCAAGATAATAACGAGCGTCTTCAAGGCGTGCGTTGACAACGTTTTGATAACCTTCGATGACTTTGCTGAGATCTCCATCAGGTCTGTCTAAGAAGGCAACAAAATGAGATGTTATCTTTCCATTTCTATTCGTTGTGAAGGCACTCAGATGATGCCTTATAGTAACGTTGATCAACTCGGCGGGTAGTCGAAGGTATTCGTCTCTGAATCTGCCAACGATCGCAAGAGGCCATTCGGTGATCTTGGCAACCTTTTTGATCATCTCTTCATCTTTCTCGCAGACAAGACCGTATTTTTCCTCGATTTCTTTCAGCTCTCGTTTTATTCGTTCTATTCTCTCAGTTTCGTTGACTAACACAAATGATTTTCTCAAGACCTCGACGTACTCCGATGGTCTATCGATTACTATCGTTTTTCCAAGGTATGGGTGACCCTGTGTTTGATTTGAAGACCTCAGTCCGAATACTTCAACTGGTAGAACTCTGTTCTGGTAAAGGCACAGTATCCACTTGATTGGTCTTACAAATTCGTACTGTCCATCTCCCCATCTCATTGGTTTGGTGAACTTGAGTGACTCTATGAGCTGTTTGAAAAGTTCAGGAAGAACTTGATCGGTGTTCTTGCCCTCTATCTTCTTGTTGATGAAGACATAGCCATCTTGAAGGAGAATGTCATTTTCAGAGGCTTGATTGGAAACCAGAAAGCCCATCAATGCTTTCGTTGGTTTGCCGTCGAGAAAGGCAACTTTCTCAGAGGGACCTTTTTTCAAGGTCGAGGTGTCTTGCTGTTTTTCAGAGAGATCTTCTATCAACAGGCAGATTCTGCGATTGGTTACATGACATTCGATCTTTCCACAATCGATCTTCGATTCCTTCAGGAAGTTTTTGGCATTTTCAAGTAATTGCTCCTTTATTCTGTCCATTTCACTTGCCGGGAGTTCTTCAACACCTATTTCGAAGAGTACATCATTTTTCATTTCATTTACCCCCTAAGTAAGCTTCTGCGCAGCGTTTCGCCATAGATCTTATCGATCTGATGTACTGCTGTCTTTGAGTCACGCTTATCGCATTTCTCGCATCGAGCAGATTGAAGGTATGTGAGCACTTGATCATGTAGTCGTAAGCCACCAGATAATTTCCTTTTTCGATCTGTGCTTCAAACTCAGCTGAATAGATTTCATACAGCGTGAAAAGACTTTGTGCGTTCGAGAGTTCAAAGTTATATCTTGAAAATTGTTTTTCATTCTCAAGATAGAGTTGACCATAAGAGATCTTTTCATTCCACATGACGTCGAAGATACTCTTCTTGCCTTGCAAGTACATGGCGATTCTCTCTATACCATAGGTTATTTCC
>JBBFME010000107.1:0-7202 GCA_037478695.1 Pseudothermotoga sp.
ATTAGGATGCAGAAGAAGGGGCTTTTATTCTCAGGATTGATCGTAGTCAACTCACTTTCAAATGTAGCAGGTACCATAGTCTATGCACTGTTGATTTCAAGGGATTTTTACTCGATTGTTTTTGGACAGATAATTGGAAATCTTTCTGCCTTTCTCGTTGGTTCGTTTGCTGATAATGAATTGCGCAGGTTTTCGAAAGTTAGCCTCTCTAAGATTAAAGAGCATTTGAAATTTGGAGTCCCCTTTTTGCCAACTTCACTCTTGTTTTGGCTGTTCTCCTCAATAGACAGGATTTCTCTAAGGCAGTATTCGACTTTTAATGAAATAGGTCTTTACAGTGCGGCTTTCAAAATAGTCTCGGTCATGAATCTTGTTCAAGCTGGTTTTACAACGTTTTGGACCCCGGTTGTGTATGAAAGATATGAAACCGATTCTGAGCCCAGAGATTTCTTTCGGAAAGCAAATTTGATTGTGAGCTGTGTGATGTTTTTGTTCGGGTTCTTAGTCTTGGGGTTCAAAGACTTGATATTCTTGCTACTTAACAGAAGTTATAGAGAAGCAGCATATATTGCACCATTCTTGATACTGTACCCGATAATGTACACAATTTCAGAAACAACAGTTATGGGGATAAACTTCACCAAGAAGACCTACTGGCATATTGTGGTGACTGGAGTTAGTGCAACTGTGAACTTTGTGGGCAATACCCTACTTGTTCCACACCTTGGTGCAAGAGGAGCAGCAATTTCAACGGGGTTATCATATATTCTATTTTTCACTATGCGAACGATGATATCGGAGAGGTTGTACAAAATTGGTTTTGAACTCAGAAAAGTTTACATCGGTACAATAGTGATAGTATTTGTTGCACTTGTAGGCACTTTGATTAGAAGTTTTATTGGAACAATGCTATCTTCACTGATTGGAGTACTCGCAATTCTTCTTCTGTATAGGAAAAGTGCTTCGATAGTTTACAAAACCATAGGTGATTTTCTTCTGAGGAAGAAGTGATCTGTGTGAATGTTTCTTCTGCAAGATCTGTATTAGAATGATTAATCTATTCATTCCTCTTGGGCGCTATCATCGCTTTCTTCGCCAGCAGATTTGATTCGACCAGTTGCAATGACAATCTTTTTCGTGAGTTACCCGAGTAGTATCTAAAGGTGTTCTTTATCTTCTTCTCTCTTCATAACTTTCCGTCATGCTGCCAGTCGATTGGAAATATCATTCCTATTGCACGCGATTTGTAAGATCGTTTATGGCTAATCAAGCCTTCAAGAGAATTGAGAATGAACGAGTAAACCAAGAGAATTGAAAACACAGCGTTGAGAAGAAAGTTTTGTTATCAATCTTCATAATCAAGATGAATAAACTGTACACAACAACCACACCTTTAACAACGCTGCTCGATTCATGGCCCTGCAGAAAATTGTTTTGCAGATTTTGTCGCCAACTGGCGCCTTGGCATGAAATCAAACAAGAGCATTTCTTTGATAAGAAAATCTTGTTGTACCAAGAATATCAGCTTAGATAACAAGTGAGTGAAGAGATATGTCACAGATAGGGGAAACCTTTTGGCTATATATTTGCAGAGTGCACATTTTGCTCGTGTTTCCATGTTTAATAAAGCATCGACAAGATGCATACTGCCACCATACAAAAGCCACACGATTATTCCTTCACATAAAAATGCGGCGAAGCAAATGGTTTTACAAGTTGGTGTACAATTAAATGGTGCACTCTACTGTGTACAGGGCTTTTGAACGGTAATTGTGCCATCAGCCACAATTTTGCGTTATGTCAATTCAAGCTGAACTGATCTTCAATCTGCCTTGGGGGGTAGCTAAACTGGGTGCTTTTAAAGCATTGGTCAACAAGGTTTTGAGATGCACTGCGCGTTTACTCTTTCGATTAGACAAAACCTTGATCGTTATTCTCGTTCACAACGAAGGCTCTGGTAATAATTTAGTACCGATCTTAGAGGCTTTGAAAAATGGAAAGATACAAAACTGCAAGGTCAAGGTCTTAGAGCCACAAGAACAATCTGCAAGGACTTTGATTCAGAAACTTCTGTCGAAGTGGCAAACATTGAAATGGGTTGCTAAGGCTAAAGTATTGCTTTCTACACACGGTTGTGAACGCAAGTTGCGTAAGCGAACTGTTTACATAGAACTGTGGCATGGCTTTCCCACAAAGAAAGCCGGATTAATGGACATGAGGGTTCAGAAATACGAAGGCACACCAGATATTTTCTGTTCTTATTCGGAGTTTGGGACTGTTTTGAGAAACGCATGCCTTGGACTTTCCATTAATCGCTATGTCATAACCGGGGCGCCAAGAAATGATTATTTGTTGACATCGAATGGTCGCAGAAACTTAGAGGAACTTTTTGATATCGATCTTGAAGGAAAGAAGGTTGTCATATTCGCCCCGACCTTCAGAGTTGGGTGGCAAGACTTCGTCGAGGGAAATAAATCTCGCGACAATCTTTTTGGGTTTCAGAGATTTGATCTACAGCTTTTCATAGATTTTCTCAAAGCAAACAATATCGTCTTTTTCATGAAGTTGCACCCGAATGAAGAACATTTTTTCGTAGATCACTACAAGGGGTTTGAAAGTAAGCACATAAGGGTAATAGATTCGCTGCAATTAAAGCAAGCAAGAATAGATTTTTATCAGTTGCTGAATGGGGCAGATTTGCTGATAACTGATTATTCTTCGGTATATTTTGATTGGCTGCTACTTGACAGACCTGTTATTTTCATACCCGTTGATCTAAAAGAATACAAAGAAACACGAGGTGGATGGCTTCTTGACTATGAATACTGGACTGCGGGGCCTAAGTGTGTTGATCAAAAGACATTGCAGGCAGAAATCAAGAGATGCTTAGAAGAGAGTAACTACTACAAAGAGCAACGCCAATTCATATGCAATTTGGTTCATAAATACAAAGACGCCAATTCCACAGAAAGAGTACTTCAATTGATTGAGAAAGCATTGGGGGGAGAAAGATGAGAACTGTACTGACCTACGGCAGCTTTGATCTTTTTCACATTGGACATTTGAATTTTCTTCAGAAAGCAAGAGATTTTGGTGATCGTTTAGTTGTGGGCGTTACAACAGATGAATTCGATCTTTTGAAGGGCAAAGTTGATCTCTTCAACTATGAAGAAAGAGCAAAGGTAGTGGAAAGTATAAAGTATGTCGATGAGATTTTCCCGGCGAAGGGTTGGGAAGAAAAGATAGAAGATATCGAAAAGTATAAACCACATGTGATTGTGGCGAGTGAAGAGTGGAGAGAGAAATACGAGCCGTTGAGAAAGTTGTGTCGTGTAGAGTTTTTGCCGAGAACTCAGGGAATCAGCTCGTCGAGGCTTCGGCATTTACTTAACGCCATTGAAGAATTGACAGCTACCTTGGAGTCACTTCCTATTAATGAGAGGCAAGAGATCTTAACCTTGATCAGAGAAAAACTTCATAGCGTCGATAGAGTGATCTAAGTCCACCATAAAGATGCTCACAGGAGGTTGTTGAGACTTGAGAAAGTACTTCAAATCGTACATCTCTTTCTCCTTAGGAGTTTGGTTCCGTGCAGGACTTTCTTTCATTTCTGTTCCTGTTATCTCTTACCTGATAGTACCTGAGGAATTTGGAAAGAGCGCGATGTTTGCGATGGTGTTTGGAATCATAAGCAGTTTCATGTTTTTGGGAACCAATCAAAGTTTTCTACGCTTTTTCAACGAATATAAAGAAAACGAGAGAAAACGACTGTTTTGGGCATGTCTTTCGCCTTCACTATTGATAGTCACGTTGGTAACGATCGTTATGTTAGTCTTAGGAGATCATTTGAGTATCATGCTCTACAAAAAAGTCTATCCCAAAGTGAACCTCTACATGTCTATTACTCTGTATTTGGCTGCTTTTCAACACTTTAATCAGTTGGTTATCAGAATGAGAAAGAAGGGCTTTCTTTATTCGTTGGTGGAGTCAGTGAATGTCGCTGGAAGCTTTGTCTTTTCACTCATCTATGCCTTGATGATTGAAAGAAGCTTCTTAGCCATAGTTTTCGGAAATATGATGGGATATGCTTTGGCGCTTGCGACTGGAATCTATGTAGGATGGGAATACTGGAAGCCTGTGAGATTCAACCTTTCTGAGGTTAAGTCAGTTCTATCTTATGGAATACCCTTTGTTCCAAACGATTTGATCAGGTGGGTCTTCACTTCGGTAGACAGAATTTCTCTGAGGCTGTACAGCACTTTGGGCGAGATTGGTTTATACAGCGCAGCCGCAAAGATCGTCTCGGTTATGCACTTGGTAGAAACGGGATTTACTGCACTCTGGTATCCTGTAGCTTTTGAAAGATACGAAAAAAACACAGAAGATAGATTGTTTTACATAAAGGCGTTTGAGATGGTATCATTTCTTCTCTTTGCATTTGGTTTCTTGATAGTGGGATTTAAAGACATCATTTTTCTTCTCTTGCCAAGGACTTATATGGCTTCGGCACAAATTGCACCGTTTTTGATCTTGGTACCAATAATGAGTACGTTAACACTTGTAAGCACTGTGGGAATAAATCTATCGAAAAAGACTCATTGGCACATGGTTGTTTCAGCCATCGCGGCGTTTATGAATTACATTGGAAACAGCATACTTGTACCTTTATACAGTGCTCGCGGGGCTGCTATATCGACAGGAATGTGTTTTGTAATCTACTTTTACATAAAAACCTATATCGCCGAGAAGTTGTTCCCTGTAGGATATGGACAGAAAAAAGTTGGACTCGAAACGATCCTCTTGATGGGTGTTGCAACAGTGGGAACTTTGAGCACCAACGTTATTCTAAACATTCTTGGTGGCTTGATTGGTTTCACTGTGACTTTGGTTCTCTATAAAGAGCAGTTTAAAAGAGTTGTGAAAGAAATTTTCTCTTCAGTTGGGCTGGTGAGCAGAAAAGAAAAGTGAAAGTTTTTGGTAGAGTTGCTCTTCATAGATGCTGGGGCAGAGCATCTAGATGGTATACATAATCGATAAATTTTGCAGCAGAAAGTCGTGTTGATTTGTCAAGACAAGTGTGATTGGTAGACAAATATTACAAAGAATTAGCCAGAAAGCAGATCCTCTTTAAGGGTATTCGGAAATAAATCAAATATTCTAGTAAGTTTCCCGCAGTGAAGTGGGAATCCTACCTTTAAAGGGACGGGAGCAGGTCAAGCTGTGAGCATATTCGCAGCGACAGATGATGTTGTATCCAGATGCAAGAAGGTTGAAAGATAAACTGAGAGAACAAAGTGTTGAGCGCAATTATGATGTTTCTCAGAGAGACAAAAGATACGTTGGTGAAATTGAAAGGTATTTTAGCTGAATTATGAGATCGAATCTCACCACATCATTCCGAGCATCCAGAGTGGGATTATGTTTTTGAAAGGAATGTCTATATCGTCTCGTATGACGAAATCGCTTTCTTTTGGTTTTTTGTTTTTCCCGCCTACTTCAAGTGTGAGTTGATTGAAGATAAAGTCTCCTTTTGTTTCGTCTTTACATGCAAGAATTTTGTCCTTTTCTTTGAGTGTTGATACCACGAAAGCCTCTCTGAAATTGCCTGTTTCACCTTCGTACACGTAGTACAACGTTGGATCTGCAAGAAGGATTTTTGCACCTTTTGTATATGCCTTTTCAATGTTGGTGTAATCGACTACGTTTATCATTTCAACGTCTTCCAAAGTCTGAAGCAGTTGGTATAACTTTGGTTTTCCTATGCCCCACTCCTTGCTCATCGTTTCGATGTTTATAGTCGGGATTTTCGAGAAGAGAAGGTGAGTGATCATTGCTTTCATGGCTCCATAGTGGTTTTCACTGATATTTCCCAAAATGCTGATTGTATCGTGATATATTGTTTTTTCCACTATATTCAACATCTTCTCTCTGAAGTTGCCTTCAAGATAAAATGGTCTTGAGCCGTGTTCTTTGTATTTTTTGAAATAACTTACAGCATCGATTTCTTTTAGAATCTCTTTTGCCATATCAAAACTTCTTTCTTCAAATGTGTTTTCGATCTTTGGTAGAAGTTTACCTGTTTCAAAGCAGATGTACTCTCTCAGAGACATCAGTGGCAGTTTCACAACAACAAATCTTCTTGAGAGGTCTGCAACGCCTTTTCTTAGAATAACAGAGCTGCTATCACTGAGCCATATCTTTTTGCTTGGGAATGAATCGTAGATGTTTTTTGCAATAATCTCCCAATTCTTTATCGCGTGAACTTCATCGATAATTATTCCCGAGTAGTTTTTTAGAATTTCTTCTGCAATTTCGTAGAATGAATGTTGCAAAAGTCTTATGTCGTCTCCAGAGACGTATAACATATTGTTTTGTTTCGCACGAAGTAGTAGATATGTTGTTTTCCCAGTGCCTCTTGGACCATAAAGAAGAATAGCTCTGTTTGCAAACTTTGAGTCCAACTCCTCAAAAAACGGCCTTTTTCTCTCAGGGAGTGTGTTGATAAGCCTTTCCATTTGGAGTTCAAGTTTTTCTATTAGTTCATCGATTTTCATACTGTTCACCTCGTATCGTTTCACGTCAAAACGATTATACCACAAATGCGTTTCAATGTGAAACGAGAGTTATGACTTTCTCTATTCTACGTTTCACCATGAAACGATTCTTTTGAAAAATCGTTTTGCATTGAAACGTAGTTGGGAGTTCATGGCTCTACGATTTGCTTAGGGTATATTTTGCCCCACCTCCTGTTCCGATGCGTCTTAGTGTTCCTTTCTGCACGAGTTTTTGTAGTATTCTCAACGCTGTGGATGGGCTCACGTTTAGCAATTGAACTACTTCCGAACGAGTTATAGAACCTTTAGATCTTACGTGTTCGATCACGATTTCTTCTGAGCTTTTTGCTGTAGTCTTGAATTTCTCCTTTGCGAAGATATTTCTGTCTACCCTTTGAACAAATCCGCGCTCTTCCAAACGCCAGACAAAGTACGTGACTTCTTCTTTTCTTCGTTGGATGGTTTTTGAAAGTTCATCGAGTGTTGTCTTTCCATTCTTGTTGTACAGGTGGTATATTATGAGCAACTCTTCGGGTATTAGATCTTCTCCAAGGAGTTTTTCAGCGATTTCACGTTCCCACTTGCGGAAAAGCAGCCATAAAGCACATTCCTTTCAAGGGATTGTGATGAATGGCTAATGGTCTATTC
>JBBFME010000108.1:0-7069 GCA_037478695.1 Pseudothermotoga sp.
CGTTCACTCAGAGTCGATGGTGGAGCATCGGTGAACAACTTCTTGATGCAATTCCAATCAGATATCTTGGGAGTACCAGTCGAAAGACCCAAGGTGAATGAGACCACGGCACTTGGCGCAGCATACCTTGCAGGACTTGCAACTGGATATTGGAAAGACCATGAAGAAATCAAGAGACAGTGGCAGATCGATAGAAGATTCGAACCGAAGATGAACCAGGATGAAAGAGAGAAACTTTACTCTGGTTGGAAAAGAGCCGTCAAGAGGGCCACTAAGTGGGTGGAAGAATGACAAACTACTTCGTCTTTCCAATAGTTCCGGCAATAAGAGAAGATTCTCAGATACAAAGAGCTCTGTCGAGCAAAGCGAGTTCTGTTTTTTTGCTCACAGGCGACATAATGGAGTTGAGTCAGACCATACAGCTTTTCCACAACAACGGAAAATACGTCTTTGTACACATCGATTTGGTGAAAGGGCTCGGAAAGGATGAAGCAGCACTCAAATTTCTGAAAGTTCAACTAAAGGCAGACGGCGTCATAACAACCAAAGGCAATCTTGTGAGCTATGCAAAAAAGATAAACCTGATTCCAATCCAGAGAATCTTTCTGATCGACTCACAGTCTTTGATCACAGGTATTCAACAGGCAAAGTCACACAATCCCGTTTACATAGAAGTACTACCAGGTCTTCTACCTGACCTTATAAAGCAGATCAAAGAAGAAACGGGAGTACCGCTGATCACAGGTGGACTTGTCAAGACTCTGAGTCAAGTCAAAGAAGCATTAAATAAAGGAGCAACGGCTGTCTCGACAAGTCAGGAATCACTGTGGAACATCACCATCTGAGTCTTTCAAAACAGTTCTTGTGGCGACTACGTCTACACCTGTATCGAAGACATTTTTCAAGATGACGTCCCCAACCTTCACGGGGGCGTTCATTTTTATTTCTTTCAGCTTTTTCATCAGTTGTGGAATATACTTCTTTGGTATGGGTGCAGATGTCTTGACTGAAACAAGTTCGTACTTTCCTCCAACAACCTTCACACTTGTTGGCACAACCCTTTTTGGTTCTCTCAGTTCGTCTTCAAGATAAGAAAGTCCTCTTGGACATCTATTTCCCTCAACTTTGGCTATCTTTCCATCCACCAATTCGAACTTTATTTTGCATCCAACAGGACATTGTACGCAGACTACTCTATCCATCTTCATTCCTCCTTCAGTGAAACTGTTATTTTCTGAGCATCTGCTAACTTAGCTTGTGGTATCTTAACTCTGATCATCTCACTCGGCATAACGTCTTCAAATTTCTTTTCAAAACCATTCACAATCAAAGTTGCTCTTTCCACTGGCTTCTTGCTCCTCAGATACAAGACTAAGTCTTCTCCAGTTACATATCTTCTTGGAAAAATTACCCCAACGTTTTCTCCTGCTTCTAAAGGTTTGCCCCTATCAAAATTTTCACCTTTAGCGTATAAGGCTGCGTATTTACCAGCCTTTTCACCTTCTATCGTGACGTAGTCCACAAGATCATAGACCACAGTACAATTACCGGCTGCGAAAATCCATTCACTTGAGCTCTGCCCTATGTTAGAGCACAAAACTCCCTTTGAGACAGGGTCAAATTCAACCAGACCTTGGAGCAACTCAACCTGCGGTATCAAGCCAACAGACAGAACGAGTGTATCAACTTTGAAGACTCTCTCAGTACCAGGTATCGGCTTGTAATTTTGATCAACCTTCGCGACTACAACTTCTTCAAGTCTGCTCTTTCCCCTCACCTCGACAACTGTGCTCGAGAGATACAGAGGTATGTTGTAGTCTTCTAAGCACTGAATGACATTTCTCAGAAGTCCTCCTGAATAAGGGAGTCTTTCTATCACCGCAACTACTTCAACACCCTCGAGTGTTAATCTTCGCGCCATGATCATGCCGATATCCCCTGAACCCAATATCAAAGCCTTCTTCCCAATGAGTCTGTTCTCTATATTCATGTACTTCTGAGCAACGCCTGCTGTGAAGATCCCAGAGGGTCTATCTCCTGGAATCATCAAAGCGCCAAACGGTCTTTCCCTTGCACCTGCTGTGTAAACAACTGCCTTCGTCTGTAGCTCAAATACACCTTTTGGAGAAACCAATATCGCCGTTTTGTCTGGATTTACCTTATGAACATGACAGTCCGTCAAAAGATTTATTTCAAAACTACCGAGTAGTGTTGAGAACCTCTCTGCGTATTCGGGGCCAGTCAATTCCTGCTTGAAATAGTGAAGCCCGAAGCCATTGTGTATGCACTGATTGAGAATTCCGCCTGTTCTTTCATCTCTATCGACGAGTGTGACCTTTACTCCATTTTTCGCCGCACTCAGTGCGGCTGCCATACCTGCTGCGCCAGCACCAATTACAAGAACGTCGGTCTTCATTGTCTCACCTTCCCATCGACGATCCAGCTTTCAGGCGATTTGAGAACGATCTCAGACATATCCTTCCCAACTTCCCTTTCTAAAATCTTCATGATCTTTATGGAACAAAAACCACCTTGACACCTTCCAAACATCGCTCTTGTTCTGAACTTAACTCCATCGAGTGTTCTTGCTCCTCTTCTTATAGCCTCGATTATCTCTGCCTCTGTTACTTCGTTACAATAACAGATGAGTCTTCCGGCAGCAGGATTCTTTTTCACCATTTCTTGCCATTCTTCTAAGGGAAGCTCGACGATCTTCTTTATACCTTTTCTAATTGGGTTGAAATCTCTCTTAGTTGTCAAATGGAAACCAAGTTCTTCTTGAACAATGTGCTCAACTAAATACCGAGCTATTGCTGGTGCTGCTGTCAATCCTGGTGATCTCATCGCCATGAGGTTTACGAAGTTCTTCACTTCTTTGCTTGCGCCAATGAAGAAATCCTTCTGCGGGCTTTCAGGTCTTAAACCACAAAAGGTCTTAACAGCCTGAGAAAAATCGAGCGAAGGGACAAGATTTCTTGTGAAACTCTTTATTTGTTCCAAGCCTTCCTGTGTTGTTTGGAAGTTCTCTTTCATCTCGGCGGGTAGATCAACAGCTGTTGGGCCGAGCAACAAGCCACCATCTATTGTGGGCAAAACCAGTATTCCTTTAGACGTTTTAGTCGGTGTTGGAAAGATAACTGACCTGACAGTTGAACCGACTTTTTTGTCCAAGAGTATGTACTCACCACGACGTGGGTGTAGAGGAACATACTCTGCACCGGCAAGCATTGCTATCTTGTCTGCAAAAAGACCGGCCGCATTTACAACAAGATCTGCTTGGTATGAATTCTTGTTGGTGACAACCTTTGTGATCTTGTTGTTGTTCTTTTCAAAACCTATAACCTCTTCGTTCAGAATGAGTTTTGCTCCATTCGCCAAGGCATTTTCTACAGCGGCTACAGCAACCATCCATGGCTCTGTTATACCGGCAGTCGGTGCCCAGAGGCCACATCTCACATCTCTGTTGAGATTAGGTTCTTTCTCAACCAAAGTCTTTCTATCGTGAATCTCTAAACCAGGGACTTTGTTCATCATTCCCTGCCTGTAAAGTTCCTCTACAGTTTTTGATTCCTCGTCGTTCAGAGCGATAACATATGAACCGATCCTCTTTATTTCAAAATCGAGTTCCTTAGAGAGTTGGGTGTACAACTCATTACCTCTTGCACAGAACATGGCACGTGCTGATCCAATTGGATCATCGTATCCAGCGTGCAGTATCGCTGAGTTCGCCTTAGTGACTCCCCAACCTATGTCGAGGTTTTTCTCGATTATGGTTAGATCAAGGTCATATTTACTCAGTTCTCTTGCGGCTAAGGATCCGACAACTCCTGCACCGATCACCACAACTTTCATCCAAACACCTCCAAAGAAAAAAGCCACACCCCATAAGGGATGTGGCTTTCTCCAAGGCTCTTACCACACCAGTTTTATTCTACCATAAGATCTGAGCAGATCAACAATGAAAAAGATGAAGATATGCAGAAATTCGACTAACAAATGATGAACGGCTATTGAGCAGATCGAAACTAATCTGTCTCACGGCGTGTCTGCTGATATAATAAAACATCGGAGGGATAAAGATGATGCGCTTCATGCTCAAATCGAAACTTCACATGGCGACGGTGACAGACAAGAACATCGCTTACGAGGGAAGCATAGAGATAGACGAAGAACTCATGAAAGCCGTTGATCTGAAAGAGAACGAACAAGTATTGGTCGCCGATGTGAACAACGGCAGCAGGTTTGAGACCTACGTGATAAGGGGCAAACCAAAGAGCGGAACGATCGCACTGAACGGTGCCGCTGCAAGGCTTGTTGAAAAAGGTGATAAGGTTATAATAATGAGCTTCGGCCTCTTTGAAGATAGAGAGTACAAGGGTCCCAAGGTGGCAATACTCGGCGAGAACAATCAAATTCTTCAGATGAAAAGTGAGTCAGGCTGTTGCTGAAAAGGCTATTGTACTCGCCAGAGGGTTATGAACTGCTGTTAACTGAAGATCGTCTATCTTGAAAAATTGAGATATACGGAGAAAACAAAAGAAAGAGAAAGATCTACGTGTTTTTCCGTAGATCGTCAGTTCTCAAGTCCATAATTATCCCTTTGAAGCCTACAAAGGGTGTAGAATGGATTTGACATTCTCTCATCTTTTAGTTACCATTTGTATTAGTAAACTCGCTTAACTAACTGATGCTTTTTGCTCAGCCTACAACTTACCTCGTCTAAGAAATGGTCAAAAGATTTTGAGTGCAATGTAGAGCACAGAAGCTGGGTCTCCAAGGAGGTGATGAGAAACACCTTGTTGTACGTGTAGTTTCAAAACTTTCTCACCTTAAGGAGGTGGCTTTATGAAGAGGTATTTGATGGTTCTTCTGACAGTCTTATTGCTCCTATCGGTAATGGCTTTCGGCAAAGTGAAGATCGTCTACTGGCAATACTATTTTGAGACAAAGGTAAAGGCTATCGACGAGATCATCAAAGAATTCCAAAAAATCTATCCGGACATTGAAGTCGAGCATGTGACCTTCCCTTACGAGTCCTTCAACGAGAAGGTAGCAGCGTCAGTTCCTGCTGGGACAGGTCCTGATATTGTCAATCTCTACTACGGATGGATACCAAAGTACGTTACATCTGGATATCTACAACCTCTACCAGAGAATGAATTTTCTGAGGCATATCTGAATGCAAACTTCTTCCCATTTGTTGCAAAAGGTGTCGAGTTCATGGGCAAACGTTATGCATTGCCCATAGCTGTGCGAAGCCTTGCTCTGTTCTGGAACAAGGATCTGTTCAAGGAGGCTAAGCTTGACCCAGAAAGGCCTCCAAAGACTCTGCAAGAACTTGTAGAGATGGCAAAGAAACTCACAAAATACGACAAACAAGGTAACATAGTTCAAGCCGGTTTGGCCACCCAGCCATCTGGACAGGGACACCATTGGATCAGGGAAGTTCTCACAAGACAGTTTGGTGGAGCACCTTACAGTGATGATTACACACAGGTAACCTACCAGAGTGTACCAGATGCACTGAAGTTCTACACAGATCTCATAACAGTTCACAAGGTTGGTTATCCTGGCTTCATGAACGACGATATAACCGCCTTCACATCTCAAGCTGCCGCAATGAACATCGATGGATCTTTCAGGATAGCAGCGCTGAAGAAAGCGGGTCTAAACTTCGGTATTGCTGAGTTACCCGAGTACAACGGAATCAAGTCTAATTTTGCTTCTTTCTGGGCAAATGGAATCACGAAGAACTGTACCGGAGAAAAATTGGATGCCGCGATCAAGTTCTTGAAATTCCTCTCGAGTGAAAAGGTGATGGAGCTCTGGCTCGAGCAGGTTGGAGAATTGCCGGCAAATCCAGCAGTTGCTCAAAAATACTACAACGATCCGATCTATGGTCCATTCTTGAAAGGGCTCGAGTATGCACACGCGACAATGTTCGTAGATGAGTCAGCCCAAAGGCAGGTCATGATGGATGCTGTCGACAGAGTGTGGCTGAAAGGAATGTCACCCGAGCAATCTTTCAAGGAAGCAGCACAAACTGAACAGGCCATTTTGGACAAATTCTGGAAATCCGTAGGCAAATGAAATATGGGCGCGACCGAGTCGCGCCCCTTTGAGGTGAAACCATGAAGCTGAGACACAAGAAAACTTTGACTGCATATCTTTTTCTTTTGGTACCGCTGACCTTCTTTGCCTTCATACGTTTTTATCCAATGATATCTGCTTTCTATATAAGTTTCACCGACTGGAACATAATATCGCCTGTTAAGAATTTCGTTGGTCTATCGAATTACGTGAACATCTTCAAAGACCCTGTCTTCAGAATAAGTTTACTCAACACGTTGAAATACGTGATTTATGGTGTGCCAAGCGTGATTATTCTCTCTTTGGCGCTTGCACTCTTGCTGAACAATATAACGAAATTTCAGAGTTTTTATAGACTGATCTACGTCATGCCCTATATCACACCACTTGTCGCTACGAGTTGGGTCTGGAGATGGATGTATCAGAAGCCACCAACGGGCATCATAAACAATTTTCTGAACCTTCTCGGGTTATCTTCCAGAAGTTTCCTGATGAGTACGACTGAAGCTTTGCCATCGATAGTCGCAACAACTGTTTGGATTGAGGTCGGTTACTGTGTGATCATCTTTCTCGCCGGTCTTCAGAACATACCAAAAGAATACTTAGAGGCTGCAAGAGTCGACGGTGCAAATCGCAGACAGTTGTTGTTCAAGATAACTATCCCCTTACTCAACCCGGTGATTGTATTTCTCTCTGTGATGGAGACAATAATCTTTCTGAGAATATTCACCCAGGTTTACAACATGAGCGATCAAGGTTCAGGTGGACCTCTCAATTCCACAAAACCATTGGTTCTTTACATATACCAAAAGGCTTTCAAGTCCTTTGACATGGGCACAGCCACTGCTGCAACGGTTGTACTCTTTCTGATAATACTCGGAATAACCATACTGCAACTAAAAGTTCTGAACAAAAAGGTTCAGTACTGAGGTGATGGGATGACAAGATCAGACAAGATCATCAAGACAATCAGTTACAT
>JBBFME010000109.1:0-6982 GCA_037478695.1 Pseudothermotoga sp.
ATGCTCACAGCTTCCACCTCAGAATGTGTCTGTTGGAGAGAACCATCAAGTGAAATGCTGGCTCTATTCGAACGGTGAGGGGAAAGAAGATGCGTGAGATTCTTAACGTCACAGATTTGAGCAAATGGTTTGCCGTGAAAAGAACCTTTGGAAAGAGATCGTACCTGAAGGCCGTCAACAACGTTTCTTTCAATGTCTTTCGTGGTGAGACCTTTGGTTTAGTTGGTGAATCTGGCTGCGGCAAGACAACACTTGGCAGATTACTCGTTAGACTTTATGAACCAACATTAGGGAAGGCTATCTACACAGAAGAACAAGAGCCTGTGGATCTGTTTTCACTCGATTGAAAAACCTTCAGACCATATCGTAAGAAGATCCAGATGATCTTTCAAGACCCATACGGTTCGTTGAACCCAAGACTCACTGTTTTTCAAATAGTCACCGAGGGTATCTCGGAGATGCCATTGAATGAAAAGAAGCAAATAGTCTTTGAGGCTCTCGAAAGCGTCGGCTTACGAAAAGAATACGTCTACAGATATCCACATGAATTTTCAGGCGGACAAAGGCAGAGAATTGGCATTGCAAGAGCTTTAGTTATGAAACCAAAACTTCTGATCTGCGATGAACCTGTATCGGCGTTGGATGTCTCTGTTCAAGCACAGGTCATAAATCTTTTGCTCTCTCTCAAAGAGAAATACGATTTGACATACATCTTCATCGCGCACGATCTGGCTGTTGTGAAATACGTAAGCGATAGAATAGGCGTTATGTATCTGGGCAGGATAGTGGAATTTGCAAATTCAAAAGACCTCTTCAACCATCCACTTCATCCTTACACTCAGGCTTTGATATCCTCTGTACCCGTGGCAGACCCAAAGCTTCGAAGGCTCAGAAAGACACAACCAATTCAAGGAGAGATCACCTCTCCAATCGATCCACCAGAAGCGTGTTTGTTCGCCTCTCGGTGCCCATATGCGATGAAAAAATGCCACGAGAGTGTGCCACAACTTAAAGAAGTAGAACAATTACACCGAGTTGCCTGCTTTCTGTATGAATGACTCGAGCATTAAACTGATTTGCAGCAGAAAAAATTCATTGAAAGAACGCGAGACCAACTGAACTCCAACTGGTAGCCCGTCGATCATGCCAGTCGGCAATGTTATAGCAGGCAGTCCAGAGATGTTGAACGAAGCTGTAAATCTTGTCAGCCTTCTTGCCATCTCGACAGCACCTTCACCGGAGATATTTGGTGCAGTTATAGGAACCGTTGGAAGCAAGAGAAGATCGTAATCTTTGAAGAATTGTTCAAATCGCCTTTTGGTGAGACTCTGAGTGTATCTTGCGGCGGCATAATCTATTCCTTTTGTAGACATACCCTCCATCAGTCTTTGCCTCACATCTTCTGAAAACAACTCTGGCTGTTCTCTGAGTCTTTCTCTGTGAAAGGCAGCAGCTTCCGTTTGTGTCATGAGTCCATTTGCGGCTGCTGCTTCCTTCAGCCAGTCCATATTCTCTGGCTGCACAGTTGCTCCAAGTTCTTCAAGATCCTTTGCCACATCGTCGACTATTTTCAAAATCCTTTCATCTGCCCTTTGCACGAAGTCGCCAGTTGCCTTTGCTATCTTGACACTAAAGAGTTTGTCATTCGATTTGATGGGCTTCATTCTTCTTGATTTTACGCTGAATGGATCTTTTGTATCGTAGCCTTCAATAACACTCAAAAGTATCCACGCGTCCATCACACAGTTTGTGATAGGTCCAACGTGATCTAAATGCCAAGCAAGGGGTATAACTCCTCTAAGGCTAACCCTACCATAGGTTGGTTTTAGACCAACCACACCACACAATGCAGATGGAATTCTTATCGATCCGCCCGTATCTGTGCCTAACGCACCGAGTGCCATACCTGTTGCCACCGCGACAGCCGAACCACCAGAAGAACCACCCGAGATCTTAGAAGGATCATAAGGATTTCTGCACGGACCAAAATGGGGGTTGTTGTTCGTCACACCGAGTGCTATCTCGTGCATGTTCGTCTTTCCGAGTATTATTGCCCCAGCTCGTTTGAGTTTTTCAACGACAAAGGCATCTTCATCGGGCACAAAGTCTTTCCAAAAGAGACTTCCTGCAGTTGTTTTCATTCCTTTGGTGTAGATGAGATCTTTCAGAGCAATCGGTATTCCAAACAAAGCCGGCAACTTTTCTGTGTTGGCTGTTTTGAGCATCTCATCTTGCTCTCTTGCTTGTTTCATCGCACCATCGATATCTAAGGTTATGAAGGCGTTCAAATCTTTGTACTGTTCTATCTTTTCGAGACATTCTCTGAGAATCTGTGTTGGTGTGATCTGTTTTTTTCTGATCAACTTCTGTGCTTCGAATATCTTCATAAAATCACTTCCTTGCCAGCATTTTGTTTCCATCTTGGACGAACTTGCCTTTGAACCTTTCCTCTTTGAGCATCAGATGACTGTCAAGATCGCAAAAATCAAAAGCGCCGGTTCCCATTGCAAAGTGCACGCTCTGGTTTATACCTACACTCGATTCTGCCATGCAACCGATCATCAATTTCATATTGGCACTTTTCACAAGCTCGACGATGGAAAGTGCATCGCTTATACCCGATTTCATCAGCTTTATATTCACATAGTCTACTGCCTCTTCTTTGATCAATCTCAGTACATCGAACTTCGTCTTTGCAGCTTCATCTGCTGCCACAGGGAAAGGTACATTGAACCTGACAAATCTCAGTCCATCTATATCGCTTGCCTGAACAGGTTGCTCAAAGACTGCTATGTCTATCCCTGATGCATAAAGTTGATTTGCAAATTCAACGGCTTCTTTTGGTGTATAGCCCATGTTTGCATCGACTATGTACTTTGCACCTTTGCTCACCTTGTGGATCTCTTGCATCGCCTCGATGTCTTCTTTTAGATTCTCTCCAACCTTTATCTTGATCACACCAAAACCAGATTCAAAGATCGCTTTTGCATCTTTGATTCTGTTTTCGATCGTGTCAATACTTACTGTTTTGTCAGTCTGAATCTCTTTTAAAGAGCCTCCAAGCAACTGGTAGACTTCCAGCCCCACTTCTTCGCAGAGTGCATCGAGTACGGCGTACTGCACCGCTGCTTTCAGACTTGGAGTCGCAAACAGTTTATCTGTCATTTGAAAGATCTTGCGGTATTCTTTCACATCGGAACCTAAAAGCGAGTCTCTTACAAACCCTTCAAGAGCCATTATCATCTCTGGTTTTTCACCGTTCACTCTGAAGGAAGGGGAAGCTTCACCAAAGCCTTGAGCACCGCTCTTGACAACGATCTGTACCTCGATATTTCTCGCCTCTGTTGATATACTCCCGGTGATGTGAAAAGGCTTTTCGTACTCATAACGCCTCAAAGAGAATTTCACTTCGACTATCTGGCTCATCTGCATCCTCCTCACAGTTGTTGAAAAGAAATCACTTCGATCTTTGTGTGCAATTTCACCTTTCCCTTATCGCTTTCAGCCTCACCTACTTGATTATCCGTTGGATCTTCTCTGTAGAAAACAGTCTTTGGCTGAAAATCTTTCATGAAACCCGAGTTGGCAACCATTCTAAAGCCATCGAGGTTTCCAAAGTAAAAGCTGCGATAACTTTCGTTGTCTCTCCTCGCACCACCGAACGATGGATCTACAGGAAGCCAGCCATATGGCTTTACATAGAACAAAGCCCAGTCGTGTGAAGAGGCATACACTGGGTTTGCGTACCAACCTGATTGCCACCTTGCAGGAATGTTGGCTATTCTACACATGGTTATGAACAAGATTGCTTGAAAACCACAGTCACCTTTCAGATTTTCTGCAACGTACTTTGAGATATTCTCAAAAGTTGCATATGGTCTAACGAAAGAATACCTCACATGTGTCGTTATCCAGTCGTAGATCTTTTTTGCCTTCAGATAATCATTTGGTTCCCCATCGATTATTTCGTTTGTGAGTTTTCTCAAGTACGGACTAAAGACTATGTGCGGAGGTTCTTCGTTCAAATATTCTTCAAGATCGCAGTGTTGAGCTCTTTCTGAATCTACCTTGTTAACCCACTCACTCACAGTGTATTCGAACTGTACATGATAGTCTTTGTCTTTCGATTTGAAATAAATTGTTCTCTGTGGCGTGGAGTTATCTGATATGAAATACTCTGGATGGCTTGTAGAAATTAGCTTCACATCGCTGATCTGAAGTTCTTCTTTTGGAAAAGGAAGCCATACGTGAAAGAGATTTCCTTCACCTTCGACTTGCGCCGATACCTTCACGCGAACTCTGTATTTCTTGGGTTCATCGTGATTCAAAAGTTGGTCTAATCGTGCATGAAGCAGCTGTTTTGCCTTTTCTGAACTCTCATCTGCTTTCATTCTCTTCTTGTACTCTGGCAATGCAAAACCGATGTTTGGAATAAACCTCTCTTGAAACTTTCTTTTTCCATCGACGAGCAAATAGTCGATATAACCGTTCTCGAGCAGTTCATAGAACTCTTCATAGGTGAAATCACTTATAGACTCTTTTGCTTTCGCTATGGCTTGATCTTCTTCAAACGGGTAGTTTTCCAAGAGCATTTTGATTCTTTCTTTTTCGTACAAAAGCCGTTCTTTTTGAATCTGCGTGATTCTTTGATCTTTCAACCATCTTTCGATCAACCTCATCGCCACAGTGAAATTACCGATCTTTTCTTCTCTTTCCACATCCTCTGGAAGGCCACACTCAAGAAACTCCATCTCGATCACCTCGTTCTATTGAGATTTTATCAGCTTAGTGGAGATTTTCATCGAATGAAATTCATTCTCTTCTAAACACATGACAAATTTCTGACTGTAGGTGGTTTTGAAAATATTTCGAGTTATTGACTAATTTTGGGCACATGTTGTATACTAAAATCAAACTCAGAAAGACCACAAAGTTTATTACAATTTAACGGCACATAATTTTTTCTAAACATAAACCTTAAACTTATCGCGCAAGGGGGTGTGTTCATGAGGTTAAAGTGGCTACTCATTCTGGCTCTTGTAGTTGTGCTGTATTCCTGTTTTGGTCCCATCGATCGATTACCACAGGTTTCATTGATCTCTCCGCAAGATGGTGCACAGGTGGCAGTTATTGCCTCAACAAAAGCTGTAACCTTGAAATCCACAGCTACCGATCCTGAAGGACGAGCTCTGACCTTTGAAGTGTATCTTGGAACGAGTGCTACAAATCTTTCGAAGGTAGCAATGGTCAACCAACCTGAGTACACTCTGAGTAACTTGACACCAGGGCAGACTTACTACTGGAAGGTGATCGTTTCAGACGGTACAAGTTCTGTCGAAAGTCCTGTTTGGAGTTTCACCGTTGGTGGGAACCACTCGTTGGTGAAAGTACTTGATTTCACAACAGGCAGCGCGACGGTCGGTGCCACGGTGGACATTCTTCAAGACTCTGACGTAGTTATCTCGACAACAACCAATGAAAATGGGCATGCCGAGTTCTACCTACCAGATGGCAGGTATGACATCAAGATCACTGGTGAAGGGAAGGCTACGAGTGTTGTTGAAAACTACGATCCAGAAATCTTAGAAACAATCGAAACGCTTTCGAGAAGGGCGATGACCGACTACGATGTCGTGCCAGACGTCACAGTGGAGTTATTCACTCTTGAAGGCACACCGATAACTGATCCAGAAGCAACAACTTTGACTACTGATTATGTACAAGTTGAGGTCACAAGCTCAGAACTAATGTATGTGATGTACATCGGCTTGGACTATGTACCAAGCGCTGTGGCAAGGGACTATGCTGCATTCAACGTTAATGAGTACAATGGCACGTTAGACCTTCGCAGATTTGACGGTGTCACCGTTCCAATGCACGTGGTTGTTTACACTGTGAACGACACAAGGCTTGATAAGATAGTCTATCTGACGATCGACAGAACACCAGCGGAAGTAATTACAAAAGAGGCACCCACAGGTCTTTGGTATGCTGGCTGGACAAGCGATGCTGACGTCGAATACTACAGTTTGCCAAATCCGATCAAACAGTTGCTCGAAGAAAGGTTGCCAAAAGAAATGATCGAAGAGCTTAGAAACTACAAACCAGAGCACAACATTCCGGAAACGAACATTTTTGTACAGCTTGCTTGGACGCATGCACCAGCTACCAACAGAGTTGGTTACAACATCTACAGATCAACCGATGGTGAAAATTGGGAGAAGATAGCCTTCACAACTTCTTATTTCAGATTCGACAAAGGTTTTGATCTTGAACCAGGTAAGAAATATTACTATACCGTGAGAACGGTTTACAACGATGGAACAGAATCAGACAACAGCAACGTTGTGGAAGTTATACCTCTTGATCTGTTCAAGATCAAACTGGTCAGCCCGGCAGATAACGAAACGAACGTTTCAAGAACTCCAACCTTCAGATGGAAACCAGTTGACTGGAGAGATGGAACTTCAACACCTCATATAGGTGGAGATCTCATAGATGATGAGGATATCTATTTCGTCTATGAAGGTAGTCCTTGGATCTACGATCAGGCTGTCAGTGATCAACACATATTCTACAACTTCATGATTGTTACTGAAGGACCACAGGAAGTGATCCTGCCATTTGATCCAATTATCGATACGAATTGGGTTAGGATCTTCCCAGATGGGTCCTACGGCCAACAAACAGAACCTCTCGAAAAGTTCAAGACCTACGAATGGGGATTAGATTCGGCGGTGGCTTACTATGAAACCGATGATGGATATTGGATTTCTTCTACGATCGATCTTGGATATGGTTGGGACAGCTGGACCAATGAAGCTGACTATTACAACCGCTTCACAACAGGCGAGTAATCGAATAGAAGGGGGTGAGGAAAGATGAAAAGACTTATCGTTTTGCTGAGTTTAATAGCGATTTTACTGCTTGCCGGGTGTATGAGCAACAATTTGCAGAACAGTACTCCAAAGCCTGAAGACAT
>JBBFME010000110.1:0-6974 GCA_037478695.1 Pseudothermotoga sp.
TCGCTCTCGATCATACCTGTAGAAGTCGTACTCAACATAAGGTTTGTTTTCCTTCGCTGCTTGCAGAATCTTTTCGATTGCATCTTTGTACAAGCTATCTTCTATCTCAAGATAGTGATGATTTACGTAGTCTTTCAAATATGGATGTACAAGAAGTATTCCTTCTTTGTTCAAAACCCAGAAATAATCAAGTTTTTCCAAACCATAGAGGAAAGTACCAAGGTGCTCTTTCGTCATCCTCTGTGCTGTTGATTCGTCAAAGAAGCCTTTGTTGTAACTTTCATAGTGCTGGCTGATCAAAGTGTAAGCAATGTCAAGCATGTCGGTTGCTTGTCTGATCAGACTGTTCTTGATCAAGTTCTCTATCCTTGGGAAAATGGTTGTCAAGACGAATATTCCCAGAACAGCTATGCTCAAACCGATTAAAAGTATGTACACAAAGGATCTCACTGAGTGCTTGTTATGAATCATTATGACCCTCCAAGGTGAAAGATACTCTTGAAGAGATTTTACCAGATTTTAAGAGGTGTTGAACATTTGGGGGTGTACAAAGGTTGTAAGGAAGGAAATTGGTGCCGAGGGCGGGAGTTGAACCCGCACGAGGTCATCCCTCAACTGATTTTGAGTCAGTCGCGTCTGCCTGTTCCGCCACCTCGGCAGCCTTGAAAGATTTTACCACAGAACCTTTTGCGTGACAAGAGGTTCGTGTTCTCTGAAAAAATCTTTGTCGTTTTCAGCTAATTCTCAAAGAACCAACAGCAACAAGATCGGTAAGCTTATCAGCGAAAAGGCGGTTGAAAGCACAACACCTTGTGATGCGAGTTTATAATCTCTGCCAAAGATCTTTGCGAAGATCGCCGTGTTCACGCCTGAAGGCATACCACTCATGATGATCGGTATTGCTTTGACAATCAATGGCAGATCCATTTTGAAAAGAATAAGAGCCATCAGAAGCGGACCGATCACAAGTTTCGCAATTGCCGCAATGTAGAGATCTGTTTTGCTCAAGAAATCAGAAAATTTCGCATCTGCCAAAAAAGCACCTACTATGAACATAGCCAGCGGAACAGTCATGCTTCCTATTGTCTCGAGTGTGCTCTTCACAACTATTGGCAGATCCCAAGAGAAGAAAAAGATCATAACACCGAACGAAGTTGCTAAGAGCCCGGGGTTCAAGATGAGTTTAGTGAATCTGATTTTCTCCTTGGACATCAGTTTTACACCGAGTGTCCATGTCAAGATTTGAAACCAGATGTTGAAAAACGCTGTGTAGAAAACGCCAATATCGCCAAACGCAATGTTCGCGATGGGGTATCCAAGATAACCTACATTTCCAAAGATGACCATGTAAAGATAAACACCCTTATCGCTGTCGTTTATACCTCTGAGTTTCACAAAGACAAAGGCAATAATAGAAAGTGTCAGATACATCAAAGCGCCAAAGAAGAAAACTACAAGACCATTCGAAGCGAGTTCTTTTGAAAACTCTCTGTCCATCGATGCAAGAACCATCGCTGGGAGTGTTACATAGATTATCAAATCGGTTGCGCCCTTTGTAAAACCATCGTTCATCACATTGAGCTTTCTGAGAAGATACCCAAAGCCGATCAGTAGAAAAATCATCAAGACCTGATTTACAACAATTTGTGTCAAAAGATCACCTTCCACTTCAATCATATATCTTTGATGATGTGTGCCTACGAATATTAACCAAATTCAAGTAGAATATTCAAAGAAAGGAGGAGGCTCTTTGAAGGTTCATCTCGCAAAATGTGATTCTTACGATCGGGTAGAAAGCACTCTTTTGCCAATACTCGAAGAATACTCGGCACTCTTTGAGAAAGACGATAAAGTTCTGGTAAAACCCAATCTGCTCTCAGCGAGAAAGCCAGATCAGGGTGTGACAACTCATCCTGCCGTTGTAGAAACTGTTTTGAAGTTTTTGATCTCACTTGGCGCAGAACCGTCTGTCGGCGACAGTCCCGCTGCAGGTGTTTTTCAGAAAGTAATGTCAGAATCAGGTATTGCAGATGTGTGTGAGAAATTGAGAGTGCCAATGATTGAACTGAATGATCCAATCGAAATTGATGGACAAGTATACAAGAAGATAAAAATCAGTTCAAAGGTTCTTAAAGCAGACAAAGTGGTCAATCTTGCCAAACTCAAGACACATTCACAGATGATACTCACCCTCGGGGTGAAAAATACCTTTGGTTGTATACCTGGTTTGGAAAAGTCAGGTTGGCACATAAGGTGTGGTACAAACGAGAACTTCGCCTCTCTGCTTGTAGATGTCCATTTACTTGTCAAGCCTGCTCTAACGATCTTAGACGGTGTGCTCGGCATGGAAGGTAATGGCCCTGCAAATGGGAAGCTGAAAAACTTTGGTGTGCTTGCAGTCTGTGAAAATGCATTTGCCCTTGATCACGCTATATGCAGAAGACTTGGTGTTCAACCACAGGTAGTCTTCACTGTTAAAGAAAGTTTGAGGAGAAATCTTGTACCTGTGTACGAAATAGATGGAAACTGGCATTCGGCAATAGAACTTCCAGTCACAGCTCAAACATTGCCTGTGCCCAAGCCACTCAAGAGGTTAGCGAGGAGTATTGTGAGAGTCCCAAAAATTGCCAAGAGAAGGTGCATTCAGTGTAGAATATGTGAAGAGAGATGTCCTGCACAAGCGATTGATGTTTCAGAATACAAGATTGATTACGATAAATGTATTAGATGTTATGTGTGCCATGAGGTTTGTCCACAGAATGCGATAGACCTAATCAGAAGATTTCTGTGAGGTGATGTTGTGAACAGCGGTCAAAGGAAGATCGATTGGGCTGGCAGGTACATGCCATTGTTGAATTCGATTGAAAATGAGTATATGTTGAAAAAGCCCTTAGTGGGTTTGAAGGTGGGTATGTCGATTCATCTTGAGGCGAAGACAGCTTATCTTGCCTTGTTGCTCAACAAACTTGGTGCGGAGGTTTTCATAACCGGGAGTAATCCACTCAGTACCCAAGACGATGTCGCTCAGGCTCTGAAAGAAAATGGACTGAATGTTTTTGCAAAGAGAACCACTGATGAGAGTGAGTACATGAAAGGTATCTATGCGGTACTTGAATCAAAGCCGAATCTCATATTAGACGATGGGGCAGATCTCACCGTGACAGCTCATCTTGAGATGCCTGAGGTTCTCAGCGGCGTCAAAGGTGTGACAGAGGAGACAACGACGGGTTTAAGAAGACTTAGAGCACTGCACC
Source organism: Pseudothermotoga sp. (assembly GCA_037478695.1). Classification (GTDB taxonomy): domain Bacteria; phylum Thermotogota; class Thermotogae; order Thermotogales; family DSM-5069; genus Pseudothermotoga_B. The sequence continues at coordinate 3,255 of JBBFME010000110.1, forward strand.
AACAGGGAAAGTTGAGAGTACCAGTCATAGCGGTGAACGATGCATACACCAAACATTTGTTTGACAACAGGTACGGTACTGGGCAATCAACATGGGACAGTATCATGAGGAATACAAATCTGTTGATCGCTGGTAAAACCGTCGTAGTCGCCGGATACGGTTGGTGTGGCAAGGGTGTGGCGATGAGGGCAAAGGGGCTTGGAGCAAGGGTTATCGTTAGTGAAACAGACCCGATTAAGGCATTAGAAGCACTGATGGACGGTTTTGAAGTCATGAGAATGAAGGATGCAGCAGAGATAGGAGATTTCTTCGTCACCGTTACTGGAAACACCTCGGTGATATCTGTGGAAGAGTTCCTGTCGATGAAAGATGGTGCAATTCTTGCAAACGCCGGTCATTTCAATGTGGAGATAGATATTAAAGCCCTTGAGCGCATCTGTGTCGAAAGATTCGAAGCCCGTCCAAATGTGGTCGGTTATGTCTTGCAAAACAAGAAGACTATCTTCTTGTTGGCTGAAGGCAGGCTTGTAAACCTCGCTGCAGCCGATGGACATCCCGTAGAGATCATGGATCTCTCTTTTGCCGTTCAAGCTCTGTCTTTGATCTATCTGTCAACTTCTAATCTGTCTGCTGGTGTTCACTCTGTGCCAAGAGAGATAGACGAGAAGGTTGCGAGGATGAAACTCGATTCGATGAACGTGAAGATAGACGAACTTTCTTTGGAACAAAAAAGGTATCTTGAGAGTTTCTGAGGGGGAATGGAGGGTGATCGAAAAGATAACGATAAAACCAAGGAAAAAGCCAGATTATTGTATACCCAAAAACTGGTTTTTCGAAGAGTACAATGGCGAGGCGAGATTTGAAAGTGACAAAATCTTTGTTGAACCATCTTCTTATTTTGAATCGATTGTTCGGTGGATTTTGAAGAAAAAGAAAGACCATGTTCAATACAATCAATCGCTCAGTTTACAGAATGGCGTAGAAGATCGAAGTTGGATAAGAACGGCTGTGATTTACTCTTCGCTTGTTCGAAGTACAACTGCTTACAACCACAAGGGTTTTGGAAGATTCGAACCTGGCGACATTCTTGGCTATCGTGAATCCGGTACCTTCCTCAAAATGATCGCTCTATTGCCACATCTTGTAAGAATGGGCGTGAATGTTCTGTACCTCCTGCCGTTGACAGAGAGCAGTCAGATCTTCAAAAAGGGCGAGATAGGCTCTCCGTATTCTGTGAAAGATTTTCTCAAGATAGATCCCATTTACCACGATCCCTTACTCGATGATTGGGATGTAGAAGATGAGTTTATGGCTCTTGTTGAAGCATGTCATATGTTAGGGATAAGGGTGATTCTTGATTTCATACCAAGGACTGCTGCGAGAGATTGCAATCTGATCCTTGAACATCCAGATTGGTTTTACTGGATCAAAGTGGATGAGCTCGCCAATTATGCCCCTCCGAAGATTCCTGGCCTTGGGTTTTGCCAACCTGATTTTGAAAATATGAAGAAGATCTACGATCAAGACCAGGTGAAAAGACACTTAGAGAGATTCACCTTTGACCCAAAAACGATCGATCCAGAAAAGTGGGAAAGATTGAAAAAAGAGTCGACCGAAGAAGATTTCATCTACAAGATCGCAAGAGAATTTAGTGTTGTGACAGCACCTGGTTTTTCAGACTGGATAAACGATTCACAGCCTACATGGGACGATGTAACCTTTTTGAGGCTTTATTATGATCACCCGACTACAAGCGAAGGAAAGGTGAGGGAAAATCAGCCACCGTATGTTTTGTTCGATGTCATAAAATCAAGCCGTTTCCCTGGCAGAAAGCCAAATACAGAATTGTGGAGCTACATTGCATCCGTCATTCCGCATTTTCAGAAGAAGTTCGGTTTGGATGGAATCAGGCTTGACATGGGACATGCTTTACCAGACGAACTCGAACAGATGATAATAAAGAATGCCAGAGACTATGATCCTTCATTCGTTTTCATAGCCGAAGAACTCGAGATGCACAGAGCGAAAGAGGCAAAAGAGGCAGGTTACGATGTGATCATTGGGAACAGTTGGTGGATGCTTCCAAGGGTTCCAGAAAAGACCTACGAATTTGCTCAGCTTACAGCCACTAAGGTAGAATTGCCTTACATCGCGTGCGCAGAAACACCAGATACTCCAAGGATTGCTCAGAGGTTGAATGGAAGCCTCAAGTATCTGGTACCATTTCTCTGCACTTTTCTACCCAACGGAGTTCTGATGATAAACTCGGGTCAAGAGATTGAAGAAACCCAACCGATGAACCTTGGCCTTGACAACGATGCATGTGGTAGATTCACCCTTGGTTGCGAAGATGAATTTCAAGGTAAACTCGCCTTCTTCGATCACTACGCAATGCATTGGAAAGACTCGCAGGTTGTAGACTTTCTTTCACAGCTTGTAAAAGTGAGAGAACAATTCCTACCTTTGATCACAGATGGGAAGTACAAACCGGTTTATCTGACATGGCAGGACGGTAAGACAGCGAACGCCTCTTATTGGTCAGACCAAGAGGCGATCATAATGGTTTGTAATCTCGATGAGGTTGGACGTGAGGTTGGAATAGAAATCGAAAAGACCTCCGGAACGCCCTTAACAGTTAAGACTGTAAAAGTGTGGGACAGAGCAGGTTGGCGTGAGTTGGAACCTTCAAAAACCATTACTTGCAAGATGGAAGGCTTTGGTTTTGCGCTGTACAAGGTAGATTTCAAATAGGTGGTGAGATCGTGCAGAAGATCTTTCTCATGTCACTGAGATTGTATGATTCAAAAGATGCCCAGTTTCCACTGGCATTCGAGCAGGTTACGAATCTGAAGAAGGAGATATTTTTGGAATTCCTCAGATTTGAAGCAGATGAACATGTAGTTGTTGATCTTTTTGGTGATCTCGCATTGCCTGAGCAGATCTTTGAGATCCTTTCTCTTGTTCCAAAAAGAATGAAGATTTGTCAAAGCGATGGTTTGCTGAACAACCTGAAACTACCCAGAACGATAGAACTCACTGACGAAAGGCAGCAGATAGAGTTGTCTTCAAATCCTCTAATGAGTGAAAATCCCGCTTTCTTGCTCTTAAAAGATGGTGAGAGTCATGTTGTAGAGAGTTCTGTGAAAGGTCTGGTTCCAAAGGCACTTGATGAGCCGGCTAATCTTCCAGACGGGTTTATTGGATATATCCCGACCTTTGTGACATCTTCTCAATCAGAGCTCGCCAAACTTTTTGGCAATAGAGTTGCTTTCGTGTGTAGGGACCCAAAGGACACAATTGAAAGAAAGTTCGCTGAGAAGGTAAGTCATCACACGGTGTGTTCTTTGATAAAGCTTTTAGATTTCTGTGAGGGGTGAGTCTTCTGAAGATAAGAGAGCTGAAGATATTGGGCTTTGGAAAATTCCACAACTGTCAGGTACGTTTTGCAGATGGTGTGAATGTCGTCGTTGGACCAAACGAATCTGGAAAGACAACACTGTACAAATTCATAATCTCAAATCTCGCAGGACTTGACGAAGAAGAGCTGTCTCGGTACAAACCGTGGGACTTCGATGAGTTTGGTGGATCAATGGTTGTTGAGAGAATCAAAGAGGAAGAACTGTTCATTGGGCAACCTCTTTTAGATAGAAGGTATTTTGAATCGCTTTCGCTTCTTTCAGACGAAGAAGATCTCATGGAATTGCTCAGAGCCGATGAGAC
>JBBFME010000111.1:0-6874 GCA_037478695.1 Pseudothermotoga sp.
CTGATACCAGCCGGTCTATGTCACAGGGTTGTTGTCGATGAGTTCTACCAACAATGGGTTTTAAAGGTTGATGCTAAAAGTCGATGACTTCCTGCGATATTTCCATCTCTTTGTTAATAGGGCTTGACGAGAAACCGGTGAAAACACGGGTATTTTCATGTTGAAAAAACTAATACTTCTGGAAAAAAGACGCAAAATATATTCGACTAAATCGGTGATATAATTCACCCAGTACAGTTAATTGGAGGTGCTTGGTTGCAAACCTTTTGGGAACAAGAGTTCAACTGTCCTGTCTGTTCGAAGAAGTTCCATACTCTTCGTCTCTTCAGTAACGCAATCAAAATAAAGGATCGAGACAGTGATATGAAACCAACCTATGATGGAGTCAACGCACTTCTGTTTCAACTGGTGACCTGCCCAGAATGTTTTTACACAACCTTCGAAAGTGATTTTGAAAGTCCCATACCTCCAGAAAAGCAAAGAATAGTTGCAGAACTCTGTGAGAGACTCAAGAAAATGATCTCTGTCGATCTCTCAGAGAACAGAACGTTGAAAGATGGCGCAACTCTATTCACTGTTGCCGCAGCAATCTATACATTGCTCGAAAAACACTTGAAGGCAGCTGAAGCTTATCTAAAACTGGCATGGATTTTCAGGGATTTGAAGAACTACGAAGAGGAACAAAAGGCTCTTTCAGGTGCGTTGAAACATTTCACAGAGAGTTACACGAATGAAGAGCTTTCTGAACAGCAACAGATAATGGCTGTCTTTTACCTTGGAGAGTTGAATGCACGGCTTGCGAACAAGAATGAGGCGATCAAGTGGTTCTCAACTTTGGTACAGAAGTTTGGTAATTCGAACTCTGTGTATGTGAAGCTCGCGCGTAAAGAATGGCAGGATATTTCAGCGAGGAAGTGAGTTATGAGAAAACTGGTATTTCTGCCTTTGATTGTGATTTTCTTGCTTGCGTGCAATCCTTACAATCAAGATTTGATCAACCAGATCAACAGACGGTTGGATGATCTTGAATACAGATTATCGCAGATTGAAAAGAGCAATATGAATAACCAAAGAGATCTCCAAAACTTGCAAAAGGAGATTTCGAAGATAAACAACGATGTCGCTGCTGCCAAGCAAGCGATAAACGAGCAGAAGAGCATGCCGGTGGTATCACAGGATGATTTGAAAAACATCTTAGCGAGGATTACTTCACTTGAAATGAGATACAGCCAGCTTTCAGCCGCTTTGAACGTCTCAGATATCAGAGAACTCATATACAGATTAGGCGATGTAGAAGTCTCTCAAAAGCAACAACAGATGGCATACGAGCGATTTGTTCAACAAACCACACAGCTTCTTGAACAGGTTGACGCAAAACAGATAATTTCAAGATTGAACAGTCTTGAGAACTCCGTTTCATCGATTTCGAATCAGCTATCGCAGGCTATGGAACTCACAACAAGAATGAGATCTATCGAAAACACTATAGAGAGATTGGCATCCCAAACTCCTCAAACGCAGTCTTTTGCAGATTTATCCTTTATAGAAACAGAGATTGGTCAACTGAGATCTGCTTTGAAGGAAACGGAGAGTTCTCTCAGAAGAGATTTTCAAAAACTGCTGGAATCTCAGCCAAAGCCAGTAGCTGTTGGTTCTTCGGCAGAGTTACAACAGTACGTTGCCAATACCACGGCATTGGTCAGGCAACTAGCAACAGAACTTGAAACACTGCGTGGGATTGTCCGCGAATATGACAGAGACAGGTTCTTAAAACTCGACCAAGGTTATATAACCTACATTGTCAAGAGCGGTGATACGCTCTTAGGCATCTTACAGGCCTATGGCTTGAAGCAAGATAAGTTGAGACAGATCATGGAACTCAATCAGATTCAAGACGCGAATAGATTGATCGTTGGCCAAAGAATAAAGATTCCCATCGAAGATACAAGTGCCCTGTTCAGATATCCACTGAGTGCTCCACTGAGTCCACAAGAAGTGGTGGGAGTTTTCTCTGAACCCGTTGGTGGAGGCGTCAGAACAGGTGTGGACATCAAGGTGACCGAAGAAAGAAAGGTTTATTCTATTCTTCCTGGAAGGGTTACAACTATCATTCAAGACCAATATGGTTATCATGTCAGGGTAGATCATGGTAACGGTATACTGGCAGTTTATGGGAATCTCAGCATCATAGATGTTTCTCAGGGCCAGTGGTTGATGGCAGGACAGAGTATTGGAACGGTGGAAACTGTCTTTCATTTCGAAATTTGGATAGATGGAGAACCAAGAGATCCGCTGAGAATTCTTTTGAGATATGCAGGGAGATTCGAAGCGACTTACTATTCTGAATGGGAGGATGGCAAATTGCCTGAGCATCCAACCTTTCGGGTAACGGCAACCGGAACGATCCCGAGAGATTGGTGGACGATTGCAGCAGATCCATCGGTCATTCCTCTCGGAAGCATCGTTTACATTCCACAATTTTCAGATAAACCGAATTATGGCTTTTTCAAAGTTGAGGACACTGGGTTAGCCATAAAGAACGACAAGATAGATATTTACACGAGTAGTTTGAAAGAGGCTCTTGTGAACATGAGGTCTTACGTAGATGTTTACATTGTTCCATCTCAGATGAGATGAAACGGAGGTAGAATGCTTTGGGAATAACGATCAAGAGTGAGTATGCCTTTAAGATTCTCTTAGAGATCGTTGGCTGCGAGAATGTTGAACCACTCTCGTTGGCGAGAATACTCACCAAAGTCAGAGTACCTAAGGAGTTTGCTGAGAAAATCATGGTTGAACTCAAAGAAGCCGGAATAATAGAGTCAACTCGTGGAAGAAAGGGCGGCTATCGCTTAACTCGATCGGCGGAGAAAATAACTGCCTTGGATGTTGTTAAAGCCGTTGATGAACCGGATAGAATCATAAAATGTACCTTAGATGAAAACTGTTGTGAAGATCCCTCAACGTGTGTTATCCGCAAGATGATCTGGGAGAAACTCAGAGAATCTTTGCAAAGAACACTCGAATCTGTGACACTCAAAGACATGATAGAAAACTGTCAGAAAGGGTTAAGATCATGAGGAGCATCGTACAAAACATAGCCGACGATTTCTTTGAGTTGCTCAGATACGACAAAAAAGATTGGTATTCATACTGGAAAATCTATCGCGAGAGGCACAAGCCCATTATTGAAAACTACGAAAGGGCGTTAAATCTCTCAGAAGAACAGAGTAAAGAACTTCTTTTGCAGCTTAGAAGACCAATGCTCGATACTTTGATGCAGTACTGGCACGAGAAATCTCGAGATCAGAAACTCTACTGTTCCAAACTCATTTCTCACAGACATGAACTCTTTGAGCTTAGCAAAGAGGATTTTTCCATCGTTCTGACTGGTTTGCTTGGAGTCAAAGATTGGGTTGTAGTGGACGGCAACACAGAGAAGGTAATTCTGATCGATTTGGTTTCACTGTACGAGAAGGGGACAATTGATAAAGTTTGTGAAGTTGCTTTTCAATCCGTAAAGTTTTTCAGAGACGGGAATATATCTGGCAACTATATTCCCAAGCAACAACTTTTTGAAGACCTTTTGAACCAGATAGAGGAAATACTGAAAAAAGCAGATCTCAACGAATCAATGAAAAGGATCTGTGAACTTTTGTACAGTAACGTTGCCTACTACGATTGGGTAGGCTTCTATTTGGTTGACGAAAACAAAAGAGATGAACTCGTACTTGGACCTTTTGTTGGAGAACCTACAGAACATGTGAGAATACCTTTTGGGAAGGGTATATGTGGGCAAGCTGCAGCAAGGGGTACAACTTTCATCGTACAAGATGTTTCTAAGGAAACGAATTATCTCTCTTGTAGTCCAAAGGTTAAATCTGAGATAGTTGTACCGATAAAGTTGTCTGAAGAAATCTATGGGGAACTCGACATAGACAGTCACATCTTGGAACCGTTTGATGAAGAGGACAATCGATTTTTGAACACCATATGTGAAAAAATATCTCGCAAGATGAGAGGTGATAAAGAGTGGAGTTGAACGACGTAGTCCGGAAAGCAGCAAGGACTCTCGAAACACCGTTCTTGCTTATCGATTTGGATATAGTAGAGGAGAACTACAAGAAACTTGCAAAAGCCATACCTGGATGTAAGATCTACTACGCTGTGAAGGCGAACAGCCATCCAAGAATAATAGAAAGGTTGAGAGACCTTGGCAGCAACTTTGACGTGGCTTCAATTGGAGAGATAAGAAAGCTACTCGATCTGGGTGTCACACCAGACAGGATGATCTTTGCAAATCCCATAAAGCGAGAGAAGGATATCGCTGCAGCCTATGACGTTGGTTTGGACCTCTTTGCTGCAGACTCTACTATGGAACTTGAGAAGATAGCTGAAAATGCGCCTGGTTCTCAAATAGTGATACGTGTTGCCGTTGAAAATACACACAGTGATTGGCCCCTGTCGAGAAAGTTCGGTGTAGACATGTTGGTTGCAGTTGATCTGATTGCCTATGCACAGAAACTCAGGTTAGTACCGGTCGGTGTGAGTTTTCACGTCGGATCGCAAAACTACGATGTACACAGCTGGTCCAATGCCATTGAAAGGGTTGCGAAGATTTTCTACTGGGCGGACAGGAATTTTGGCATAAACCTAAGGGTTCTCGATATCGGTGGCGGCATACCTGTAAAACACGTCAAACCAATACCAACCGTTGAGGAGATAGGCAATATAGTTCAGCAGAGCGTTGACGAATACCTCTACGGAGTGAAGGACCTCATGATTTTTGCGGAGCCAGGTAGATCGATGGTTGGCAATTCAGCAATATTGGTCACTAAGGTGCTGCTGAGGTGTCAAAGAGGTAGTGAGGAGTGGGTCTACATCGATGCTGGTGTCTTTCATGGTTTGATGGAGACGATCGAGAATTTCAGATACGAGCTTGTCGTTGATGGAAAGGAGTCAGAACAAAAGATACCATTCGTACTCGCTGGTCCAACATGTGATAGCGTTGACAAAGTCTATGATGACGCGATGCTCCCTTACAACATAACACTTGATGACATAATTTACTTCATTAACACCGGTGCTTACACAGTCGAATATGGTACCAATTTCAACGGTATACCGTCGCCCAAGGTATATTTCGTGCAAGATCTTCTTAAGTAGCTTGAGTCGAAAGAATCTGTACTAAAACCGTTCTGACTCTGGGACCATCGAATTCACAGAAGAAAATCCTTTGCCAGGTGCCCAGGGTCAGTTTTCCGTCATTGATTGGTAGTGCAAGCGAAGAACCAACTAAGGTTGCCTTTATATGGGCATCGGCATTCCCTTCAAGGTGTCTGTAGTTTTGATCTCTTGGTATCAGATCGGAAAGCTTGCCGAGCAAATCAACAGCAACGGAACTATCAGTCCCCTCATTTATGGTGATAGCAGCAGTCGTATGTGGAACAAAGATTAGACAAATACCTTCTTTGACACTTGATTCATCGACAATCCTTTGAACCTCGTGCGAGATATCCAGAAGTTGTTCTCTCCGAGAAGATTTGACGGTGAAGCTTCTCATAACCTCACCTCATTCAAAGAGAACGTTGGTGATTATGACAATGTATCCGTTGTGTTCTTCGAACTCCACCTTAACCCTGTCTTTCTCGACCTTGAATGTATCACTCACCCAATCCACGATTCTTTCCTTTATCTTCTCTGAATTCTCCTCGAATTCATTCTTCGGAATTATCTCGGTCACCGCAACGGGTCGTCTGCGTTCTAAGATGGTTTCTAATCTTTTATAAGCTGTTTCTCTGCTCTTCTCGCGTCTTCTTCTTTTGAACAATCCAAAGAACCACACGGATCATCATCCCCTTTTCCTACCAAAGAGGTTCTTGAAGAACGCAACGAACCCTTTTTCGGTCATCTGTGAAATGTCTTCATCTAACGGTAGTGTTTCACCTTTAAGGCGCCGAGCGATATTTTCAAAGACCTTTGACACACTCATATCACCGTTTAAGACCACCGGAAGTCCTTTGTTTGTGGCTATGATCACCTCTTCGGAATCTGGAACTACTCCAATGATTTCTAGTGCCAATGTAGATTCGACGTCCTGTTGAGTGAGCATCTCACCGGCTTTGACCATTTTGATTTTGAACCTGTTGAGTATTACCTTCATAGATCTGTCGTTGAAACCGAAGTTCTCAAGAAGACCCACTACCCTATCGGCATCGGAGATCGCTGGCAGTTCAGGTGTTGTGACTATCAGGGCAAGCTCTGCGGCGGCAACGGCATTTCTGAAACCTCTCTCTATGCCGGCAGGTGAATCAACCAAGATGTAATCGAAGACAGGATAGAGCGATTTTACGATTGTTTTCATGTCCTCAGGTGATACCATCTCTTTGGTCGCGACCTGGGAAGCAGCGAGTAAATACAGATTTCTCATCTGTTTGTGCCTTACTAAAGCTTCTTGAGCACTCACCTTCCCGTTGACGACATCTAATAAAGTGTACACGACTCTGTTTTCCAAACCGAGAACGACATCGAGGTTTTTCAAGCCAATATCGGCATCTATCAGGCAAACCTTTTCGCCAAGCTTTGCAAGCGTGCAACCAAGGTTTGCAGTTATCGTAGTCTTACCTACACCACCCTTTCCAGATGTCACTACAATAACTTTTGCCACTTTTTTTCACCACCTTCCGGGCATTCACAAAAACAGATCTTTTGACTAAATTTTACCACACAGAAAAGTTGCGCTCGAAACCTATGTGAATGTTTTTTCAGTTATAATCATCGAATTCATCAAAATCATCGTAATCTTCAAGATCTTCATACTCGTCTGCGTCGACAAGTTTCTCGATCTCACTGTCTTCCTCTTCTATGTAGTAGT
>JBBFME010000112.1:0-6824 GCA_037478695.1 Pseudothermotoga sp.
ATAGACATATGAAAAACGATATAGCAAGGGGATATGATATCGTTGTCTTGCCGCGGAAAGCCCTGTCGGAGATCTTTAAGAAAACGTCCTATCATTCAATTGAAAGCGAACTTTTGAGTTTGCTGAAGAGGATCGAAGAATGAGGAAAGTTCTGATATCGTTGATTCGTTTTTACCAAAGATATATCTCTCCATTGAAACCACCTACGTGCAGGTTTACTCCAACTTGTTCAACCTATGCTTTGCAAGCGATAGAACGCTTCGGAGCTTTAAAGGGAGGATACCTTGCACTGAAAAGAATCCTGCGTTGTAATCCCCTTAACCCCGGTGGGGACGACCCTGTGCCGGAAAAATTCACCCTGAGGAGGAGATCGACTTGAGAAAACTTCTTGCATTCGTTGTAATTATCGTTTCTGTGATCTTCGCTTTTTCCAAGAATGAGATTATGGTGACAAATCTCGAGAAGGGATTGAAGATCACCACACGCTTCAGTGAATTTGAGTTGAATGACAAAGGCGACCTTGTCAACGTCTATCTGATGACCGATAGAAAGATACATGTCTTTCAAGCCGAAGGAGATGGCTTAGAACTATTTTCACATGAAGGTTCTCCCTTGAATGTAGTCAATTATGCAGTCAAAGGGACGATGGTGGCACCAAATACCTACTCTGGGGACTTGTCATTGGTATACGAGTATGAAAATGGAGCGAAGAAAACTATGACCTTCAAGAATCTCCCAGAGTATGTGACCATCGTTGAAGTTCAGTCGGTCAGTCCTGTTGTCATTACACTTCCGAGGGTTTGGTACGAAGACAACGACCGAATCGTGAAAGATTACTTCATTTCCTTTGCTCCAAAAAACAGAATAATCTCACTCTCCAAGACAGGTGAAGGAAAACTCATATCTAATAAACTGAACATTGAAAACTACGGAAAGATAACAGTTCATATGGCTCCTTACAAGAGGATCTTTTTGAAAAAACTCTTTAGTAACGATTATGAGCAACTGCTTTCAACGATCAAAGGCATAAGTGGTAGCTCGGCGTGGTATGATCCTGTCTTCTACCCACTCGTTTGGTTCTTCTGGTGGTTGTTCGAGGTGACGAAGAATTTCGGTTGGACGATCATCATCTTCACGATAATCATAAGGTTTGTACTGTACCCACTCTACCACGCTCAAACGAAATCGATGATCAGAATGCGAAAGCTTCAGCCAAAGATCGAAGAGATCAGAAAGAGATACAAAGATCCCACAAAGCAACAGGAGGAACTGATGAAGGTATACAAAGAAGAAGGTGTGAATCCAGCAAGCGGCTGTTTGATGTTGCTCATACAACTGCCAATCTTCTTCCTGTTGTACGCTGTGATCAGATACTTTCAGGAAGAATTTGCATTCGGCAGCAGGTTTCTCTTCTGGAATGATCTCTCCGCGGGTGGCTTTGGTCCGAATGCTTTGTTCATCATCATCACAATAGTAGCCAGTTACTACAACACCCTGATCACAAGCCAAGACTCGAGAAGTGCTTGGCAAGGTATACTCATGTCTGTCATCTTCCCATTCCTGTTTGTTGGGTTACCGAGTGGCTTGTTCTTGTACTACACACTCAACACGGTCATTCAGCTTCTGATAACTTACTACATATACAAACGCTACAAGATAAAAGGCATAACGACCAGGGAACTACTTGGTTTGAGACCCAAGGGGTGAGAGTTGGTGAAGAAGTTTCTTGTTAGCGCAAACACTGTTTCACAAGCCATTGAAAAGGCTAAACAGGAGTATGGTTTGAGGGACGAGGATTTTCAGTATTCTATCGTTGAAAAGGGGTCCAAGGGGTTTTTTGGAATCATGGCTAAGGATGCCGTGATAGAGGTTACACTGACCAGTGAGTTCTACAAGCGCAAGCTCGAAGAGTTCATGAATCACATTCTCGCCAGTTATGGAGACATAAGTGTCAAGGTTCAGTGTCTTGGTAAGAGGTTTTTCGTTGAACTCAAAGGCGGAGATCTCGGAAGATTGATTGGTAAGCACGGAAAAACTCTTGCGGCACTTCAACATATCTCGATGATTTACCTGAATCGCTTGAGCGACACGAGGTTGTCGGTGATAATCGATGCAGGTGCTTACAGAGAAAGAAGGAGCAAGAAGCTTGAAGAGATGGTAAAGCAAGCAATTGAGCGCGCCAAAGCACAGAAATCCAAAATTGTTCTTGATCCAATGTTTGCTTTTGAAAGACGATTGGTACACGAGATTGTGAAAAAGCATGCCAATGTCAAGAGTTATTCTATAGGTGTTGAACCGTACCGAAAGGTTGTCATCGAGTACTCGCCAAACGGCAGAGATCTACTGAAATCTGACCAAGACTTCAAGAGCGGCATTTGCGGCAGCCAAAAGTGAATCTCTGTTGAGCTCCGCGCTGCCGATCAAACTGGTTTCAAGGTTGCCATCGACTTTTGTTATGTGGCAGAGCAAGAATTCCTTGCCAGCGAGTGTTATTACGCGAACATCGTCAACGGAATATATGCTTTCGCTGAGTTCGTCGAGCGCGTTTATGACGGCAGTTGCAGCTGTCTTGAGTTTCTGAATACTGGTCTTTGGACCTTCGGCGACTCCTTCGAACTCTTCGTCGCCGTGCTCGATGTTCACAATCACTCGAAGGTTCTTGCCAAGATCTTCAGTCCTAAGTGAAGAGACAACATAAGTGGGTTTGCTCTGGATTTCTCCAGCCATCTGAGCAACGCTTATTATCTTTCTGTCTATTCTCAAACCTGTCGAGGCGAGAATTGCAGTCTCAACATCACGAACTATCTGCTTTGGGTTTTTGGCAGAGTCGGCTATCACGTGTATTTCTCTCAAACTGTCCCCATCGGGTACAACCCGCACAGCTGTGACACCAGATATCTGTGAAATGATACTCTCAAGTTTCTTAGCATCTACCACAAAACACTCCCCCTTTTGGTATTCTAACATATGGTGGTGAAAGAATGACAATAGGCATATTGATGGCTGCAGGCAAGAGTACTCGCACTAAGACAAGTATACCGAAACAATTTCACAAAATTTGTGACCGCCCAGTACTATTTTATTCCTTAACGACCTTTGAAAGATCACAGTTAGTTGATCTATGCCTCTTGATGGTACCTCAGGAATGGAAAGCAACTGCCGAGCAGATGATCTGCGACTTCAAAAAAGTGAAATGGGTTCTACCAGGAGGCAATACAAGACACGAAACTTCACTCATAGCAGTTGATTTTGTGAGGAACCTAAAACCTTCGTTAGTCGTTTTCCACGACGCGGCAAGACCCTTCTTAAGCTTGAAACTGCTCGAAACGGTTATCGAGGAAGCAAAAACCTTCGGTGCTGCTACAGCGGCCATACCTGTTGCAGACAGCGTTGCTTATTGTGAGGATGGATTTCTGAGCTCTTATGCATCAAGAGAATCTCTCTACAGAATTCAAACACCGCAAGCCTTCCAGTACGAAATCATTGATGATGCCATAAGAAAATTTCAAGCTGACGATGGTAGTAAACCTGTTTTCCTCATGGGGAAGCAGATAAGAGTTGTAGAAGGAGATCCATACTGCTTTAAGATCACAACTTCAAAGGATCTACAACTTGCACAACAAATCTGCCAATTCTGGAAGGAAGATTAAGCCTTCTTTCAGTAGTTCTCTTATTGTTGGGATTCTACTGCGCTTCAGATGTCGCTTTTAACATCTATAGAACCATCTTCTGCCGATGTAGAAAGCGAAGGTTAGTTTGTGACGTATTTCACTATCGTATAATATATATTGGCAAAACAGACAAGCTTGTCGAGACAGATCTGTCTTAATGGCGCACCGTAGAAATTGGGATAACTCTAAGCTGTTGGAAAATGAGGCACTCAGTTGCCCCAAAGGGCATTCTAAGAGATGTTTCTTAGCAGTGTTGTTCACAGAATGTGAAATAGGAGATTGATGATAAGAAGTCCATCGAATTCACATTCTCAAAGATATTGGTACTGCATGGCGGAAAATGTTGAAAGATCAATATGGTACATCCTTTTAATATTCCTAATTTTCTACCCATGCTAAGGAGTCATGGAATTCCTCATCAAAGACTTACCAGACGACCACAACAGGGAAAAATCAGCTAAAGGTAAGAAGGTTGGCGGAGTGCAAACTCCGCCATTTTGTTTTTACATTTGACTTGCAGAGTTCAAAAACCAGCAGTAAGCATACTTTGTGATATCCTGATGATCTAAAGATTTTTCCTGTACCCTTCATCTTGATTCTTGACAGTAATCACTTTTTCCAGCAGTCCATCATCACATTCGTATGAACAAAGAACAAAATTCTCTTCAGTTGCCTTCGAAATACCGTAAAACCCTGCCCGCCTTCCATCAGCTTGCTTCTGGAAAAAACTCGCAAGTCAACCACGTATTTTCCATGTTCATAAGCGCAATTTCTAATTCCTTTCACATTTATCAGAAAAATTCTTAAATCGAGACAAGTAACATTTCAAACGAAGGGAGGTAGATATCGGATGATGAAGGTTTCCACTATTTTATTTCTCTTTCTTTGGTGTTTTGTTGTTTACGCAGCCGTGGTCAGCGGAATAGTGATTGACGGGAAAGATCAACCCCTCGTGGCTCGGCTCAGGTTTCTGAGCCCAGAAAATGCCGTTTTTTTGACGAATTACACAAATTGGTTTGGAAGGTTTGAACAACAACTGCCAGCAGGAAGATACACTGTTGAGGTCAGTAGAGGCCCTGAATACGAAATCAAGAGTTTTTCAATCGAACTATCTCAAGACGAGAAGAAAGAGATCCAAATCACTTTGAACAGACTTTATGATCTTACGAGCATTGGTTGGTTCTCTGGAGATGCCCATCTGCACACCATTTACAGCGATGGAAATCAAGACGTCGAGACAGTTGCACGGGCATGTATAGCCAATGGTTTATCTTGGGCTGTATTAACGGATCACAATACTGTAAAAGGCAAAACAGAATGGATGATCGCCTCAAGATATGGATTACTGCCCATACTCGGCGAAGAAGTGACAACACCTCTGGGACACTTCAATGCAATTGGAATCAACGAAATTGTCGACTGGAAGATCAACGACAAACATGACTTGGCAAGAATCTTCACTGACATATCGAAACAGTCAGCAATGTCCCAGATAAATCACCCATTCGACATGAAAAACTATTTTGTTGATTGGGATATAAAAGGATATGACGTCATAGAAATCTGGAATGGTGGTTCCGCGCCGAATCTTAACGGGATGGGTAATCAGGAAGCAAAACTCTTTTGGTTTGAGATCTTAAACAACGGAACTCGCATTCATGCAACTGCTAACAGTGACTGTCACGATGTGTACAGTGGTTATTCACTACTTGCTTTCCTGCCAACTGACAAAGTTCTTTCACTGTTGCAAAGAGAATTTCCAGAACCCGCAATGAAAGATTTCATAAAGAGCAACGAGAACTTTCTGAGAAACTGGGTCAAGTATGGACTACATCCTGGTACGCCTCGCACCTATGTGAGATTAGAAGAACTCACATCTTCTGCTGTTTTGAAAGCACTTGTGGAAGGAAAGAGTTTCATGACAAATGGCCCACTAATACTTGCGGAAATAGAGGGCAAAGGACCTGGCGAAACTGTAGATACGCTGAGTAAAGAATCCTTGGTCTTGAACCTGAAAGTGTTGTCAAATATTGCCTTGGAAAAGGTTGTAGTCATTCAAGCCGGTAGAATTGTTCAGCAGCTCGATGTAACTGGCCAGAGAGAGTGTATTTTGTCTACAAAGATAGATCCAAAAGATGGTTCTTGGATAATTGTGGAAGTGTATGGACCATATCCTGTTTATGCAATAACCAACCCAATCTATCTATCTAAGTAGCAATAATCAGAATAAGGTGCTCAGTCTATAAAATGACTCACGGCATAATCGAGAGAATTCTTACCGTATTTTAAATGAGAAAGTTCTTGTAAATCACAATTTTTCGTTAAGGCACTGTAGAATCTTCAAACGGTCGAACTGAATCAATCACTGTGGTTCGAAGGGGCGTTCAGCCCCTGATTCTTTTGTTCTACAGCCGCTTATGAGATGAAGCTTGAGAGGATCGTATCATTTTAGAAAATTGGAGATCAGACACACACGCCACTTGACGACTCAAAGATTCAGTGTGATATAATATCGGCAACCTGAGAAGCTCAGGTATTTCTCTCAAAAGGGGGTTTGAAGGATGAAGAAGGTCTACGTGGTCATCGCTTTGGTAGTTGCTTTCGCCTATGTTTTTGCAGCGGAAATCACAGAGGTGAAGATCGGAGCAGGTTGGGAAATGACTGGTCCCATCGCAGGATTCGGTCAAATGTCGTGGGATGGAGTAAAGCTTGCGATGAAACTCAGACCTACTGTAAGAATTGGCGGCAAAGATGTTTCGGTCAAGGTGGTCTTGCTCGACAACAAAGGTGACAAAGCCGAGGCAGCCAATGTCGTCAAAAGACTCATCGATGTTGAGAAAGTCGTTGCTATCCTTGGTCCATGTACCAGCTCCTGTGCTTTGGCTGCGGGTGCTATCGCCGAGCAAAAGCAAGTAGCAATGGTCACCAACACGGCTACAAACCCGCTGGTTACTCAAAACAGACGCTTCATTTTCAGAGCTTGCTTCATCGATCCGATGCAGGGGGAATTACTTGCAAAATTCGCTTGGGAAAATCTCAAATCCAAGAAGGTTGCCATCATGGTCGACGTAGCACAAGATTATGTAGTGGGTCTTGCCAACTACTTCAAGAGAAAGTTCGCACAATTTGGAGGAACATTCTTTGAAGAGTACT
>JBBFME010000113.1:0-6712 GCA_037478695.1 Pseudothermotoga sp.
CATAATTCTCGGTGGAGAAGTTCAAGACCTTGGTGAATATTTCTACCATTATATTGAAACATAAGTGAAGAAAAGGGCACTCAAGAATGCAACAGCACAATTGAATATCAGGCCAACGATCTTTCGAACAGTCAGCTCGAATTTGGTTGGAGCAGCAGTTTTAGCCGTCGACGATATCATAGAGAAAGTGGTTTAGGAGGAAAGAAAGATGAATTTCTTCGTTGGGTTGGATATTGGTACAACTGGGATCAAGGGCATTCTGGTCGATGAAGACGGGAAAATACAAGCAATTGAGGGTGAAAGATTAGCTTTGTTCACCCCACAGCCCGGCTGGTCTGAACAAGATCCACAGGAGTGGTGGTCTGCGGCAAAGGAAGTGTTGAAGAAATTGTCGCAGAGAGCCAAACAGATGAACGGTGAAATTCGTGCCATATCAACGAGTGGTCAAATGCACAGTTTGGTAACTCTTGATGAAAATGGGGAAGTTTTGAGAAGTGCAATACTTTGGTGCGATCAAAGAACTCATTTGCAATGTGAAAAAATTACTCAGTCACTCGGTGGAGAAGAAAAGGTTCTACAAAGAGTTGGTAATTCTATTCTTCCTGGCTTCACACTGCCAAAGATTTTGTGGGTCAGAGAGAACGAACAACAAATCTACGAGAAGATAGACAAAATTCTGTTGCCCAAAGATTTCATAAACTACATGCTGACCAATGAAATTGCAACAGATCATTCAGATGCATCTGGAACGATGCTCTACAATATCTTCGAAATGAATTGGGATCGGGAAGTACTCAAGGTACTTGATATACCAAGAGAAATGCTGCCAAAGATAGTGGCATCCAACGAAATCATAGGGAGAGTGAAAAAGGACCTTTGTGAAGAACTTGAACTCGATGAAAGAACAATCGTTGTGGCAGGGGGAGCAGACAATGCCTGCGCTGCCCTTGGTATTTCGGTGACAGAACCAGGAGATATCATGATAAGTCTTGGAACATCTGGAACAGTGCTCGGTCCGACTTTGGGTAGAGACCCCGATCCTGAGGGAAGGGTACACTTTTTTGCTCATACCGTTTCCCAAACAAGATATCACATGGGTGTTACGCTTTCAGCAACCTATTCCTTAGAGTGGTTCAAGGAAAGATTTCTCAATGCAGACTACCAGACTATCAACGAAGAAGTGCAGAAGATCCCGATAGGGTCAAATGGTGTTATCTTTCTACCTTATTTGAATGGGGAAAGATCACCACATAAAGATCCACATGCCCGTGGTGTTTTCTTTGGCCTTTCTTCATTCAATGGTAAATGGGACTTGGTGAGGGCAATCTTTGAGGGTGTTGCTTTTGGTATCAGAGATTCATTTGAAGTGCTCAAGGAAATTGGAATTTGTGCTGAGAATGTCAGAATAACCGGAGGCGGCTCAAAAAGTCCTGTCTGGAATGCTATGTTAGCCGATGTACTGAACACAGAAATACAGAAACCTCTCATCGATGAAGGAGCATCCTACGGTGCCGCTATCCTCGCCTTTTCTGGTTTTGAAGGTGTAGATCCAGCAGAGATCTCAAAGACGTGGTTCAGGATAAAAGATAGAACAAAGCCTCAATCGGAAAACACAGAAAAGTATGAGAAAGCATATCACAAGTTCAGAGAGATATACAGAACTCTGAAAGATCTGTTCAGGCCAAACACATAAAAGAGGTCCCCTCATCAAAAAATAGCCGAAAAGTTAACTTGAAAAAGATAGCAAAGAAAATGTAGAATAGAGTTGCCAAATATCCAAAACAGGGGGTGTAGTTATGAAGCGTCTGTGTTTGGCTCTTCTGTTGGTTACAATCCTCGTGATACCAGCCTTCGCTAAGACAACCATCACGTTGTGGCATGCCATGAGCGGCGCTAACCTCACAGCTCTTGAGGAGATCGTAAAGGATTTTAACGCCACACACCCAGATATCGAAGTAGTCGCTGTCTTTACAGGAACCTATGCCGAAACACTCACAAAGGCTATAGCCGCTTATAGGAACAACACACAACCACACATAGTCCAAGTCTATGAAGTTGGACTTCAGACAATGCTTGACAGCGGTGCCATTGTGCCGGTCTTTGAGCTTGCCGAACCCGATTTCGATTGGGGTGACATAGTGGTACCTATTCTCAATTATTACTCCGTGGATGGTAAACTCTATTCAATGCCATTCAATTCCTCGACAGCAATTCTCTATTACAACAAAGACATCTTCGAAAAGGCTGGACTCGACCCAAACAAACCTCCAACAACTTTTGATGAACTCTTTGAGTACGGTAAGAAGATAGTCCAGTCTGGCGCAGCACTCGGTGGTATTGCCTTCGGTTGGCCCGCTTGGGTCTTTGAACAAATGCACGCACTCCACGCTCAGTTCTATGCGAACAACGAAAATGGAAGAAAGGCAAGGGCGAGCGAAGTTTATATCAACAAGGACTTTGGGGTCAAAGTTTTCAGTGAATGGATCAGATGGGCACAGAATGGTGTACTCGTTTACGGTGGAAGGGAATACAATGCCAACAACGCTTTCTTGGCTGGACAGGTTGCAATGTTGATTCAGTCGACTTCGTCGGTTGGTTCTATAGAAAGCAAAGCCAAGTTCAGAGTTGGCACCACCTTCTTGCCCAGAATTCCAGGTTATCCAAAAGGCAACTCGGTCATCGGCGGTGCAACTCTGTGGGTCATGAAGGGAAAACCCAAAGAAGATTACAAAGCAGTGTGGGAGTTCCTGAAGTTCGTCGCGAGACCTGAAGTTTCACAAAAATGGCATAAATCCACAGGTTATTTCCCAACCAGTAACAGTGCGTTGAAGGGACTACTCGATGAAGGTTGGTTCTCAGAACATCCAAATCACCTGACTGCCTTCTTGCAGATCCTCAGTGGGATCAACAGACCAGAATCACAAGGTGTGAGACTCGGTAACTTCGTGGCAATAAGAGACGTAGTCGATTCTGCCTTTGAAAAGGCACTGCAGTACAAAGGACCAGATATAGAAAAAATAGCAAAAGCCATACTCGATGAGGCTGCAAAACAATGCAATCAAATTCTGAAAGATTACATCTCGCTGTATGGTAAATGATTCTTGAGGGGGACTCTGTCCCCCTTTATTCATACGAAAGCGGACGGTGATGTGATGCACAGTAGATTTCCCAACAAAATTATGCCTTATCTGTTGTTATTGCCCTCAATTCTGATCATCACAATCTTTTTTCTAATACCAACAATTCGTTCGATATATCAAAGCTTTTTCAGAGTCTCTCCTTTTGGTGATCGCCGAATCTTTGTAGGCCTTGGGAATTTTTCGAGACTCTTCAGTTCACCTGCTTATGTCGATAGCTTGGTGAGAACACTGATCTTTGCAGGCTGTGTTGTCGTCATTGGATTGGTTTTTTGCGTTATCGTTGCCGCACTCCTAAATCAAAAACTCAGAGGTATGACTGTCTATCGAACCTTTTTCATTTGGACCTATGCCATCTCACCGGCAATAGCGGGAACCGTCTGGGCGTTGATGTTCAATCCTGCGACAGGTCCCATTGTCTACCTTGTGAGGTTGTTCACGGGGAAGGCCATTAACTGGATGAACGACGGTAATCTTGCCCTCGCAATCGTCATAATCGCCGCTGTTTGGAAGATGATGGGTTACAATGTTATCTTCTATCTCGCGGGACTGCAAGCTGTTCCTGATGAGCTTTTGGAAGCCGCTGCCATAGATGGCGCAAATGGAGTGCGAAGATTCCTTCGGGTCACTCTACCACTGTTGTCACCGACAACCTTTTTCTTGTTGATAATGAACATGTTGTATGCATTCTTCGAGGTCTTCGGTTTGATCGATATCATGACAAAAGGTGGACCGGGCAATGCAACAGAGATTCTTGTGTACAAACTCTACAGAGATGGATTTATAGCAATAGACATTGGTTTTGCCTCGGCGCAATCTGTTGTGCTCTTCATCTTTGTGACTATTTTAACTGTACTGCAGTTCAGATATACACAACAAAAAGTCTTCTACGGATAGGTGGTGAACTGTGAAGGCTTACAAGAGACAAAAAACCCAGGTGTACACAATTTTGACGATTCTCACATTGGTCGTCATGTTTCCGATATACTACACCTTTGTGATGGCGACACTCAATTCTGTAGAATCATACAGCTATCCACCAAGATTTCTGCCAAGCACTCATCTGTTTGAAAACATGAAAGAAGCTTGGAAGAATGCAGGAATGGGAAGATTGATGTTTAACAGTGCTTTTACAGCAACGATAGTCGCAGTGGCAAAGATCTGCTTCTCAATACTCGCAGCCTTCGCTTTCACCTACTTCGGAGATTTCAAAGGCAAGTATTTGTTCTTTGGATTGATACTGATAACGCATATGTTACCACTCCCAGTAAGGCTTCTTCCAACGTATGACATGATGAAGTCATTTGGCTGGGTTAACACCTACTACGCACTCACGATCCCGTTCTTTGCAAGTGCGACTGGAACGTTGTTGTTCAGGCAACTTTTTCTTACCGTTCCTTCTTCTCTCGCCGATGCTGCAAGAATCGATGGCGCTGGACCGATGAGGTTCTTGTGGCACATACTCGTACCCCTGTCAAAGACAAACATGGGTGCTTTGTTTTTGATTGAATTCAATTACATATGGAATGAATATCTCTGGCCGTTGGTGATAACCACGACAAAGGAAATGAGAGTTGTTCAGATAGGTATAAAAATACTTTTGGCTTCGGAAGCTCAGGCGGCAGATTGGAATATAATAATGGCTGGAACAATAATGGCTATGTTGCCTCCTCTGATCATGCTCCTCATCTTTCAGAGAACTTTCATGGAAGGTTTCAGTATGAAGGAAGAAAAATAAGAGGGTCTCTCGCGACCCTCTTTAATGTTTCTGTTTTCTTGCACTCCACCCATGCATGGCAAGGGCAAAGGCTATGACGGCATAAGCGAGAAATTCTCTGAAAAACTCTCCAACTTGTGGCTGTCCAAACAATTTGTTTCCTGCACTCGGCGCAACAACAAACAGTGTATGGAACAACAAGACGCCGATTATTGCATTCCATATCGATGCCCTTCTCGTGGATGCACCTCCAACAAGCAGTGCAGCTATCGAAAATAGTCCAACCTGTTCATGACTGTTGTAAGTGTTTATCGTACTGATATCTTGAAGGTATATGATCTGGCCAATCGTGGCCAAGACTGTTGACATGATCACTGCTGTTATTCTGATCTTATTCACGTTGATTCCCGCTACCTCGGCTATGTGCATGTCTTGTCCAACGGCTCTGATGTCTTGTCCAAGCTTTGTCTTGAACAAAAAGTAGATGAAAAAGCACAGGGCAACTGTTATGAGTATTGGTATTACAAATACTCTCACAGTTCCTATCTGAATTGTCCATGGTTTGTTCAAAGCCGATGCGATCGTTCCGTAAAGATCAACGGTATTCCTCAACCCAACACCGTCTGGAAGTAGGAATTGTTTCGTTTTGAAGGGAATTATCGAACCGACAAAAAACAGGAAGATGAGTTGATAAACACCGTTTGCAAAAAAACCGAGGATCATCGAAGTGATCATCTCTCTACCCTTCGCTCTGTTCAAAATGAGACCTGCAATCCATCCTAAGACTAAAGCAATAGCCGATCCAAGAATGATTGAAACCACAATACCGGGTACACCCTTTATCTTCCAATCGACGACGAAAAACATCGCTGCTTGTCCTGCCATTGCCCCAAGAACGATACCGAAATTCAAACCCATTCCAGCAACCACTGGTATGAGAAGAGAAAGTACCAAAAAAGTATTGCGACTGAGTCTCCGCACGACCTCACTCACCAAGAACAGAGGAGGTATTCCGGCAACCAACACCGCTGAGATGGACAGAACCAAAAACACTATGGGAACCATATTTGAAAGAAGAATCTTTTTCAGTTTTTCCATCTCAGCTCGCCTCCTTTGGAGCTCTCGTGAGTGCGTAGAGAATCATTCCATTACTCACTATCAGCCTCATGACTTCGGTTATATCTCCTCTCGTTACCTGGCTCAGTACAGGCAAGGCGATCGTCAGCAGTGTCTGAAAGGCAACTGTACCGATAACAACATTCATTATCGAAGCCCTTCTTATGGAAGCACCACCTATCAGAATGGAAGCTACAGCCGGGAAGGTCATAAACAACGGAGCTTGATAGAGCTGCAAAAAACCATAGCTTTGTGCATACACTATGATGCCGACTCCACCGATTATTGTAGACAGTATCACTGCAATAAGCCTGGCTCTCTTGGTATTCACACCTGAACTTATCGCATAACGCTCGTTTTGCCCTACTAAATCAATCGCAAGACCTATTCTGGTCTTGAAGAACAGATACACAAAAAAGCATGCACCAGCAAAGAAAAGTAACAACCCAGTCGGTACTTCAAAACCTCCAATCTTGAATTTGAGAAAGTTGTTTAGAACATGCCCGAAGTAGTTTTGAAGAGTGAGCGTGTATCTCAAGCCCCTGCCACCAATTGCCCAGACCATATCAGGATTGGAAAAAGGCAACAAAAGCCACATTATGGACATGAAAGCCACTATTGAATAACCCATGTAGGTGCCGACCATCATCTCTTGACCACGAACTCTTTCAAGTAGCCAACCATAGACAAAGCCTACACCGGCACAGATCACGATAGCCAAGATTATTGAGAACCAAAAACC
>JBBFME010000114.1:0-6696 GCA_037478695.1 Pseudothermotoga sp.
CCAACAAACAGCCTTGGAGATTTGTAGTGGTGAGATCAAGAGATATGCTTCAAAAGCTCCACGAAGCTCTTTCTGGTGGAAATTACTGGATGAAAAAAGCCCCCGCTCTGATAATCGTTCATTCGAAGAAAGATCTTGATTGTCAACTCTCAGACAGTAGAGATTACTTTCTCATCGATCTTGGCCAAGCTGTAGCGTTCTTACAATTACAAGCCACTCAGATGGGCTTAGTGGCACACCCTGTTGCCGGTTTTGATCCGCTCGTTGTGAAAAAGATTTTCCCAGCATTGGAAGAACACACGGTGATAACTATTTTGGCCATTGCACGGCCCACAGGCGATCTTTCAGGGCTTTCTGAAAAACACCAGAGCGCAGAACTCTCGGCTCGGGATCGACAACCTTTGGAAAACGTATCTGAATTTGTTTAGCCCTTTACTGCGCCTTCGATGATGCCAGAGATGATCTTCTTCTCAAAAATCAAAAAGACTATTATTATGGGCAACCCTGTCAAAGTGGAGGCTGCCATCAATGTGGGCCAGGTGAAAACATTCAGTTTTTGGTACAGTGCGAGACCTATCTGTACAGTTCTCATCTCTCGTGAAGTCGTGAGAATGAGTGGATAGAACAAATCATTCCACGTGAGGACAAAGGTGTTTATACCCAAAACTGCGATCGATGGTTTGCACAGAGGGAGAATAACATGCCAAAAGATCTGAAAGTCATTAGCACCATCGGCATAGGCTGCTTGGTCGAGTTCGAAAGGCAGTTGTTCGATATATTGGCGCATGAGAAAGATTCCAAAGGGCGAAACAAGATTCGGTAGTATCAACGCCCAGTAGGTGTCTATCAAATTGAGGTTTTTCATCAGGATGAAAACAGGGATAATTGTCACCTGCGGTGGAATCATCATAGTACCCAATATCAAGGCAAAGAGGGTTTCTTTAAATCGAAAGTTCTTTCTGGCGAAACAATAACCAACGAGCGTGCAGAAAAAAATGTTCCCAACGACCACTGAGACAGAGACGATAGCGCTGTTGATCAGATATCTACCAAAGTTGTCTGAGCCGAGCACTTTGATGAAGTTGTACAAAGTCGGAAAATTGTTCACAAAAGACACATCGTCTATGTAGATATCTGAGAGAGCTTTGAACTCTATTCTCAACTGAGAAATATGAACTGTATCGAGCGATAGAGTGTTTGGGTTCACTGGTATCTTTTGAGTCGACCATTCTTGGTTGGCTGGAATCTGTTGCTCGTAGAAATACTCAACTCTTTCCTTAATGTCTTTAAAACCAATTCTCACAGAAACTGGTTGTGCGTTCTTAATCTTGAAACTGACAAATTTGAGCATATTTATATCAGATGAACCAAGAGAGAAACCCAAGCCAACAAAATCACTGCTTTGTTCTATCTTTGCAAAAGAATTGTTTCCCTCTTGAATGATGTTGAGAGATGTCTTCAGTGGTCTTATCTTGTTGAGTAGAACAACCCTTGGGGCTTCGAAGTCAGCCAAAGCTTTCTGAATAGTTCTGTTGAACAAATCGCCTTCTGGTACAAAAGAGGTGAAGATCATCAAAAATGGTGGTAGCAGAGATATCACAAGAAAGATGAACAGCAACGTATAGACGAAACTCTTCACAGCTGCTCACCCTTTAGCACCTTTCTCTGCAGAAGTGTGATTACTAAAATAATGACGAACAGAATATAAGCCATCGCCGAGCCATATCCCATCTCGAATTTTCTAAAAGAAGTGTCGTAGAGATAATGGACGATTGTCTGAGTAGAATTGGCAGGACCGCCTCCTGTCAAAGTGAAGATCTCTGTGAAAATCTGAAAGGACCTAATTGAGTTTATCGAAATCACGAACAAAACAGTAGGCTTCAGCAGAGGTAAGGTGATACCCTTGATCGTCTGCCATTTTGTCGCACCATCTATCTTGGCTGCTTCGTAGAGTTGTATGGGTATACTCTGCAAACCAGCGACAAACAGAACTGTGTAGTAGCCAACTGCAGACCATATATCCATGACCATGATGGAGCCAAAGGCTGTTTTAGCAGAAGAAAGCCAACTTTGCATCGGTATTCTTATGCCTATCGAGTTGAGCAAAAGATTCAAAGGACCTGTAGCACTGTAAATGTACAACCAAATCATAGAAATGACGACCATTGAAATCACAGATGGTAGGAAAAAGCCTGCTTGAAAGAGTCTTTTTAGTTTTATACCGCTCGTCAAAAGCAGTCCTAGAAAAAGAGATATAACAGTCGTTGCTGGTACTGTGATGAGCACGAAAATAAAGGTGTTGGTAAGGGCTTTCAGAAAAACTGGATCTGAAAAAGCCCTGAGGTAGTTTTTCATTCCAACAAGAGTCATCTTTGGGTTCAAGCCAGAGTAATCTGTGAAACTCACGAATATTGAAAAGATCAACGGATATGCAGTGAACACAGCAAAACTCACAAGCCAAGGCAGTAGAAAAAGAAAAACTGTGGAAACTTTGGTTCTTTTCAATCTTTTTCTCCTCCTGTATAATCT
This sequence comes from Pseudothermotoga sp., assembly GCA_037478695.1. Taxonomy (GTDB): domain Bacteria; phylum Thermotogota; class Thermotogae; order Thermotogales; family DSM-5069; genus Pseudothermotoga_B. The sequence goes on from JBBFME010000114.1 coordinate 2,530, forward strand.
CTATACAAAGCGACTTTCTTTTTTGTCTCTATGAAGGGGACGCTGAAGCGTCCCCGCTTTCTCATTTGACCTCATCAAGTACTCTTTGAATCTCTGAGTTGTAACGCTGCAAGACTTCATCGACTGGTTTGTAACTGACAATCAAGTCGTCTACGACGTTTGTGAGAATATCTTCGATCTTTGGCCAAGCAGGTGTTGGTGGCACTGGATAGGCTGTTTTGAGTTGTTCAAAGAAAATCAGGTGTAATGGATTATCTTCAAACCATGGATCAAAAGCAGCCTTTGGATCTGCCGGATAAACACCAGGATAGTGTTTGGTAATAATCATCGCAACTTCTGGTCTCATCAGATACTCTATGAGTTTCTTCGCTGCATCGATGTTCTTGCACTGCCTCGGAATTGCCAATATTTCACCGCCAAGGAAGGATGCATGTACTCCATCGGCTTTATCTGGTTTTGGTATGAAGCAAACACCGAAGTTCAGATTTGGGTAAGACTGGGCCAGACTGCCTATGGACCAAGCTCCACTGACAAGAAAGCCCAATTTACCTTGGCCAAAGGCTTCACCGAGATCTTTTTGTTTGCTCTTCATCGAGTACTTCGAAAGCTCTTGATAGAAAATTGCAGTCTCCCTAACCTCTGGTGTGTTGAGTGTGGCTTTCTTGAGATCTTTTGACACCACATCACCGTTGTTACCCCACACGGCCAGCAAAAACCACTCTTGCCATGGGCTGTAGACTTCACCAGCTGGTAAACCTATGCCATATGCACCAGGCACTTGCGAGACCTTCTTTGCAGCCTCAAGCAGTTGAGACCATGTTTCGGGAGGATTGTTTGGATCAAGTCCGGCCTTTTTCATCAGATCGACGTTGTAGAACATTGCACGTGTGCCGAGCAACCACGGATAACCGTAATACTTGCCGAAATATTCCGCTGAATTCATTCCTGGGAAAGACTTGTACTTTGCGAGATCTTGCTCTGAAAGTGGCAAAATGGCTCCTTGTGCAGCAAAGTTTGCAACCCAAGTGTTACCAAGCTCGACAACGTCGAGTGGTGCATTGGCCGCGATCGCCGTGACGATTTTGTCAAAACCGGTTGACCAAGACAGTTGTACGAGTTCGATCTCGATATCTGGATACTCCTTTGAAAAACCTTCGAGGACTTCCTTTGCGATGGCATCGTCCATCATGAACTGCCAGAAAACGATCTTAGTTTTGCCAAGACTGACAATTGCCAAGAATACCAGAACGATCACGAAAAGCCTCTTAACCACGCAACTCACCCCCTGTAAGAAGTTTTGAAAGCTTTCTGAAGACCATTCCAGTCACCAAGGGAGACAATGAATAAGTGACGATGTGATTCAAATCTTCGAAATATTTTTTGAGTGAAGCATTTCTCGTCAGCAAATAGATGACGTTGAAGTCCTTTGAAAGTTCTCGATGCGTGTTGATTTCATCGGTGGACAAATCGATTATGAAATCTACGAGCAAAGAACCTCTGTATCTTTCAAGATCGTCGAACTCAACGACGCGAGCGCCTAAGAGCCTTTGGACTTGTTCTTTGATCAGAGGCAGATATCTATGAGAAACATCTGCCTGGCTGAAGCAAACAGATTTTGGAAGAATGAATACTATCTCTTTGGCAGTTAAGTTGCTTATATGAAACTCCACGGAACTGTCTATCGAGTCGTGGAGAAATTCGATATCGCTCTCTATAGGTTTCGCGAGAGACTCTACTCTGTCAACGGCGCGGTTCAACTGTTTGAGATCTAATCTGCCTTCTTGCAGGAGTCTATTCAGTTCTTGAGCATAGAGTTGAAGACTACTTGGACTCGAGAGGATCAACATATCTCCACCGGCGTTGATGAACTTTTCAATAACTTCAGACGGAGAACAGATCTTCGACAGTGCCTTCATCTCGACCGCATCACTTATAATCAGTCCGTCGTATTTCAGCTCTTCTCTGAGCAAGTTTTTGATAATTCTTGTAGAGATCGACGCAGGTTTATCATCCAAAGCTGGATAGATGACATGAGCCAACATGATAGATTCAACGTGATTTTTGATCGCAACTTCGAATGGATAGAGATCTTCTTTCAGAGTTTCATAATCAACATCCACTATTGCGAGCTCTTCATGGCTATCTTGAGTGGCTCTGCCGTGGCCTGGAAAATGTTTTGCACATGATGCTATGCCAGATATTCGATAACCCTCGATGGCAGCCAAGCCCATCTTTGCAACAACAGAGGAATCACTACCATAACTTCGATAACCAATAACGGAGTTCGATGTCGCACAATATAGGTCTAAAACTGGTGCAAAAACCATGTTCAAGCCAAGCGTTTTCATGATCTTTCCAGCGAAAGTGCAATAACGATTAACTGTCTTTTCATCAGTCTTTCCCAGCAACAGATTTCCAGGACTGGGAAAGATATACGGTATGATCTCTATCTGCCCTCCTTCATGATCAGTACACAATAAGATTCGCTTTCCTTCTAAACGATTTATCACGTGGAGAAAATCTGATGGGTCTCTGAAAATTGGAGAATGAAGGAGTATCCCACCGACGTTGTATCTTTCAACAACCTCCAAATCTTCAACCTTCGAAATTCCACAAAAAAAGATCTTCTCAAAGTTCTTCATCTCAATCTCTCCTCCTTTTTTGCAACGACTTTATTTGCAAAATCAAGATCTTCGAAAAATCTGTTGAGAAAACCGTGAACAGCGCCGATGGCTATCGTCTTTGAACCATCTCTGTCGAATTGCCAGTCGAGCGCCTTGACCTTTCTCACCGTAACCTGCCTCTCTACACTCTGTACAATCTCTTTCAGAAGCTGTTCTTCAAATACGCAGAAGTCACCGCCTAAGACTATCAGTTCGGGATCTATCAAATTCACCGCCGTTGAGATTTTTGAGCAAATGTGGTTCAAGAATTCCTTGAGATCGATCTGTTTGAACAAACTCTTGTTACTGAGTAGCTGTTCTAAGGTCATCTCTGAACCTTCGAACAAAGGTACTCCTTCACCCAATTCGCCAGCCGAGTTGTTACTGCCTTCGTAGATCCTCCCATTCAAAATTATTCCAGCGCCAAGTCCAATGGGCTTTGAAAGCTCAAAAGGTATACTGAGCAGGAAATAAACCAAATTCTTCGCCTTTGAAAAATATGCGGCTGCAGCAGCATTTGCGTCGTTCATGACTATGTAGGGTATATCGAGGTGCTTGAAAAGATCATCGAGAAGAAGATTCTCTATTCCAAGTGCCTGAGAGTACACGATCTTGCCCTCTAAAGAAGAGACCAACCCAGGCGTGGCTAAGGCGAGTACATCGATACTATCTCTGTAGTCAGAAACAATCTGCGACAAAACCGTTCCAAAATTCTTTGAAGTGATTCTAATGGTTTCTTGCTTGCAAGAAAGTGCGTTGGCGGAAAAATCTGAGCTTACCAAACACAACTCTCCTTCCTCTATTGAAACCCCAAGGACTTTGAGATACTGAGAATTGATCGAAAGAACACGGCTCTGTCTACCACCAAAACTTCCTGCTGGCAGCAAATCAACCACTTCTATAATGTGGAGTTGCAAGAGTGATCTCAGATGTCTTGAAATAGTCGATTCGTCTACCAACAGACGGGAACTCAATTGTTTGGCTGTGGTTTGCTTTTCTTGATAGATGGTTCTGAGAAGTGTGTGTTGTAGTTGATTCAAAAAGATCACCTCTTTGGTTGCTTGCATCCTGCAACTAACATATAACAACTATTACTGTTTGTCAAAAATCATAAAAGGCTACCACGAGAACTTATTTCTAAAGAATGGCGGGAAAGAACATATAACGACTGAAATCTTCAAATTGCTCTCAGTATCGAGCAATTTCTTGGAAAATCTATTCATTTTGCGATAGTTCCAATCTGCATGTTACACAGACAATTCAACTGGCTGAAGAATACAATTTCGCCGATGTCGACTCTTGAAAATATACTGAGGACTCAAACTCTACAGAATTCACTATCAGCTCGCTTTTTCCTACCTTATACAGATAAAGGAGGGCTGTGCAGCCCTCCTTGATTTACATCTTAAATCTTCTCACTTGTTCTACCAAACTTTCTGCAATAGATGAAAGTTCTTCAGAAGAACCACTCACATTCTGACTTGAATCTGCTTGTTGTCTCACA
>JBBFME010000115.1:0-6611 GCA_037478695.1 Pseudothermotoga sp.
CGTACTGGAATGATCCAGAGATGCTGCTAAAAGTTTCTGAAGACATAGGCGAACCCATGCCAGGTCTTGAGGTCGAAGAATTGGAAGTTCGAATGCAGGAGAGAGGATGGTAAAATTGATCATTGGAGTCTTAGGATTGCAAGGAGACTTCAGAGAGCACCTCTGGGCTTTGCAGAAACTCCAAGTCGAAGCGATCGTGGTCAAAACCGTAGAAGATCTGAAAAAAGTCAAAGGCTTGATAATACCCGGCGGGGAATCTACAACGATTGGAAGACTTGCGCGAATGACTGGCATCGCCGACGAACTGAAGAAGAGAGTTTCAGAGGGTATGCCTGTTTATGGCACATGTGCAGGAATGATCTTGCTGGCGAAGAAGATAGCGAACTACCCAACTCAATACTCTTTCAACTTGATGGACATCACAGTCGAAAGAAACGCTTATGGAAGACAGGTCGAAAGTTTTGAGGCAGCTTTGGAGATCCCGGCAATTGGTGGAACCTTCAAGGCGATATTCATCCGAGCTCCGAAGATCGTTGAATGTGGTAAGAATGTGCAAATACTCGCAACTTATGATGGATCACCTGTTCTCGTACAACAGAATAACTTACTCGCCGGTTCGTTCCATCCAGAGCTGGGAGAAGATTTAAGGATTCACCAATACTTTATCAGAATGGTGGGCGTGAAGTATGCGAGTGTATGTTGATCTCTCCGACAGGCAAACCAAGGAAAGGGTTTTGCAGGCTGTTGGTATGTGCTGTGGTTTAGCAGTTGCCGATGAAAGAGATGCGGATATCTTTGTAGGCGAGAAGGCACATCCTCTAATCGATTCTGTACTCGTGAGTGATGTCGTTCCACAGGATTTGAATCAAATCATCGATGTAATGCTTCCAGGACAATCACTTGATTACTATTTGATGAAGTTTAGACTCCTTCATTGCTACGCACTCACCCATTGTAGTGTAGAAAGTTTTCTCGACGAAGAGATATACAGATCTCAGAGGTACAACATACCACTCTCTATCGCTATGATAAGGCTTTCCGAAGAAAATGAGTATGCGATCAGAGCCCTTTACAGTGACGCTGTTAAACTGACGAGAGCTTCAGACAAAGTGCTCTTGTACGACAAGAACACCTTGATAGTCATTTTACCTTACACACCTGCTGACGGAGCCAAGGTTTTCTTGAGCAGATTGCTCAGACACATCCAAAGGATAAAATTACCCAAACTTGCACACTTCCCAGAAGCCATTTCTGCGTTCTGTCAGATCACACCACAGATAATCGATTCTTCTGACTTGATCTTAAAACTCGAAGATGGCATCAGCCAAGCAGTGATTAAAGCGCAGCGCATCGTCGCTGTTTAGAAAAAAGGCGGCTCAGAGCCGCCTTTTTAAATTCCAAGTTCTTTGAAGATTCTTTCCACGAGTTCTTTGCCAACTCTTTGCTGTGCCTCAAAGGTCGAGGCTCCTATGTGAGGTGTGGCAACTACGTTGGGAAGTTGTAAGAGTTTCTTTCTCAGGTCATCAAAGGGTGGTTCAACCTCAAAGACATCAAAGGCTGCCGCTGCTACTTTCTTGCTCATGAGTGCGTTGTACAGAGCCTCTTCGTCTATAACTCCTCCACGCGATGCATTCACGATGATCACACCATTTTTCATCTTTGCGATGGTCTGTGCGTTTATCATGTGTTTTGTCTTTTCTGTTAGTGGCACGTGCAAAGTTATGAAATCAGAAACAGCGTACAATTCATCGAGGTTTACCATCTTCACACCTTCGAAACTCGAGACTAACGGGTCATAGGCTACCACAGTCATGCCAAAGGCGATGGCTCTTTTTGCCACCTCTCTGCCTATCATACCGAGACCTATTACGCCAAGTGTTTTTCCGAACAGTTCAAAGCCCTCGAGCTCTTTCTTTGACCAAAGACCGTTTTTTAAATCGATCGTTCCTCTTGCGATGTGCCTTGCTGCACTGAGCATTAGACCAAATGTGAGCTCTGCAACAGAGATTGCGCTCGCACCTGGTGTGTTCAAAACCTTTATACCTTTTTCTTCTGCTGCTTTGACATCTATGTTGTCAAGCCCAACACCTGCGCGCCCAATGATCTTTAACTTAGTTCCCTTTTCAATCAGATCTCTTGTGACCTTCGTTGCACTCCTGACTATGAGAACTTCTAATTGTGGCATTAAGTTCATCAATTTGTCCTTCTCAAGATGCTCACTGGAAAGATCAAGCTGATTTTTCGACTTCAAAAGATTAAAGGCATCTTGATCCAGTGGATCGTTCACATGAACCCTTATCATCCGGCAACCCCCTCACGATTGAAGGTTTCCATCGCCGCTTTCACACCTTCGCCAAACTTCACAGGATAACCGAGCTCGTGTAGAGTGAACTCCAAGGCAGAAATTGCCGTTATCGTGTCGAAGAGAGAGACATATCCAAGATGTGCTATTCTGAAAATCTTGTTTGAAATATGTCCCTGACCACCTGCGATTGTTACACCGTACTTGTCTCGCATGATCTTTGTGATCTTCTTACCATCTATTCCTGTCGGTACATTTACCGCCGTGCAGACATTTCCAGGTCTCTTCGAGAACAACTCCAGTCCGAGTGCCTTTACAGCATTTCTTGTGGCTTCTCCAAGAACTCTGTGCCTGTTCCACACGTTTTCTATACCTTCTTCTTTGAGCATCTTCACACTCTGATTGAGCATGTATATCATGTTGACTGCAGGTGTCCAGGGGTTGTCTGGGTAGTTCTCATCGTAATACCTCAGATCGTAATAGTACTTTGGACATTTGTTTTCCTTGACCAACTCCCAAGCTTTTTTACTCAAAGTTATGAAACCTAATCCTGGTGGCATCATAATACCCTTTTGTGATCCGCTTACAACTACATCAACGCCCCATTCGTCCATCTTCAGCGGTTCAGCAAGCAAACCGCTCACTTCGTCGGTGACAAGAACGCGATCGGTGTTTCTGGTGAGTTCTGCTATTGCCTTCAGATCGATAACTGTTCCCGTTGACGTCTCGCTGTGAGTTGTAAAGATCACCTTTGCATCTGGATGTGCCTTCATGACGTTTTCTATTTGCTCTGGAGTAACAGCTTGCCCCCATTCCAAAGCAATTTCGACTACTTCGATGCCGAAAGCCTGACAGATCTCCTTCCATCTCTCTCCAAACTTACCTGAAACGACCACAATTGCCTTTTCTCCTGGATTCACAAGATTGGTGACAGCAGCCTCCATAGCACCGGTGCCCGATGAGACGAAAACATATACTCTGTTCGAAGTCTGAAAGAGATATCTTGCCTCATCGAGAGTTTTTTCTATGATGTCAAGAAACTGCGGTGTTCGATGATGAATCGTCTCTTTTGCGCCTGCGAGCAAAACATCGATTGGTACTGGTGTTGGTCCAGGAGCCATGATGTAATTTTTCTTCAACAACATGTGAACACCTCCCCGGTTTACTTTTCAACCTTAGTTTAGCATGCTCGATGTCTCTAACAGAAGAATTGTTCTGAGCAAAATATTGCATGCAACTTTTTGCAGTATGCAATAATTTGCAAAACGTGAAATGCCTTTATTTGAGAAGCTCTTGTGTTCCGAAGCGTCTTGGCACGACTTTGATATACACATGATGGGGTGATCTTGTGAACGGGAAGCAGTATCACTTTTCAAAGTTGGCTGGAAGACTCAAATCATCTATGATCAGAGAACTCCTCAAGTATGCAAATGTACCCGGTGCGATTTCCTTTGGCGGTGGTACCCCAGATCCTGATACCTTTCCAAGAGAAGAACTTTCACAAATTGCGGCAGAAATAATCGAAAAAGAATATCGATACACACTTCAGTACTCTGTCACTGAAGGTGACCCGGAGTTGGTAAAACAGATACTCCTCTTGCTCAAGAGGATCTACGGATTGGACGGCTTGTCTGCTGAAAACATTTTGATAACAGTTGGATCGCAGCAGGCACTTGAATTGGTTGGAAAGGTCTTGATCGACCCAGGCGACTATGTGATGGTTGGTGATCCGGAGTATCTCGGGGCTCTGAGTGCATATCGAATGAGAGAACCACAGTTTGTCGTGGTCAATTTCGAAGAAGATGGACCAGATATACAGATGGTTCAGCAGAAAATAGAAGAACTTGAAGAGTCTGGTCAGATAAGAAATCTGAAATTCATATACATCGTTTCAAACTTTCAAAACCCTTCAGGTATAACAACCAGTGTCGAAAAAAGAAAAACTCTCCTTGAAATAGCCGAAAGATATGATCTCATGATCGTTGAAGACGATCCGTATGGTGTTTTGAGATTCGAAGGCGAACATCTACCATCGATAATGAAACTCGGAGGCATCGAGAGGGTAATACTTCTGAACACCTTCAGCAAGATCTTGTGTCCGGGATTGAGAATTGGAATCATAGTCGCAGACAAACCGATAATTCGAAAGTTGGTGCTTGCAAAGCAAGGAACAGATCTTTGTAGTCCTTCTCTGACCATGAGATTGGCTGCAAGATACCTTGAAAGGTACGACATAATGCAACAGATAAGACCTTCTATTGATCTGTACAGACAGAAGAAGGAGGCAATGATAAAGGCATTAGAAAAGAACTTTGGTGATATAGAAGGTGCTAAATGGACAAATCCCGATGGGGGACTGTTCATCTGGTTCACATTGCCGGAAATCTACAACACGATGGAAATGTTCGAATTTGCCGAGAAGAACAAGGTCTTTTACATACCAGGTGAAGCCTTCAGACCGAATGACCAGCCCTCTTCTTCGATGAGAATGTCGTTCTGTTTGCCACCTATAGAAAAGATCTATGAAGGAATCGAAAGACTTAGAGACGCCTTTGAGAAGTACAGAGCTTCAAAGGGGTTGTAATGGTGTGTACAGGATCTTGGTGATAAATCCTGGCTCAACTTCAACGAAAATAGCCGTATATGAAGACGAAAGATGTGTCTTCTCAGAAAAAGTTGAACATAGAGCTTCGGATTTGGAGAAGTATCCAGAGCTGATGGATCAACTGGACTTTAGAAAGAAGAACGTAGTCGATGCAATCGAGAAGAGCGGCTATAAAACTACAGACTTTCACGCAATAGCGGCAAGAGGAGGCATACTTCCTCCGGTTGAGAGTGGAACATATCTCGTCGATGAGAAGATGGTTCATTACTTGAAAGATCTATCGCCAGTTAAACACGTTTCAAACCTTGCGGCAGTCATTGGTTTTGAGCTTGCCAACGGAACGATTCCTGTCTACATAACAGATCCAGTTTCAGTGGATGAAATGATACCAGAGGCACGATTCTCTGGCATACCCGAGATAGAAAGAAGAAGTTTGTTGCACGCCTTGAACATAAAGGCAGTGTGTAGAAAGATTGCCTCTGAACTGAACAAGAGTTACGAAGAACTGAACTTAGTTGCAGTTCATCTTGGTGGCGGTATCTCTGTGGCAGCAGTGAGAAAGGGCAGGATCATAGACGTCAACAACGCGAACGACGAAGGACCTTTCAGCCCAGAGAGAACTGGTGAACTACCAGTAGGCGATGTCGCAAGAATGTGTTTTTCCGGCAAATACACTAAGGAAGAACTCAAGAAAAAGTTCATTGGAAAAGGTGGGCTAATTGCCTATCTTGGAACCAACGATCTGAGAGAAGCTCTTAAAATGGCACAGACAGATAAGAAGGCAAATTTAATAGTTGAAGCGATGGCTTACCAAATTGCAAAGGAAATTGGGGGTATGTGTGCAATATTGTGCGGTTCAGTTGATGCAATAGTGCTCACCGGTGGAATGGCTCACAGCAAGGAATTCATCGACAGAATAAAAGCGTACGTGTACAGATTTGCACCAATCTTCGTCGTGGCCGGTGAACATGAAATGGAGGCACTTGCGCTGGGTGCACTGAGGGTTTTGAGAAAAGAAGAAGATCTCAAAATCTGGGGTGGTGCAAAGTGAGTAGGCTGAGTTCTTTGATCGAAAGGGCAAAAGGCAGAAAAAAGAGATTGATCGTCGCGGCAGCAGACGATGATGTTGTTCTGAGTGCTGTGGCTTCGGCAATGCAGTACGAACTCATCTCGCCGATTTTGGTCGGTCCAGAAAAAGAGATAACAAAGATTTCTGAGCAGATAAAGATTGACTTAGCAGGCTGTCAAATCGTCGATGTTGAAAAAGAAAAGGCTGCTGTGAAAGCCGTTGAAATTGCTTCAAGAGACGGCGATATACTGATGAAAGGCTCTGTTAGAACTGGAGATTTGATGAAGATAGTCCTTCAAGAAGAGTATGGTTTGAGAACTGGTTCGACGATCACTATGGTCAGCGTCTTCGATATACCTTCATATCATAAACTACTTGCCATAAGTGATGCCGGCATGATAATCGCTCCAACCTTCGAACAGAAGATAGACATGATAAACGCAAGTGTGAGAATCATGAAACAACTTGGCGTTGAAAAACCTAAGGTTGCGATAATAGGTGCAGTGGAAGTACCAAGCACGAAGATGCCTGCCACCATCGATGCAGCGGTACTGAGCAAGATGAACGACAGAGGCCAGATAAAGAACTGCATTATCGACGGACCATTTGCACTTGACAATGCAATCTCATTTGAA
>JBBFME010000116.1:0-6590 GCA_037478695.1 Pseudothermotoga sp.
AGTTCTTTCTCTATACTCTCAACTTCGATCTGGTTTACCTTGAACCTTTCCATGATCTCATAGAGTTCTTTAGAAGACGATAGATTGATGTGAAGCTCTATGGCATTCCCGTCTTTGTTCCATTCAGAAAAGCCAAGTTTTGTGAGTTTTTCTTCAGTCAGACCATCAGCCACAATCTTTATTTTGTAGCCACGAGCGGTGAAAAGATCTATGAGCTTTCTCTTTTCCTCACAAACGACGATCTTTGCGTTGTTCATTATGGCAACTCTGTCAGCCACAGCTTCGACCAAACCCATGTCGTGTGTCGAAAGCAAGATGGTCTTGCCTTGTACTTGAAGATTTTTGAGCAAACTGCGAAATTCAACGGCGGAGTTCACATCCAAACCCAAAGTTGGCTCGTCTAAGAGCAGAATATCTGTTCCAGCCGCAAGACAGACTGCTATTGCCGCTTTCTGCTGCATACCACGCGACAGTTTGTGGACAAGTTCGTCTTTCTTTTCATAAAGGCCCAATGTTTCCAGTATTTCAAGCGCCTCAGCCTTTCTGAGCATCTTTCCCCTGATGCCGCAGAAGTACTTCATATTTTCAATAGGTGTCATTCTCCAGTAGAGATTTCTGTTACCTTCCAATACCGCACTGATCTGCTCGAGAGCCTTTTTCCTTTCTTTGAGTACATCGTATCCTCTGATTTTTATGTCACCACTATCAGGTACTATCAAGCCGCAGACCGATTTGATAGTAGTTGTTTTGCCAGCGCCATTCGGTCCAAGCAATGCGAAGATTTCACCTGCTCTCACTTCAAAAGAGATGTCATCAACAGCCTTCAGTCTTTCTGTAGAACCTCGTTTCGGATAGCTTTTTACCAAATCTTTCACCGTTATCATGGCGATCACCTCAGTACTGAGAGAGTGTACCTGCCGTCATTGCGTGTCTTTCAAAGATTCGAAAGACTAAAATACCTACGAAGAGATACAGTACCGCAGCAAGCCACAAAAGTAAGTGATCTGAAAGGGAAAATTGATAAAATCTCGTGCCGGCCGTTGCCATTTTCTTCATCATCTGTGCTGCTTGAGACATGGGCAAGAGTCTGTACCACAGTTGGGAACTGTCAAACATCGTGAAGGCAAGCGAGCCAATTGTGACAATCTGTATGAAAGAAGAGATTCTTTTGAAAACTAAAGCTATGCCACCCAAAACCATGCCAACACCCAAAGCCGAGATAGTGCCGACAACCAGCAGATAGATCAAAGTTATCAAATCGAAGTTGAGTTGCTTCTTGGTTGTGAATGCCGCAAAGTACATCAAGGGAACTGCAAGCAAAACGTTGAAGACAAAATCACTAACCATTCTGAAAAGCATCTGATATTCAAAGGCGATTGGCGACATGAAAACCTGTTCGAGTGTGCCGCGTTGCGCTTCGTCTATGATGCCCCAAGCAACACCTTGAAAAGAGAAGATGAACATCGTCCACATGAAATAACCGACGATCAAGCCTTCAAGGGTATCACCTGAAGAGATATTCGCCCCTCCAATCGCTTTGACACCGAAAAACATGAAGTAGAAAAAGATCAAGAAAGTCGCAACTCCCGAGATCGTGTTGAAGTAGTACCTTTTAAATTCCAACCAAAATTTTGCAAAATTTGCCATTAAAGCATTAAACATTTTGATACCTCCTTTGCTTGGTAAAAATATTTTAGGATGTACTTTATAAATTGTCAAGAGAGAAATACAAATATTGAAGTCAGACGAAAGGCGATGGACAAAGAGTCCTTGTTCTAATGCTGTACACTGTGTGAAGAGTTAGACGGAATGCAAAAGAATGCGGAGATAAAGATCTGTGATCATCGCTCTGCCGATCTGAGGAAACCGATTAAAAGATATTAGTCTACGATCTTTGCTGTTCGAGTGAATCTACGAGTTGTGGATTTGCGAAGATCGTTTCGTAGTTTGTGTAGACCACCAGACCTGGTGGAGAACCCTTGGGTTTGTGAACGTACTTAATGAGAGTGTAATCTACGGGCACCTTCGATGAAAAGCGAGCTTTGGAGTGATATGCGGCAAGTGCAGCAGCGTACTCAAGAACTTTGCGTGGCACATTCTTGCCTTCTGCTTTCACAACAACGTGGGCTCCGGGAGACTCATGCACGTGTAGCCATAGATCTTTATCGTTTGATTCCCTAACGAGTCTTTCATTCTGCCTGTTGTTCTTACCGATGAGAATCTTGAAGCCTTCGTACTCTATTCTCTTGAAATCGCTCTCTTTTGGTAGTTGATGCCTTTTTGCTTTTATCAAACCCTGCTGAATCATTTCCTCTTTGATCTCGGCGATTGTATCAAGATCTTGTGCAGATTCTATTGTGTGTGTGAGCTGTTCAAGATAGGAGAGAAACTGTCGTGAACTTTCGACTCTCGTTTGTAAAACTCGACCCTTTTCTTTCAGCTTCTTGTACAAGCCAAAATAATGTTGTGAACTCTCTTTGATGTCCTTGCCTTCGACTAAGGGAACAGACACTACTTGTCCAGATTCGTAGTCCAATACATTCGCAAGATTTCCTGAACGGTTCTCCATAGATGCATACTTAAGAAGCTCTCCATAGCGAAGAAAGCTGTCTGTCTTTGAACATTCAGATAGTTCTTCTTCCAGTAGATCAAGTGTTCTTTTTTCTTTCTTCGTGCGTTCACGAACGTTTTTCAAAAGTTCCAACTGCATTTGCTTTAAAGCATGACGTGAAAACATGAGGCTGTAGGCGTGCTCAATTGCCTGTGATGGACTTTCAAATCTCTTTGGTTCTGCCAAAACGTGTTTGAGTGGCAATGCACTCACTGTGAAAGTTTCCCCAACCTTGTACACGTAAGTGTATGGTTTTTCAAAATCACTGATGATTGAGAAAAACCCGTGCTTGAGTTTGTTTTTCTCTTGAAGATTCAGTTCTGCAAGAACTTTGTCTGGCAACTGTGCTCTGCTCAAAAGTTCTTGTACCATCAGTTTTGAAAAACCGTAGAATTTCTTTGACATAAATTGTGATATGGTCTGCATCTCGTTGATTCCATCAAAGAAGTCATATGGAATTTCAAATGGGTCAACTTTCTGAGCTGGTAATTCGTAGGGGAAATTTCTTTTGATCAAGCGTGAAGAGGTGTTAGATTCCTTGAAAGCATCTATGATAAGACCATCTTCGACCAAAACGGCATTGCAGTGAGTTCCCAAAAACTCCAAACACAATTTATAAAGATGTCTTTCTCCAACTTCATCGATTTTGTCAAAGTCAAGGCAGACAATTCTGTCTAAGCCCACTTGTTCAACAGCTTTCAGTCTTGCATTTCTCAACCTTGTTCTCAAGAGCATTACAAATGTTGAAGGATGGTGATCGGAAAAATCTTCTTTCTGGGTAAAACAGAGATGTGAAAAAACTGGATCAAGAGAGATGCGAAGAACCTTCTGTTGAAAATAGAGATAGATCGTAGATCTGTCAAATTGGTAGATCTGTCTCAAACTCGAATCGATGATTGAACGTAATTCCAAGACAAGTTTTTTCAAAACAAAACTGTCTACAAGCATTCAGATCAACCCAACCAACGACTTCACGTGGGCGATTTCTTTCGTGTAGAGATCTTCTTCATTTGGGGTCTCCAAAACCCACGGTATCTTCTGTATTTGTTCGAAGCTCAGAAAATTGATAAACCCCTTGTCACCGATGAAACCCATGCCTATGTTTTCATGCCTATCGAGTGGTTTTCCAAGCGGTGCTTTTGTATCGTTCAGGTGAATCATCTTGACTCTCCATAAACCCAAAGTTCTCTCTATCTGCTCGAGTAATCTTTCAACACCGTCTTTTGTTGTGATATCGTACCCCGCATCGAAACCGTGGCACGTATCATAGGTGATACCTATTCTCTTTGGTTCACAACTCATGCTTATTATCTGGGCTAACTGATCGATCTCATAACCTATGTTTCCACCTTTAGGTGAGACATTTTCAAGCAACAACATGACGCCATCTACAGAGGTTAGAAATCTGTCTATCGCCTCTACAATTCTGTCGATTCCCATCTTTTCGCCGGCACCTGTGTGACTACCCGGGTGAACATTTAAATAAGGTATACCGAGAGATTGGCAGATCTTACCCTCAACTATCAAAAGTTCAACAGATTTCTGCCATACGTCGTCTTTTGGGCTTGCGAGGTTTATCAAATAACCGCTGTGGCAAAAGGCTGCTTCGAGCGGGATATCGTACTTTTTCATCTCCATTTGAAATTCCTGCGAGATCTTCTTGGAAGGCAATGTTGCCCTCCAGGTTCTCGGACTGTGCGGAAAGATCTGAAAGGTGTTACCACCAGAATCAACCGTCAGTTGCGGAACCTTTTCAAAACCATATGAAATTGGCATATGTGCACCTATTCTGATCACGAACATCACCAAAAAGATGATAACATATTCAGGGGATTGCGCTTGTTGTACATAGGCACGAGTGGATATTACTTTTCAGATTGGATCGGTACAGTCTATCCTGAGGGTCTACCGAAAAGTCAGCTCTTGAAGTACTACGCAAATGTCTTGAACCTCAACGCAGTCGAGTTGAATTTCACCTATTACACACTGCCCACTTACAAAACAATCGTCTCAATGCTCAGAAAAACACCCGCGACATTTTTCTTCACCGTCAAGCTTCCGAGCTCTGCCACCCATGAAGGTTGGAAAACCGCGTCTTTACCTGAGGAAGACATAGATAAAACAATGATGGCTTTACAGCCAATGATAGCTGAAGGTAGATTGAAAATGTTGCTTGCGCAATTTCCATACTCTTTCAGATACTGCGAAGAAAATGTAGAATATCTCAAAAAATTGAGCGAGAAGATAGAGCAACCCATTGCTGTTGAACTGAGACATTCCTCGTGGGATAACGAGAACGCCTATAAGTTTTTCAAATCTCATCAGATCTGCTTGGTGACAGTCGACGAGCCGCAGATCAAAGACCTTTTTCCATATAGGCCCGTTGCAATATCGAAAATTTCCTACTTCAGATTCCACGGCAGAAATGACAAGTGGTTTGTGAGTGCTACGGAAAGATACAACTACGAGTACTCAGAACAGCAGTTGAAAGACTTCGCAAAAGATATAGTGAATTTGATGGAAGAATCAGAGAATGTGTTTGTCTTTTTCAACAACTGCTACCGCGGTAAGGCTATGAAAAATGCCTTAATGCTACGATCAATCATTGAAAGCTCGCTTTTGAGAAGTTGATTTGACCGTAAATCAAACTGACGAATTGAAGCAAACTCCCACCAAATCAGTTTTTCTCATTCCCTCCTTCTCTTAGGGTCTATAAACACAAAGGAAGAAAAGCATCAGTTTGACACAACTAACTTCGGTCTGTATAATTTTTTTCGAGTATTCTTACAGAGGAGGTATGAAGATGGACAGAAAAGCTGTGCTTGAAAAAGTGACAAGAATCATCGCTGAAAAACTTGGAATCAGCGAATCACAAGTGAAGGAAGCAAGCAAGCTGACAGATGATCTGAATGCCGATTCTCTTGATCTTGTGGATTTGGTCATGGCTGTGGAGGATGAATTTGGTGTAAAAATCGTTGACTCGGATCTTGAGAAGATCTCCACAGTGAAAGACGTTGTGGATTACATTGTGTCTAAGTCTTAAAACTTCAGGGGCTCGTTCCCCTGAGGTCTATCCAGTACAGTTCGCCAGAATCGCTGCACAGCACTGCTATCTGATACTCTGAAATTTGAACCATTTCAACCGCGTATGAACCAACTTTGACTGTCTGCATTGAATCACCAAATTGATCGACGATATAAACCTCTCCTGGCGAGTGATTGAGAAAGACGAATTTATTGTCTACGTAGAGAACTCTGTGAGTCACATTTGGAAGCTGTATTTTCTTGAGCACCTTACCATCGTAAGAAACAAAGGTTGCGATAGGATCGAGCAAGCTGGTCACGACTATGTATTTTTCTGTGAGCACCATATCTCTGGCAAAATCTGAGAGATTCACACGCCAAACTTCAAGATCGTTTTTCAAACAAACCAACATGCCATCAGTGTAACCGAGCAAATATCCATATCCACCTTTCTCCACGTACTCGACTGGATTTTTCAGATTGTTGACCTTTACGGTCTTACTGCTTTGGCCAGTTCGCTCATAAGTCTTGTCTGTATCGAAATAATAAAGATAGAGAAGCTGATCACCAAAAACTTCAAAGTACAGAGAGGCAGATTTGAAAGAGGACTTTGCCTCCACTTCTTGTGAAAAACTGTCGATTCTGTAAACAGAACTGTCACCGGAACACGAAACATACAACTTTGTGCCGATGAGCTTGATCGTAGTTGGGTAAGGACCTACGTTTATTCTCTTAAGCAATCTTCCAAAGATCGTATAAACCATCACGGAGGCTTTGTAATAATCAGATACAAAAACCACACCGGCTTTGTGTACGGCATTCACTGGGTAAGACAATCCTATACTTATCTCACTGATGACCTTTCCGCTCTCGGTGAGAACGAGTACCGAAGCTGGCTGTGATCTGACAAGACAGATCATTCCATCACTGAATGAGACTCTGGAATACCCAGATC
>JBBFME010000117.1:0-6503 GCA_037478695.1 Pseudothermotoga sp.
ACATCTCTTCCCATGTTTTCAACAGATTGTATTGCCCCTGCGATTAAGCACTCAGGTGCATTTGAACCGGGAACATTACTCTGCCAAAAGGCTTTGACTATCTGCGAAGGAAAGATCTCAAACTCTGTCACCTGTGACCAAGATCCCTCCTGACCTACTTTTGGTCGTGCATCTTTCCTAAGTCGTGCTTCATATTCCCAAGCTTTCAAAGTCACCACTCCATTCTGTGTTTCTGTTTTCCATAGACGTACAGCACAAACAACGTGGCTAAGTAAGGGATCATTGAAGCAAACTGCGGTGCCAATTTGTAGTGCTGGAGTATGAGACCAACGCTCTCAAAAAGGCCAAAGACCAAAGAAAGTGCGAGTATTGATAAAGGCCTTCCTCTTACGAGTATGATTATAGCTAAAGAGATCCAGCCTCTGCCGTTTGACATATTCTCGCTAAAGAGCGTGACATAACCAAGAGAAAGATAGACACCAGCCATTGCGGAGAGCATTCCACAGAACAAAGTCGAAAGAAGCTTTACGTGAGTCGGACTGATACCCGCTGATTTTACCGTCTCTGGATCTTCACCAGTAGCCCGCAGACGCAGACCAAATCTTGTGTTGAAGATGAGCAAGTCGAGTACAAGAGCCAAACCGAAAGCAAAATAGAGGACAAACGGATGATTTGAAAAGATTTGCTCAAGAAATGGTATTTTCTGGAAGATCGGTATCTTCCATTTGGGTAAACCAACGATTCTGGGTGATATGAGAGCCCCTTTCACATTGAAGGTGCTGCGTAGTGCATAAGTCGTCCAACCGAGGGCTACCATGTTTATTCCAATACCGGTTATGAACTCATCGCAGTGCAAATAGATGGCAAACAAAGCAAAGAGTAAAGCCATCAATACGCCATTCAGAAGGGCGAAGAAGACTCCCATAGCCCAGCTTCCAAAGAAGTAACTTCCATAAACGGCAAAAAAGGCTCCCATTAGCATCATGCCTTCCATAGCTATGTTGAAGATGTTTGCGTAATAGGTGAACATCCCTCCGAGGGCTGCAAGCATTATCGGAGTTGCACTGTTCAGAGTCGCACCAAGAACGTGAAAGACCAAATCAGTCATTCTCTTGTCACAACCTTCCTGAGTTTCATGAAAGACTTTATCCTTTGACCATAAAACTCAATGGCACTCCTTGTTGCAACAACCGTCAATACGATAACAGCTTCCAAAAAGACTATGAATTCCGATGGCACCGATGTTTCAAACTCCATCCCTATCCCACCGTTTTTCAGAACACCAAAGAAAAGGGCATAAAGAACTGTTTCAATTACGCTGTTATTCGCAATTATTGCCACCATTACGCCATCCCAACCAAAGTTGGCACCTATACCCTTCATGAATCGGTGCTGTGTTCCACCGAGAATGAGAAGAGAACCAGCGAGTCCAGACAGAAAACCCGTATAGAGAAGAACGAGCGTCACATTCGATTCGATCGAACAACCACCGACTTTGGCGAAACTGACATTGTATCCCATCATTCGAAATTCATAACCGCGCTTTGTCGTCCTCATATACCAATAGCAGAATATCGCTACAGCAACTGCGATCAGAAAAGCCGTACTCAATCCATTGATATCTGGCATGAAATAGAATCGTTTTATCAACTTGGTTGCAGGAACATAGGCTTTTTTGTCAAGAAATGGATAGGTCACCAAATAAACTGTGAAATACTCAGCAACGAAGTTCATCATGAGAGTCGATATGAACTCATCCATTCTGTAAAATCTTCTCATCGCAGCTACGATACCAGCCCACAACGCACCGGCAACTCCACCAGTCACAGCCAACAGGGGTATACCAATCCAGCTCTGTATGTCTAAGTAAACTCCCAAGATGGCAGTCACGATAGCTCCCATGAGCAACTGACCATGCTGTCCAAGGTTCACAACACCAGATGCGAATGCGATGGCTGCGGAAATGCCAGTTAAGATCAACGGTGTCGCTGTGTTCAGCGATGAGGAAAACGAATACCAAGAACCCAAACCATAGGCGTACAAAGCTTTGTAAACCTCTAAGGGTGAATTCTTCTGCATCTTTATGAAAACACCGCTCACCAACAACGCGATAGATATAGAGATAAGTGATACTGTTATTCTTTTGAGTCTTCTCAGTCTACCGCCCCCAGCATGTATTTTCCCACCGCGTGAATGTCTGCTTCAGCAGTCACAAGATGAGCTACTATTCTACCATTTCTCATGACATAAAGTCGATCTGAAAGCTGCATCAACTCGTCCAGATCAGCCGAAACAAGTAAGACAGCTTTAAATGAATCTCTCATCTGTATTATCAATTTGTGAATGTATTCAGTCGAAGCGATATCTAAACCACGAGTTGGTTGATCGAGTAATATCAGGCTGTGACCCAATGAAAACTCTCTTGCTACTACTACCTTCTGTTGGTTGCCACCCGAGAGTACCTGTGGTTGTTCTTCTAAATTTCTGTGAACAATCTCGAATTTCTTGGTCATTTCTGCGGCACTTTGCCTCGCCTTTTTCCAGTTTATTGAGAATAGACCCTTCTGAAGATCTTTTTTCAAATGATGTGTCATGATCAGATTTTCCAGTATATTCGCCTTGAGTGCAAGAGCTGCGTACTTCCTGTCCTGTGGAACATAGCAAATGAATTTTCGTCTCTCTCTGATAGACATCGCTGTAACATCGACGCTGTTTATAACGATCCTTCCTCTGTCAGGTTTGACGGTACCGATGATCGCCTGAACTAATTCATACTGTCCGTTGCCCTCTACACCGGCGATACCCACTACCTCGCCAGCACGAACTGATATCTCTACACCGTCTAACAGCGACTTACCTGTTCTTCTTGATCTGAGATAGAGATCTTTTGTGAGCAGTACTTCCTCTTTGGGATTATATGGCTTCTTATCGATTTGAAAGATCACAGACTTACCGACCATCATCTTGGCTAGTTCGTTCGCTGTTATACCTTCATTCTCGACGGTGGTGATCTTTTCACCCTTTCTCAAAACGGTAATTCTATCCGAGACTTTGAGCACCTCATCGAGTTTGTGACTTATGAAGACAATCGTCTTTCCCCGACGTTTGAGCTCGAAGATCCTTTCAAAGAGTTCATCGCTTTCCTGTGGAGTCAAAACAGCAGTCGGTTCATCGAGGATCAGAAGCTCGATCTTTCGGTAAAGTTGTTTGACTATCTCCACCTTTTGTTGAGCTGCCACTGAGAGTTGTGAGATTCGTGCCCCGGGGTCTATGTCAAATCCATAGGCATCGATTATCTTTTGAACTTGTGCTTTTGTTTCTGCTCTGTTTATAAATCCAGCCACGGTCCTTTCCTGTCCTAAGATGACGTTCTCATACACCGTGAAAGACGGTATCAACATGAACTCTTGATGAACCATACCTATACCAAGCTGCATTGCCATCGATGGATTATGTATGTTAACTCTCTTTCCGTCTAAAAATATGAAACCTGCGGAGGGTTTCACCATCCCGTAGAGTATTTTCATCAGTGTGGACTTCCCGGCACCATTTTCACCAACAACAGAGTGGATCTCCCCCCTTTCAAGGGAAAGATCCACTCCCTTGAGGGCAACTACATCTGGTGGATAAACTTTGAAGATCTTCACCATTTCAACGAATGCCAAAGCCAACTCTCACCTTTCATGGATTGTAGGGTTTGACCTCTATTTTACCTTCTGCTACCATCTGCTGTAACTGAATGATTTTCTCAACTACTTCCGACGGTAAAATCTTTCGTGTGTATTCGTCAATTGCCAAACCAACGGCGCCTTCCCTTACACCGAGGCTATAGATCTTCCCTTTTTCGAAAGTCCCATCCACGATCATCTTGTAGATGTCGTAAATGGACTTGCCTACTTCCTTTAGATCACTCGTTATCACATGACCTGGTACCAAAGGATTTTGATTTGAGTCAACACCTATTGCATACTTCCCAACTTCTTGAGCAGCTTGCAGAACACCAAAGCCAGTCAGAGCAGCTATCTGAAAGACCACATCGGCTCCTTGTGCGTAGAGTTGGAGGGCAGCTTGTTTTCCTTTGGCAGGATCATCCCACGTGCCAACGTATATGACTTTGATCTGGACCTCAGAATCTACATACTTCGCACCTTGCTCATAGCCATACACAAAAGATCTTATCACTATGTCGTCATCGCCACCGACGGCACCTATGACCTTCTCTGGATTGATGCCAGGTAACTGCGTCATCGTTGTCACCATGGCGGCTACAGCACCGGCAAGAAAGGCTCCTTCTTCTTCTCTGTAGTCGACGCTCGAAATAATCCCTTTTTCATCTTGAACAACGGTGTCAATGTTCACCCATATTCTGTTCGGGAATTTCATCGCGACCTGTTTTAGTTCTTCCTCAAAACCGTACGAAATGACGAAGATCACATCAGCCCATTGGGCTGCTGTTGTCAAACTCGGATAATAGAGCGATGGATCGAAATTGCATTCGATGACTCTCGTCTGCACTCCAAAATCTTTCTCGAGCTGTTTGATCCCACTGTGACCAGAGTCGTAGAAAGATTGATCGCCGAGCGAACCGTTGATGACATATGCCACTCTCTTTGGTGCCCCCATTGCCAAGATTGCAACGATAACAAGGCTTACAATCAAAAACTTCCTCATGAAATCACCTCCTGTCTAATTTTCCCACAAGATATTCCTTCAGATCAAGGCAGAGATATCAGGGCTAAGATCGAGATCGTTGTGAAACCAAGGATGAGAATATCAGAAAGTTTCAACCTGTTTTGGTAATATTCACTTGTAACTTCGCTCAGTCCATATCTTCTGGCTTCGATCGCCGTTGCCAGCTGTTCGGCGCGTCTGAACGAAGAAAGTATGACAGGAACGATGATCGTTAAAGAACTTGACAACCGAGTTGTAATTTTACCCCTTGACAGGTCAACACCTCTCAATCTCTGCGAGATTCTTGTGCGATCTATCTCGTCTATCAATATGGGGAAAAACCTCATCGATAGAGAGAAGGTTAAGGAAATATCTCTGGATCTTTGCCTCGATATTCCAAGTAATCTTAAGAACTTCTCAATAAAGTGCGAAACTTCTGTTGGTTTGGTGGTTCTCATAAAAAGGGATACGCTGAAAACTATTATGAAGATTCTCAGTGCTCCGACTATACCTCTTTGTAATGTAACAACGGAGACGCCATCAAAAAGTTGAACGAGAAAACCAAGTGAGATCAAGAGCCAAGCACTCTTGATGTCCTTCAGAAAATATCTTGGAGGAACTTTCGAAAGGACTGCGAGTAGACACACCAAGAGTGTAGTCATGATATAATACAAATAGTTACTGCTGAGAAAAACACTTACCGATGCGCAGATTACAAAGGAAATCTTAGAGGCACAGTTGCTGTTGTGTACGATTGAGTCTCTGTAGAGATATCTACCAGTATTCCTGATAACCAATCAGACACCTCCATTAAAGTTTTCCGATACTTAGACGATTATACACAAGGAGGGTTAACGATGCAGGAGATTGGTAGGGTTGGCGGGTTGCCACCTTCCCAGCAGTCTTTGAACACAGAGAAAACAGAGAAGAAATCGAGATCTTCTGATGCATCTGCATCAACAGAAAGATCGGGCTCGCCGATAAACGTGATTGAGTTGATCAAAGGTGCGAAGGAAACACCAGAAGTCAGGGAAAAACTCGTTGAGGAGATCAAGAAGGCGCTCGATCAAAACGTTTACAATATTGACCCTGAGAGAATCGCAAAGCATATTCTCAGAGAACTGTAAGAGATGAATGAATTAATAGATATCCTCACAGAAGAGGAAGATCTTTTGTTGGAAATAAATGCGATATTGAAACAACACGAAGATGCTCTTTTGTCGAAAAACTTAGACGACATATCTACGACGGTCTATGAATTGGAAACATTGTTGACATCTTTCGAAAAAACAGAGGATCGCAGAAGATTTTGTTTTCTGAAATTGAAATCAGAGCTCAATTTGCCAGAAGACCTGTCTTTCTACGAATTTGCAAAAAGCTCTGGAGGCATTTTGATCGAAAAACTTCTCAAAGTCACGGAACAGTTGAATGAAATGGCACTCGAGATTGACAAGCTAAAAGAACTTTCACAGTTTCAGCTCAGATACATCGATGTAATGATGAAAATCTTGAATCCTCAGGACTCTCCTACCTATGATGAAAAAGCCTCTATAAGACGTGATTCATCCCACCGTTTCGAAGTGGAAAGCTAATCTATTTATCCTCTTTGACGATAATCAATTAGGACTTGAACTCATCTCGATAGAAAGATCATATGACGAGGAGGGAAATGATTGGCAAACCTGAGCCTCTTTGGTTCTCTTAACACCGCTCTCATGGGAGTATACACCCACAAACTGGCTATGAATGTCGTGGGTCACAACGTGGCAAATGCCAGCACAGATGGTTATTCAAGGCAGCGGCCTATGATTGTGACAACCCACCCTTTAACG
>JBBFME010000118.1:0-6485 GCA_037478695.1 Pseudothermotoga sp.
CGTTCAGAACGTCAAAGGAAGGTATCTCATAGTTGTGCCAAGTGCTGTTGGAAGGACAATACCTCAAGATGAATACGAACTACACAGAAGCGCAGAAACTTTGAGAGCTTGTGGACCCCATTTTGAGAAATCGAAGGTTGTTGCAGCAGTTGAGCCCATAAGATCTGCTGAGGTTAGCTTGATTCACACAGTTGAACAAGCCTTAGCTTATATTAGAATGGTGAATCATCCTGCGATCTATCACATAAACGGTGATATTTACCACATGATGTGTGAAGAGAAGGACATCGCACAAGCAATTCTTTCTTGTGGAGATAGACTTGTGAACTTACACATAGCAGACAGTAATCGCGATGGACCTGGAAAAGGTATGATTGATCTGGACTTGGTGATTATGGCGGCATACTTGATTGACATGAACCAAGAAGGTAAGTTCATCACCTTTGAACCACTTGGACCGTATACGAATCCATATGTGCTTGCCAACTCTGTGCCAGACGAATCGACGATGAATAAACTGGTCAAAGAGTCAGTTGAATATTTCAGAGAGAGAGAAGAAATAGTCAGAGGAATGACTGAGTCAGATCTGTCTGCTATCACTTTCTGAGTCAGTTATCTTTTGAAGGAGGTTACTGTGTGACCAAACTCAAAGAGATAGCGCATTTGACAAACGTATCGGTCTCGACCGTGTCAAGGGTTCTGAATGGTAAAGGTCAGGTCAGCGATAAGAAACGTAAGGAGATCTTACGCGTGGCTAAGGAACTTGGTTACACACCGAACTACCATGCCAGAGTCATGGCAAAGAAGACAAAGATTACCTCGATAGGTCTCATCGTGCCAGACATCGTGAACCCATTCTTCGCACGTCTCACACGAGGTGTCGAGAAGGCTTGTGGTGAAGACACATTAGTTGTTCTGATGGATTCTTTCAGAAATCTGGAGAGAGAGGAAAAGCTCATAAGAAATGCACGATTTCACGGAGTCGACGGAATCATAATAGGCAACTCACGCGTCAGTGATGATTTGGTGCTCGAGGTTTCTTCGTACATTCCCGTTGTCGTGTTCGACAAAGACTACAATATGGAAAATGTCGTCTCTATCGTGTTAGACAACTTCTACGGTGCTTACAGCGCAACGAAGCATCTTGTAGAAAGCGGTTGTAGAAACATCGTACACTTAGGTGGAACTCACGAGTTGTACGTCTCACTACTAAGGCTTGAAGGCTACCAAGCTGCTCTTAAAGAATTCAAATTGCCATCGTCTGCCTACGCCGTTGGTTATGACGAAATCGCTGGTCATGAACAAATGAAAAAAGTCCTCGCTTCTGGGCAGACTGTAGATGGCGTTTTCTGCATGAACGATCTTGTCGCAGTTGGTGCAATGAAAGCAATTAGAGAGTTTGGTCTAAGCATACCACAAGACATCGCTGTTGTTGGCTTTGACAACGACGAGGAACTTTGTGAAATCATCTCGCCATCTCTCTCTTCTGTCCATCAACCTGTTGAAGAGATGGGTGAGATCTCGGCCAAATTGCTTTTTGAGTTGATCAAAGGCAACACAAAGGTGAGAAGGTATGTTTTCTCACCGAGGTTAGTCGTAAGGCAGTCAAGTTTGAGAAGAAAGGACTGATCTTCTTGAGAAAGGTCCTCGTCACATCGGCACACAGCGATGACTCGATCATAGGCATGGGCGGAACTTTGAGAAAATTGACATCAAATGGGTATGAAGTTTTTGTGCTGAGTGTTTGTGGTGACAGAATAACTGGATTTGACGATGCAATAAAGATGCTTGGTGCGAAGCCATTGTACTTTGATTACTCGTACGGGAAGATCAACGAGCAGCGATTCTCAGAGGAACTGAGAAAACTCTTTGACCAGATAGATCCGCAGGTTGTTTTCACGCACTGGGAGAAAGAAATTTTGTACGATCATCAGCTGGTTTCTCGACAGACGATGGAATTAGCAAGAAACTATGAGAAGGAGATCTACATGTTTGAGATACCAGCCTCGAGCATAGATTTTGATTTCGACATGGCTGTTGACATAACACAGTTTTTTGAGTACAGGAAAAAGGCGATAGAACTCATGAAAGGTGCTTTCGAAGAGAAAGTCTATTTGAAGGAGATATTGCCATCTATTGTCTATGCGCCTGGTTTCAGAGGTATTCAAGTTGGTTGTGATTTTGCAGAAGTTTTCAAATACTGTGGCTCAAGGTTTCCTTTGGCTCCTTACAGGAGAAAGCTTGTAGACATCGCTTCGATTTGAGGAGGTGTGTATCGTGAGAAAAATAGGAATAGGTGTTATAGGTGCTGGAAAGATCTCCGAAGTGTTGCACATTCCCAACACCCTTTATTCTGAATACGCTCGACTGATTGCGATATCTGACAGCAACGAGCAGAGACTCAATTTCTTTAAAGAAAAACTCAAAGACGAAAAGATAAACTTCTACGCAGATTACACACAGCTACTTGAAAGAGACGATGTTGATGCCGTAATCGTTGCTCTGCCGAATTACCTTCATGCAAAGGTAGCGATAGATGCTTTGAGAAAGGGTAAGCATGTGCTCGTTGAAAAGCCTATGGCCACAAACTCTCAAGAAGGGAAAGAGATGGTTAGGACTGCTGAACAAATGCAAAAAGTGCTGATGACCAACCATTCTCAGAGATTTTTCCCTCACCACCAGAAAGCCAAGGAGATCATTGCCTCAGGATTGATTGGCCAAATAAGACTCGTAAAAACCATGTTTGGTCATTCAGGACCTGAAAACTGGTCACCCAAAGCCGCTTGGTTTTTCCAGAAAGATTCAGCGATGTTCGGAGCCTTGGGAGATCTCGGAGTGCACAAAGTCGACTTGATAAGATACCTCACCGGGTTGGAGATAACCGAATGTACCGGAATGATCGGAACTCTTGAGAAGCAAGGCAGCGTGGAAGATATCGCAAGTGCTGTTTTGAAGCTTTCCAATGGAGGAATGGCAACACTCGATGCCAACTGGATAACAAAGGGTTTGGAGGAGAACTATTTCGTCATATACGGCGAAAGGGGTACCTTAAAGATTGGTCAGACAGATCCATCCAAAATCGATATCTACTTGTCGAAACCGGTGACGATGCACGGTGAGATCGTTATGAAACCACTGTTTACCAACGAAGATCCATACTGGAAGATGCCTGTTATAGACCACTTCGCAAAAGTATGCCTTGGACTTGAAGAACCGATCGTCAAACCAGAGGACGGTCTCATAGCGGTGAAGGTTGTTGAGAAGATCTTTGAATCCTCAAGCAGAGGAGGAGCCATAAAGATCGATGAATGACACGATTGTTCTGTCTGGAAAGAACATATGCATGGACTTTTCTTCTGTAAGAGTCTTGCACAATGTTGATGTGCAATTTCAAAGATCGAAGATCTACGGTGTAGTTGGAGAAAACGGTGCAGGGAAGTCTACTTTGATGAGAATTCTCTCTGGATTCTTGCAACCAACCGATGGTGAAGTCTTCGTTGAAAACCAACAAGTCTACTTGAATCCTATCAAAGCCAAGTCCATGGGCATAATTCTCATACCACAAGAACTCAACTTGGTCGACACATTGAGGGTGTATGAAAACATCTTTCTTGGAGACGAGATTGAGAAGAATCTTTTCCTCAAGAAGAAAGAGATGATCGAGAAAACGCAGCAGTATCTTGACAAATTTGGTTTGAAGATAGAACCGAGACTCTATGTCTCAGAACTTTCTCCGGCACAGAAACAGATGGTAGAGATAATAAAAGCGATCTCGAAACAAGTCAAAGTTTTGATAATGGATGAACCAACTTCTTCTCTGAGTGAAGATGAAATCGGTAAACTCTTTGAAGTTGTCAAGGGTATGAAGGCTTCGGGTGTCACAGTTGTTTTCATCTCTCACAAACTCAGGGAGATTAAATCGATCACCGACGATCTGATAGTTTTAAGAGATGGGAGAAAGGTCTACGAAGGAAAAACAGAACAGCTTACAGAAAAGCAGATAGCAGAACTCATGATAGGAAGAAAGTTGGAAGAACTATATCCCCCCAAATCCAAGCCCACAGAAGAAGTGGTCTTGGAGGTGAAAAACCTTACCGCAAAGGATGGGACCTTCAAAAATCTCAGTTTCAAAGTCTTCAAGAAAGAAATACTTGGTTTCTACGGTCTTGTAGGTTCTGGCCGTACTGAATTGATGGAGACAATAATAGGTATTAGGAAGTTGGAAGCTGGTGAGGTACTGCTCAATGGTAAATCTGTTAACATCAACTCACCACAAAGCGCAAGAAATTTAGGAATTGCATACCTTCCTGAGGACAGAAAAACTGCTGGGATAATCCTTTCTCTTCAAAGTTTCATGAACACCACACTCATGTCACTTGAAAGATTCTCGAAGATACTGCTCAAGAAGAGAGATGAGATCAAAACTTTTAGAGACTACCAGCAGAAATTCGATATAAGAGCCAGAACGCCTTTTCAGCTTGCCAAAACCCTGAGCGGTGGTAATCAGCAGAAAGTGGTGATCTCTAAATTAGTACTCACCGGTGCAAAGGTTTTTATCTTCGATGAGCCCACTCGTGGTGTCGATGTAAATGCAAAATACCAGATATATCAGATCATGCACCAAATGATAGAAGAACTCGATGTCACCTTCATCATGGTTTCTTCTGAACTCCCAGAGATCATCGGATTGTGCAACAGAGTCGTAGTCATGAGAAATGGAAGAATAGTTGGAGTTGTAACTGGTGAGGACATTAACGAGAAAAACCTCATTTACCTTGCCACAGGTTTAGAGGAAGGTGATTTTTATAGTCGCTAAGAAAACTTTCAGCAGGATCAATCTATCGAAATATCTCATAGTTTTCATTCTCATTGGTTTGATGATCTTCTCTGGTATTTTGAGCCCCGCGTTTCTGAAGCCGAGAAACATACTGAACATATTCTGGCAGACATCGTACGTTGGGATCATCGCCATCGGCATAACCTTTGTGATGATAGCCGGCGGTATTGATCTTTCTGTTGGTTCAATGCTTGCCTTGCTTGGTGCTGTGGCGATACAGTTGGTGAACAAATTTGGCGATAGAACATCTTCTGTCATCCTTTCGATCCTAATCACCTATGGAATGGCGATACTTTTGGGCTTTGGTATAGGACTACTGACAACAAAGGGAAGAATACCGGCATTTGTCACAACGCTTGGTGGCATGGCAATCTACAGATCGTTGGTTTTGAATTTTGCAAACGGCGGAGTCTACATGACCATGTCACAGAAGTACACGAGTATGGGAATGAAATTCGTCTTGGGACTACCACTGCCCATGCTCGTGTTCATAATCTATGCTGTTCTCGCTTATATCTTGCTCGACAAGACCAAGTTTGGCAGGCACGTCTTTGCCGTGGGTGCAAACGAAACAGCGGCAATGTATTCAGCGATCAAGGTGGATATGGTCAGAACCTGGACCTATGTAGTAAGTGGAATTTCTGTGGCTACTTCGGCGATCCTGCTCTCTTCTATGATGAGTGCGGTGAGCTCATCCTCTACGGGAAATGGCTTTGAGCTTGACGCAATAGCTGCTGCAGTGATAGGAGGTACGAGTCTGAGCGGTGGAAAAGGCAGTGTTTTTGGAACCTTCTTTGGTGCGCTCATCTTGGGAGTGATCAACAACATGCTCGTCATGCTCAACGTCGCAGTGTATCTTCAGGGTATGGTAAAAGGTTTGATCATCATTGGGGCTGTGTTGTTACAAAACTTGAAAAAGGAATGAACCCCTGGTGGGGTAATTTCAAGGGAGGTGTTTTCATGAGAAAGTTTCTTGTGCTTGTGTTCGTAGCCATGGTAGTGTTCACATTCGCTGAGAAGATCAGAGTTGGTGTAGCAATCCCAGCAGCGGATCACGGTTGGACTGGCGGGATGGTTTGGTGGGCACAGTACGCCATCAAGCAGTATCAAAACGATCCGAACGTAGAGTTCTATTTGGTGACGGCAAAGGAACCCAGTGAACAGATCGCTCAAGTGCAGGCACTCTTGGCAAAAGGTATCGATGCGCTTGTGATCAACCCGTACGAATCAGCTCCACTCACACCTATTTGCGTACAGGCTTTCAGACAGGGTGTTTTCACCGTTATAGTAGACAGGGGCATAAATTCTGAAGAGTACAACACCTACATCGCTGGCGACAACTACATGTACGGTTATCTTGCGGGAAAGTACATTGCCGAAAAACTCAAAGGTAAGGGAAACATCGTGGTTATCAGGGGTATACCGTGTAGTATCGACGATGAAAGAGTCAAGGCTTTCAAAGACGCTATAAGCCTCTATCCAGATCTGAAGATCATTGCAGAACAACCGGGATACTGGAGCAGAGAAAAAGCCTTTGAAGTGATGCAAACCCTTTTGACAAAATTCCCGACGATCGATGCAGTCTGGACTGGTGATGACGCCATGGAGCATGTCATCATCACCAGTCCAGACTGCATCGATCGTCGGG
>JBBFME010000119.1:0-6443 GCA_037478695.1 Pseudothermotoga sp.
AGAAACGAGGTTTACAAAGCAATCCTCAAAGGCAAGAACATACCTGAACCCGGTATACCTGAGAGTTTCCGTGTTTTGATCAAAGAGCTCAGAGGCTTAGCACTCGACGTTAGAGTATACGATGAAAGCGGCAACGAAGTCGATATTGACCGGGTTTGAAAAGGCTGCCGAGGAGGGAAAGACAGATGGCGATATCTACTTTTAAGAGGAAGATAGCATCGGTCAAGGTTGGAGTGGCATCACCAGAAACGATAAGAAGTTGGTCCAGTGGAGAGGTCAAGAAGCCTGAGACTATCAACTACCGATCCTTCAAACCAGAAAGGGACGGTTTGTTCTGCGAAAAGATCTTTGGACCAACGAAAGATTACGAATGTGTTTGCGGCAAGTACAAGGGCAAGAAATACGAAGGGACAGTCTGTGAAAGATGCGGGGTGAGGGTAGAGTCCAAAGAATCTCGAAGAAAAAGGATGGGCCACATAGAACTGGCAGCCCCTGTGGTTCACATATGGTATTTGAAAAGTAGCCCAAGTGTGCTTTCCACCTTGCTGAACATACCAGCACGAGATCTGGAAAATATCATATATCATGGTAGTGTGAGAATCATCGAACGATCCTATATCGTAACCGATCCCAAGAAGACTCAGTTTTCTGCAGCTGACGTACTGTATGAAACCGAGTATGAAATATACAAGAAGGTTTTAGATTTTGATGCTGAGCTCGCAGTTACTGTGAAAAGCCCAAAATCGCCGGTTGTTTCAGATGTCGATGGTGAAGTAAAGATAAAGACAGAAAAGAGCGTTACTGGAAGAGAGATAACCTGGATCACCGTCCGGGACAGTCAAAAAATACCTGTTCAGCTTCAGCCAGGTATGGTTCTTCTGGTGAAAAATGACCAGACGGTAGCCAAGGACACTCCGTTGGTTGCCCAAAAGCAGATTCCACCTTTCTACGCGCCATTTGATGGTACAGTCGAGATAGATGAAGTCGCATCGACGATGACGATCAAGCCACTTGCTACGAGCAAAGAACAACCTGTTACCATAACTATTCCATACTGTGTGAAAGTATTAGTCAAAAGTGGCGCCAAAGTGAAGGCTGCAGATGAACTTTTGAGCGCTGGTATGATTCAGCCGATTCTCAGCCCAGCTGCAGGAAAGGTCGTTTTCGGCAAGGAATTGAATGTCAAACCGATGGAAGATGGCACCTATGAAGTACTTTCGACTGGAACTCTTTACATAGAGCAGGTTATGAATGAAAAACATTATCCTGTCTTTGAAGGAGCACTAGTCTATGTGAACGACGGAGACAGAGTCAAAGCGGGAGATTACCTTGCTGACAGATTCCTCTTTGAGGAGGAGGTACTCTCATCGCGTGAATACAAGATCTTTGAGGAGTATTATCCTGGTCAGTTCGTTGTAGAAGCTGAGGTGGAGAATGACAGACCTATAGTCGCTGTTACTGAAATAGACGAGAAGATTTCCGAAGAAACCGGTTTGACTGTGGGATCGATCATAACAGAGAGCGAATACGAAGCTTACAGAGAACTCTATCCGGGAAAGATTGAAGCTCATTATGGTGCGAATGCTGTCAAGAAGTTGTTGGAAAAAATCGATCTGGAAAAGATGAAAGCACAGATCGAGTCAGAATTATCTCAGATCGCCAAGAGCAGCGGCAGATCGTTAAAACTTCTAAAGAGATTGAAGATAGTGAAAGATTTGATAAAGTCAAATGCAAGGCCAGAATGGATGGTTTTGGAAACAGTTCCTGTTATTCCACCAGAACTCAGACCTATGATTCAGATAGATGGTGGAAGATTTGCAACAACCGATCTCAATGATCTGTACAGAAGAGTGATAAACAGAAACAACAGACTCAGAAGACTCCTCGAGTTGAATGCTCCAGATATCATAGTGAGAAATGAAAAAAGAATGCTACAGGAAGCTGTAGACAGTCTTATCTACAACGGCAGGATTGGCAAGGCTGTTGCTGACAGAAACGGAAGGGCTCTCAAGTCTTTGACCGATCTTGTCAAGGGCAAAAAGGGAAGATTCAGAAGAAACTTGCTCGGAAAACGTGTTGATTATTCAGGTAGAGCAGTCATAGTGGTTGGACCTGATCTGAAGATACACCAGTGTGGTTTGCCGAAGAAGATGGCGATGGAATTGTTCAGACCATTTGTACTTTCTAAGCTTCTTGAGGAAGGCGGAGAATCGAGTAAAACAGCCCGTAAGATGAAGAAAGCCATAATCGAAAAAGAGATGCCAGAGGCTTGGGACGTACTCGAGGAGGTCATCAAGGGTCATCCTGTTTTGCTCAACAGAGCTCCAACGCTGCACAGAATGTCGATACAAGCTTTCGAGCCCAAGCTCATAGAAGGCAACGCTATTCAACTGCATCCGTTGGTCTGTCCGCCGTTCAACGCCGACTTTGACGGCGACCAGATGGCAGTACATGTACCGCTTTCTGCAGCAGCACAGGCTGAAGCGAAGTACTTGATGCTTTCGAGGTACAACATTATTTCACCAGCACACGGTAAGCCAATATCGATGCCCGGTAAGGACGTAATCGTTGGCGTGTACTATCTGACGGCTGTCGGAAATGATTTTGATAGGATCAAACCTCAGGACATAAAGTATAGGTTTGGTTCAACAGACGAGGCAATACTTGCTTACACCCTCGGGCATGTAACTCTTCATACGCCGATATTAGC
Source organism: Pseudothermotoga sp. (assembly GCA_037478695.1). Classification (GTDB taxonomy): domain Bacteria; phylum Thermotogota; class Thermotogae; order Thermotogales; family DSM-5069; genus Pseudothermotoga_B. The sequence continues at coordinate 2,711 of JBBFME010000119.1, forward strand.
AAAGGTACAAATTGGTGATCGTGAAGAGATGGTAAAAACAACCGTTGGAAGAATAATCCTCAACGAAATCATCCCACCAGATTTGAGAGACTATGGGCGCATCTTTGGCAAGAAGGAGATCAAGAATGTCATTTATGATACCTTCAAACGCCATGGTATTGACGCCACAGCGGACTTACTCGATAACATGAAGGACCTTGGTTTTCATTACGCCACGGTCTCCGGCTTGACGATTTCGCTGAAGGACCTCATTGTTTCGCCCAAGAAGAAGCAGATAATCGAGCAGGCAATGCAAAGAGTGGAATACGTTGAACAACAATGCAGTGAAGGTTTTCTAAACGCTGATGAGAGGTATAAGGAAATCATAAGAATATGGAGTAAGGCCACAGAAGACGTTCAAATTGCTACCTACAGTGCCTTGGGAGAGAATCCTTTCAACCCCGTTTTCATGATGGTCAATTCTGGAGCCAGAGGTAATATCGACCAGGTGAAACAGCTTGCTGGAATGCGCGGTCTGATGGCAGATCCATCTGGTAGGACAATTGAGATTCCAATTATCTCAAACTTCCGCGAAGGTCTTACGAGCATGGAGTTCTTCATATCAACACACGGTGCGAGGAAGGGTGCCGCCGACACTGCGTTGAGAACATCGTCTGCTGGGTATCTAACACGCAGGCTGGTCGATGTTGCGCAGAGCATTGTCATAACTACAACAGACTGTGGTACAGAAAAGGGTATTAAGGCGATTGAATTGATCAGCGATGATCTGACGGTGCAGAAGTTAAAAGACTTTTTGTTCGGTAGAGTTTTAGCAAAAGACATATTGGATCCTGTCAGTGGTGAAGTGATCAAGAACCCAGCATCTATGAAAGAATATGTTAGGAACACAATGCTTTCCGATGACGATGCCGAGTTCCTTGCAAACCTTTTCATCTCTGTACCAGTTTCTATAGAACAGACTATAGATTTGCAGAGCTTGCACATACCGCATTGTTACACGGAATTGGCCGAAGATTTGAAGGCAGAGGGAGTTTACGTTGAAACTGGCACAGAACTCACTTGGGATGTCATCAGAGTTGCAAGAAATGTTGGCAAGAAATCGTTGAAAGTGAAGATGTATCCAGTAGTGGGTACTGTTTCGGCACAGAGTGTTTCTGACAACAAAGGAGAAAAAGAGTTACTGGTCTATCAAGAAGAGATAGATGAGGCAACAGCAAAATTGCTTGAAGAGAATGGAATAAGCCGCGTCAAAGTACGACCAAATATCTATGTCAGATCTGTGCTCACCTGCGAAGCAGAAAGAGGAGTCTGCGCGATGTGCTACGGAATGGATCTATCAAGTCACAGAGTGGTGAATGTGGGAGAGGCCGTAGGTATCATTGCAGCACAGTCAATAGGCGAGCCAGGTACACAGCTCACTATGAGAACCTTCCACACAGGCGGTATAGCAACGACAGCAGACATAACTCAAGGATTGCCCAGAGCAGAAGAACTCTTTGAGGCACGAAAGAAGTTGAAAGAACCAGAAGGTGTTTTCGCAATGGAAGTTGGTTTTGTAAAGGACATAAGAGACGTTGAAGGCAAGCAGAAAATCTATGTTGAAGACTACCTTGGCGGTATACACGAGTATGAAGTTCAGGAGAAGACAAAGGTCAAGGTGAGGATTGGCCAGAAGGTGCTTCCTGGCATGATGCTGACAACTGGCGCAGTAAGACTCAGAAAACTCATGGATACACTTGGTGTGGAAGCCACAGCGGTGTACTTGCTCAAAGAGACACAGAAGGTCTATGTAGAGCAAGGCGTTGAGATACACAACAAACATTTCGAGATCATAATAAAACAGATGCTCGGAAGAGTTGAGGTAATCGATCCTGGAGATACAGATTACCTACCAGGCCAACTGTTGGTTGTCTCTGAAGCAGAGAAAATAAACGAAGAGATACTCAAGGCTAATGCGAATGTTCAGAGTAACAGAAACTTTGTCTTAGGAAAAATTCTCGCCAGGAGGATTGTTGGTAAGGTAAATGACCAGGTCGAGGAAATAGCTCCAGAGGGCAGTGAGCTGACCGAAGAAATTCTGAAAAAGGCCGTTGAAACCGGTGTGAAAGAGGTTTGCATCTACGAGGAAGGGAAACCGACCTTCTACCAAATAGCACCGAAAGAACCCATGAGATATCGCAGAAGACTCTTGAGAATAACCAAGGCTTCCTTGGAACAAAAAGGTTGGTTGAGCGCTGCTTCATTCCAGCAAACACCACAGGTATTGACTGAGGCGGCAATCGAAGGAAGCATTGATTTCTTAGACGGCTTGAAGGAGAACGTCATTGTTGGTCAGCTTATACCTGCAGGAACTGGTTTAGAGACCTTTGCAAACATCCAGATAGAAGAAACACCAAGAGCGGCAGAAGCAGAAAAAATGGCATGAAAAAGGGGCAGAAATGCCCCTTTTTTGTTTCTCAAAAGATGTAGCACCATGTCCATATCCCACTGTTCTGAAACTTGAATTTCTTGGTTGCCCTTATCTTCACAATTTCTTCAAAGTTTTCTTTCGGTGTTATCAAACATATTCTGCAGTCCTCAAACAGGTAGAAAAGCTTTGAAAGATCTCTGTAAAAGTGTGAATCTCCCTCCTTCATCCTCATTCCGAAAGGCGGATTGGTCACAACATGAGCCTGTCCTGGTGTGAATGGGCTTAGTTTATCAAAGGATTTGCATCTGAAGATTACCTTGTCTGACACTCTTGCTCTGCGTGCATTCTCAATTGCCACTTTGAGCACTTCACAGTCCTTATCAAAACCCATTGATAAAGTTGAACTCTGAACCTCTTTGTGTGTAATTACCTGCTTTTGGATATTTTGAAAGATCTGCCATCTTTCGAAAGAGAACTTTCTCAGATTTGGTATCCTCATGGCGATTCTCGCAGCTTCAATCGGTATCGTTCCACTTCCACAGAAAGGATCGACTAAAAGTGTTTTCTCGTCCCAATCACTCATGAGAATCAGTGCTGCGGCGATCGTTTCTCTGAGAGGAGCCTTTGAAGTTTTTATTCTGTAGCCTCGTTTACTCAAACCTTCTCTTCCAGTTGTGTCGAGCATCAAGGTCACGATGTCATTCTTTATGTAAATGTATATCGGATATTCAGTGCCATCTGTTTCCTTCGTCGACTTGATACTGTCATAAATTGCTTTCTTGACAACCGAAGCAATGGCGCCTGTTGCAGAAAGTTTTGAGTTTCGCACCTTAACTTTCTCAACTAATATGCTGCCATTTCTGTGGACTATCTCTTGCCAATCAGCACTTTTAGTGCCCTCGTACAATTCGTCGAAAGTGGTTGCCTCAAAGGTTTTCATGTGAATCATGATCCTATCGGCACTACTCAGCGACGAGTTCAGTAATGGTACATCCCATAACTGTCCATTGAAATGAATATGCCCGGCCGTCACCTTTTGAATCTTAAAACCAAGTCTCCTCAACTCGATGCAAACTGCTCCTTCAAGGCCAGAACTACAAAGTGCTACTAATTCCACCATCTCACCTCTTGGTTTATTTTACAGGCATTGACCAGGAAGACACACCTCTTTCATTCAAGTGATTGTGATGAATGACTATTAACTTCTTTTCAGTGTGCTGTTCTATACTCACTCAACGCTGAAGATCATCAAATAGATGACCAAGACTGAGAAAATAGAGTAGCCATTCTTCAAACAAAGCAAAAACGTAAAGAACAAATACC
>JBBFME010000120.1:0-6434 GCA_037478695.1 Pseudothermotoga sp.
ATCAAGACCTAAAACGTACTTTACGAAGTACGGATTAGGTCTTGATTCAAAGGAATTCATCAACAGGATAATCAGAGGTGCAAAACTTGCGAAAGAGTTAGGATTATTCGTTGAGTTTTGTGGCTGGGATACTTTCAGAATAAACAATCTCGAATGGATCAAAACTGTTTACACTGAGTTGCTCAAAAATGTAGAAGTCGACCAAATAGGTATATCCGATACACTTGGTCAAGCTCATCCCTTCACGGTGAATTTCTTAGTCAGAAAGATGAAAGAGTGGTTTCCAAGTGTTCCATTAGCGATCCACGTACACAACGATTATGGCTTGGCTACAGCAACAGCAATCATGGCAGTTGCATCTGGTGCAGAAGCAGTCGAGACATCTTTCAACTGTCTTGGCGAGAGAACGGGAAACGCAGCAACAGAAGAAGTAATTATGGGCATTGAGATGATCCTTGGAATAAAAACAGGCATAGATTGTTCTGAGCTTTACAGAATTTCAAAGCTAATACAGGAGATATCCAAGGTGCAAGTCTCACCAAACAAACCTATAGTTGGAGAAAGAATATTCCACAGCGAATCTGGTATAGTGATCGATGCAAATGAAAAGATGTACAGAGCAACAGGCTTAAAGTACTCTATGTTTCCATACAATCCAGAGAACATCGGAAGACAGTTGAGGTATGTAGCGGGAAAAAAGAGTGGCCGTGCTTTTATCAAATACTATCTAAAACAGAAAGGCTTGAACGCTACCGATTCACAGATAGAAGAGATACTCATCAGAGTAAAGAGATGCGGAATTGTGTTGAAAAACTTTATGGAAAACGAAGAACTCGACAGAATCATCCGACTGGTCCTCGAATGACTTTAAGGATCAATCGATAGCCCACCTCAGCGGTGGGCTTTTGTTTTTCATGGTGCATACTTGTGCATACTTGTGATTTAGTGTGTATAAATGAGCAAACCACATTTTTTTGCATTTAGTTGGACTTTGATCCCGAAAAACTTGTCTTTGCGACCTTTTCTTTCCAAAGATTCAGATGCTAAAATGAGAAATGTGAAGTGGTTCACTAATTCTTTGACTCGATGAAAGGCTATCTTTCAACCTACGTGAAGGGAGGATTTTTCATGGCTAAATCGTTATATGCACAGGCGCTCGAGGTTTTCGGCTATGCTGCTGATGTAATGAAACTTGATCCAAATATCAGAAAGTTCCTTGAAAGGCCTCAGCGCACCTTAGTCGTCGAATTTCCAGTTGTGATGGATGATGGTAGAGTAGAGATGTTCACAGGGTATCGTTGCCAGCACAACACAGCTCGAGGTCCTGCAAAGGGTGGTATAAGATATCACCCCGATGTCACACTCGATGAAGTACAAACCTTGGCATTTTGGATGACTTGGAAGTGTTCGTTGCTGAATCTGCCCTACGGCGGAGGAAAAGGTGGCGTCAAGGTCGATCCAAGTAAACTTTCAAGACATGAGCTTGAAAGACTTTCAAGGAGATTCTTCTACGAGATAGCCAACTTCATCGGTGAAAAGAGAGATATTCCAGCTCCAGATGTGAACACGAACGCCCAAGTAATGGCTTGGTACGTCGACACTTACACCATGCACGCCGGATATCCTGCCCTCGGTGTTGTGACTGGAAAGCCCGTAGAAATAGGTGGTTCAGTTGGTAGAAACGAAGCCACAGGGCGTGGCGTGGCCGTAACTGCTGCAGAGGCATGCAAATTGCTTGGTAAAGACATTTCAAAGGCAACTGTGGCAGTTCAAGGATTTGGAAATGTAGGATCCTTCTCTGCAAAGATTCTGCATGAAGATTACAAAGCAAAAGTCGTTGCCGTAAGTGATGTGTCTGCAGCCTACTATGATCCAAACGGTTTGGACATAAACGATCTCATGGCCTACAGAGACAGCAATAAAGGGCTCATCAATGGTTATCCAAAGGGAAAGAAAATATCTCACGAAGAATTACTCGAACTCGACGTGGACATATTGGTTCCTGCAGCTTTGGAGAACGCCATCACCGAGAAAAATGCCAACAAAATCAGAGCAAAACTCATTGTTGAGGGAGCAAATGGACCTATAACACCAGAAGCAGACAAGATACTGATTTCAAAAGGAGTTACAGTCATTCCTGATATTCTCGCAAATGCTGGTGGCGTAACTGTCTCCTACTTTGAATGGGTACAAGATCTGCAATCTTTCTTCTGGGATCTCGATGACATAAGAGCAAAACTCACGAAAATGATGAAAGCCGCATTTGCTGAGGTTGCAAAGACTAAGGAAAAATACAATGTAGACTTCAGAACAGCAGCTTATATCGTCGCGATCGAAAGGGTTGCACAAGCTGTAAGATTAAGAGGAATCTATCCATGAAAAAAGGGCGCGAAAGCGCCCTTTTTGTTCACATCTTTTTGTCAAATCTGTTTCCTTGTGCTTGGGTTATATCCTTGTAGCTCTTGATAGCTGCCTGAGATTTTTTCATCTGCAAGGCATTTTCATTGAGTTGTTGCATCTGTGATTTCATCTTCTCGATTCTCTTTTTGTCTGCCTGCAAAATTTCATCTGCAAGGTGCGGATCTATTCTTTCAAAAGACTTGAGCATCTGTTCGCGTCTTTCCAAAAGAGGCAACAACTCTTCGTATTGCTGGTTTTCTATCAAAAAATCTATCTGTTGTTCTATTGCTTTGATTTCTTTTACCAGTTCTTCGTCACTAAGATGCATTCTTCGCCCTCTTTCCTCAGATGTCGAAAGTCACCTTCCAGCGGGTGTTCAAAGACACCCAATTCCAAGAGCGGAACAATAACAAATTGTCTGTTGAGCATATCATAATGTGGTATCACCAAATTGCTCGATTCATAGATCAAGTTACCGAAGAGAAGTATGTCCAGATCGATGATCCTTGGACCCCATCTTTTTTCTCTTGACCTGCCCATAATCTGTTCTACGTACAGCAGAGTTTGTAACAATTCTTGTGGCTTTTGCTCTGTATCTACTTCGATAACGCAGTTGTAGAAATTTGGTTGATCAGTCACACCATAAGGAAGTGTTTCATAAACAGCAGACTTTTTGATGATTTTCAAACCTGAAAGTTCCAACAATTCACATGCCCTTTGAATGTTTCTCAGCCTGTTACCAACGTTAGAACCAATACCAATGTAAACCTGGCCAACCCTTCTTTCGAGAACTACGTGTGCGCAAGCCAAATAATCGTGGGTGATTGTAAGGTGAACAAAGTTGAATGAAAAATCTGTATGAAACAAAAACAACGGCTTTCTTAGTTTGTTGTGAACTACTTCGATGGCTTTGAAGGAATAGTCTCTCAGCCCTGTACCTAAGGCTTTGAAAAAGGCCTCTTTTGCCGCAAAACGAGCTGCAAGATAAGTTTTCTTGTCTTTGACTGTTTCAAATTCCTTTGCTTCCCGATCACCGAGTATTCTTCGACTTATGGATTCATTTACTCTGTCAATTCTAAGTATATCGGTACCTATTCCTAATATCATACAGGATAAACAGGTGCCTCGAACTCTTCCACCAGGTCGAAATCAACTTTCAGTTGATCAACATAACGCTTCTGAAGATATTTTTTGCCAACCTCTCCAAGTATGACGTATATCAGAAGATCTTCATCACTCTTTGCGAGTAATCCAAGTTCATTTCTTGCTCTTTCCAGCTCTGGCGAAATGAGTTCCCCTGGACGAAGATCTATTGGTTTTTCGTCACCAAGTATCTTCTTGGTCAAGTCGGGATCAATGGGTGCTGGTGACCTCCCGTAGAAACCTTTGACATATTCTTTCACTTCCTTAGTGACCTTCGCGTACCTTTCACCAGTCATAACATTCAAGATTGCTTGAACACCCACTATTTGACTTGTGGGAGTTACCAACGGAGGATAACCAAGATCTCTCTGAACTCTCGGTATTTCCTCGAGTACCTCTTTCATCTTATGAGCCATTTTTTGTTCTTGAAGCTGCTTCACCATGTTGGAGTACATTCCACCGGGTACTTGAGCATAGAGTATCTTCGGGTCAATCGTGGTCATCTTCACATCGTATGAAGAGTATTTTTCCCTAACCTTCGTGAAGTACTCTATCAAGTAATTCAAAGTCTCCCAATCAGGTGGGGGAACCAAACCTTGCTTACTCAGAGAATAGTAGAACGGCTCAAAAGCAGGCTGAGAAGTTCCCAGCGCAAAAGGAGATAGGGCGGTGTCAATGATGTCAGCACCCGCATCGATCGCAGCTTGATAACTTGCAATAGCGAGTCCACATGTGCAGTGTGAATGAACATCAACTGGCAGAGCAAATTCTTTCTTCAACGCACTGACAAGATCAAAACTCTCTTTTGGAGTTAGCAATCCAGCCATATCTTTTATACAGATCGAATCCACTCCGAGCTCGACCAACTTTCTCGCATAGCCCAGGTAATAATCAAGCGTGTGAACAGGACTAACTGTGTAGGAGATTGCGCCCTGAACATGTGCTTTCATCTTCTTGGCTTCATCGATCGCGACAATCAAGTTTCTTTCGTCATTCAGAGCGTCGAAGATTCTGATTATCTCTATTCCATTTTCGACCATCTTTCTTACAAAAAGCCTGACGGTATCGTCTGCATAATGTCGATAACCGACCAAGTTTTGGCCACGAAGCAGCATCTGCAATTTTGTGTTCTTGATCTTTTCTCTTATCTTTCTCAATCTCTCCCAGGGATCTTCGTTCAAAAACCTCACAGCAACATCAAAGGTAGCTCCCCCCCACATTTCCATAGAATAGAAACCAACCTTGTCCATTACCTCAAGAACTGGGAGCATATCTTTTGTCGACATTCTTGTTGCAATCAACGACTGATGACCATCTCTGAGTGTTGTATCAACGAATTTCACTTCACTCACCTCGTTTTGAATTAAAATACCTCAGAATCTCGAGTGAAAGAGCCACTCTCGTTTCAAAGCTGTTCAAAAGTGCAAACTCTTCTTCTGAATGAAATCTGCCACCTACTAATCCAAGACCATCAATCGTTGGAACACCAAATTGAGAAAAGAAAGCACTGTCTGCTCCTCCACTCGAATGTTGGTAGTCGAATCTAACACCAATTCTTTCAAAAGCTTTTTCAACGGCTTCTTTCATCTTTGGGTGAAATTCCATAGAGGGCCTGCGAATTTGTATTGATAGTTCACAACTCGTTCCATCTATTGAAGTCTTAGAACAGAGTTCTGATAATATCTCTCTGCACTGTTCAAATTCTTTTTGTGTTGAGAACCTAACATCAAAGTATGCATTGCACAGATCGGGAGTGATGTTCGACTTCTCGCCGGCGTTCATTATCGTGGGATTGAGCGTTACACTACCGATTTTTCCATTCAAACTGTAAATGGCATCTATCTTTCGACAGGCTTCCACAATCGCATTTGCTCCTTCTTCGAGCCTTGAGGCATGGCCTTTCTTCCCCTTCACAACAAGGTTCATCGAGGCAATGCCTTTTCTACTGTTCACGATTTCGCCGTTGACTCCACCGGGCTCAAAAGAAAGACAACAAAGACTTTTTGCAGCATACTTTTCAAAGGTTGTCTTACTCGCCTTAGAGCCAAGTTCCTCATCAACATTCAATATGACGCACAAATTTCGTATGCCTTTCTCTATTGCCATTTGCGTGGCTGCGAGTAGAGTTACAACTCCTCCTTTCATATCTGCTGCACCAGGACCACGAACAACGCCATTTTCAATGCAGAAAGGCCTTCTAAGAGCCTCACCTTCTTTGAAAACTGTGTCCAAATGGCCTATCAGCGTGAGATATGGTTCTTCTCCAAGCAAACCAACATGTGCCGCTTCTTCTTGAAAAACTGAAAAGCCCATCTGTTCTAAGATTTGAGCGACAAAGGACGTCCTCGAAAGTTTTGTATGAAAGTCTATGTCAAAACCTGTATCGGTGTTAACCAATTCTTTGTAAAGGTTCAACCATTTTTCTATCATTTGAGCACCTCACAGTCCAAGTTCTTCAAGTACGAGAACGATTTTTATTCTACCTGGGATGTTGCGCGAATCGTTGATAACATGAAAATGTCTACAGATTCGCTCGGGTGAATCGCAATCTTGACATATGCCAGTTATCGCACAAGGGGTTGACAGAGAAAGTCTTTTCGCGTTCATCGGTGAAATGTATCTAATTCTTTCTCTCGCTGCCTCGATATCCTTCACTATCTTGTTGGCACTCACTATCAGTATCACATTTTTTGGACCAAAAGTCACTGCTGCAACTCTGTTGCCGAAACCATCCATGAAAACCAATTCACCGTTCATCGTTATGGCGTTGGCACTGCATAGGTAGTAGTCACTATCGAAAGCCTGTATCTCTGTTTTTCGTCTGTCTGGTGAATTATAACGATCGAGAAAGTTGTATTTACCACTTCTGAGCAGGGACAGTATACCTGAAT
>JBBFME010000121.1:0-6410 GCA_037478695.1 Pseudothermotoga sp.
GGTCGGCTACCCGTCATAGGCTTGGTGAGCCGTTACCTCACCAACTACCTGATGGGACGCAGGCCCCTCCTTCAGCGAAGCAAACGCTCCTTTCATCCAACAACCATCGTCGTTGGATTGTATGGGGCATTAGCTGGAGTTTCCCCCAGTTATTCCCCTCTGAAGGGTAGGTTACCTACGTATTACTCACCCGTGCGCCGCTGGTACTCTTGCGAGTACCCGCTCGACTTGCATGTGTTAAGCACGCCGCCAGCGTTCACCCTGAGCCAGGATCAAACCCTCCACAAAAAATTAGAAGGTTATGATTCCTGACTTTGGAATTTGCGGGACTGCTATCCATATTTCAATGACCCGAGGACAAAACACTTTGAGTCTTCTTCAGACTCTTTATCCTTCTATTCATTTTCCAAGACCCTGCTTCTTCTAATTGCTCTCTCACGAGCGACCAGGTATCATAGTACCACCTGTCAACAACCATGTCAAGTTACGAAAAGGTTACATCCACTACGCAAAAGAACTCCTTAGCCACCCAAGTAAGCACGCTTCACGTCTTCATTCGCGAGCAGTTCTTTTCCGGTACCATGTAACACTATTCTACCAGTCTCTAGTACATAGCCATAATCTGCTATATTCAGCGCCGCATAAGCATTCTGTTCGATGAGAAGAATCGTCTTACCTTCATTGTGGATTTTTTGAATGATCTCAAACAGTTCCTCAACTATTATTGGAGCAAGTCCCAAGGAAGGCTCATCGAGCATCAGCAACTCTGGTCGACTCATCAGGGCTCTACCTATTGCAAGCATCTGCTGCTCCCCACCAGACAGAGTGCCTCCCTTTTGATTCATGCGCTCTTTCAAAACGGGAAAAAGAGAAAAGATCCATTCCATGTCTTTTCTTATCCCATCTTTATCGTTTCTTTGATACGCTCCAACCAACAAATTCTCATAGACTGTCAGATTTGGGAAGATTCTTCTGCCCTCGGGAACCATTGCAGTCTTTCTTGATACAATCTCATTGGTTGGTTTGTTTGTGATATTTTCACCGTTTAGAAAGATATTTCCAGATCGTGCTTTGATAAGCCCACATATTGCCTTCAAAGTGGTTGTCTTTCCTGCACCATTTGAACCAATCAAAGTTACGATCGTTCCTTTCTCCACCTTGAAAGAAATACCTTTCAGTGCTCTTATAGCCCCATAACTTACGTGCAGATCTCTAACTTCGAGCATAAACACCACTTCCCAAGTAAGCTTTTATCACCTCAGGGTTGCTCTGGATTTCGATGGGTGAACCACGTGCAATCACACAACCATGATCTAGCACAGTTATCCTCTCACATATTCCCATGACGACTTTCATATCATGCTCAATCAAAAGCACAGTTAAACCAAATTCATCGCGAATTCTTTTTATAAATTTCATCAGTTCGGCTGTTTCCTCTGGGTTCATTCCAGCCGCTGGTTCATCGAGCAACAGAAGTTTTGGTCTTGTTGCCAAAGCTCTTGCTATTTCAAGTTTTCTCTGATGACCATAGGGCAATGAACCTGCGTTTTCATTTGCGAGTTTTTTCAGCCCAACAGCTTCAAGAAGATCAAGTGCCTCTTTCGTCATCTCCTGTTCTTGTTTCGCATACTTTGGCAAATCAAAAACAGCTGAGAAAACAGATGCCTTCAATCGGTAATGACAAGCCACGCGAACATTGTCGAGCACATTCATTCTCTGAAACAGTTTGATATTCTGAAAGGTTCTCGCTATCCCAAGAGCCGCGGTTTCATGTGGCCTTTTCTCGGTTATGTCTACATCCATGAAGATTACCTTTCCCGCATCTGCATGGTAAACACCGGTTATGACATTGAAAACAGTTGTCTTACCTGCCCCATTTGGGCCTATGAGACCCGCCAACTCTCCTTGTTCAAGTTCCATGGAAACATTGTTAACAGCCATCAAACCACCGAATCTCTTGACCACTCCATCCAATTTCAGGATTGGCATCATTTATCCTCCTTGTTTCGATGGATGTCTTTTGAAGATCGAAATAGGACCTCCCAAGAGAATTCTCTGTCGCCCAATATGCCATGTCTGAAAAAGAGAACCGATACCATCAGTATGACAGAGAAAATCAACATCCTCATGCCAGAAATTCCAGGAATTGTAATTCCAAAGATCTTCATCGGTGTCTCTACAACCCTTAGCCACTCCATTAAAACGGCTATCAGAACACCAGAAATCACCGTTCCTGTTATGCTCCCGAGTCCTCCTAAAAGAACTATCAACACTATTTGAAAGGTCAACATTATATTGAAAGCATTAGGATCAATAGTCATCACGAGACTACCAAGTAGACCACCTGCGATACCCGCAAAAAACGCCCCAACAACGAAAGCAAGAGTCTTATGGTAAAACAAGTTTACGCCCATCGCCTCTGCTGCTTCTTCGTTATCCCTTATTGCTTTCAACGCCCTGCCGTAACTCGAATCGATCAACCTTTTTATAAAGAACACCGTGAACACTGCCCAACCCCAGCTCCACCACAGATTGGTGTGAGTTGGCAACCCCTTAAGACCTAAGGGACCATTTGTTATACTCTGCAAGTTGTTGAAAAGAACTCTAATTATCTCTGAAAAACCATAAGTGACTATCGCGAGATAGTCGCCTTTCACCCTCATACACGGAGCGCCAACCAGAAAACCAGCACCCGCAGCGAGCAAACCTCCTATCAGCAATGCTGGAAAAAATGGAATCTGAATCTGATTCAAAGGCCATATCAGAGGCTTTATGAAAAAATTCATTGTTTTCAACTCAGGTGACATGTAAAGCAGAGCAGATGCATAAGCACCTATGGCCATGAACCCAGCGTGACCTAAGGAAAACTGTCCGGTAAATCCATTTATTAAATTGAGACTGACACCAAGAATTACATATATGGCTGCAACATTCATGATTCGGACTATGTAAGCATCGAAATTTCTCTGCGCATAGTAGATGAAGAGAAAAAACACCATAATCACAGCTACTGTCAACCAAAATGATCTTTGCCTGTACACGTTTACTCCTCCTAAGCCTCTCCGAACAGACCAGTTGGTTTGAAGAGCAAAACGAAAACTAATATGATGAAGATGAAGGCGTCTCGATAACCCGCCAGATCGGGCAGGAAAGCAACCAATAGAATCGAAATCATACCAATCAAGAAACCACCAACCATTGCTCCTTTGATGCTCCCAATGCCACCTATTATTGCAGCTGTGAAAGCACGCCAGCCGGGAAAGACCCCCATGAAAGGCCATATCTGTGGATAACGTAAAGCCCAAAATATGGCACTGATAGCCGCAAGACTTGAGCCTACAGCAAAAGTAAGAGTTATAGTTCTGTCTACATTTATTCCCATAAGTCTCGCCGTATCGAAATCATAAGCAAGTGCTCTCATCGCAAGTCCTATTCTCGTCTTGTAGACCAGATAGTTCAGAAACAAGAGAGCTGCTACCGATACGACGATAGTGATTATCGTTACAAGTTGAACCCTAACTCCGCCCATATTCAAAGTTCTGTTCAAAACTTCCGGCTGGTAAAACGGTTTTTGCCTGCCACCAAAAACCACAGTCGCAAAATTCTCAAGCAAGAAGGACATACCTATGGCTGAGCAAAGTGAGGAAATTCTCGGTGCATTTCTCAACGGCCTATAAGCAACTTTTTCAATTGACATACCAAGAAGTGCTGTGAGAAATATTGCGAAGAGAAATGATAACCACCAGGGAAACGAAAAGAGGATTATTCCGTAATAAACAAAAAATGCTGCCATCATGAATATATCACCGTGAGCAAAGTTGACCAGTTTTACTACACCATACACAAGCGTGTATCCAATCGCCACAAGTCCAAAAACAAATCCGAGCGCAACCCCATTTGCCAAATGTTGCAGGAACAAAGTCCAGGTCATTGAAACACCTCCAAAAGAACGCGCAGGCTTGAAGCCTGCGCATTGTTCATTCGGTTGGCCTGACAGTTGTCACGTACATAAACTTTCCTTCTTTAACAACTCTTATGACTGCATCTTTGATGGCATCTCCATTTTGATCGAGTGTAATGTAACCTGTAGCGCCTTCGAAATTCTTTGTTGAAGCGAGTGCATCTCTTATTGCTTTTGGATCAGCCGTACCTGCCCTTTTGATTGCATCAACAACGAGCATGTACGCATCATACCCCAGTGCGGCGAACGCACTTGGATCTTTGCCGTATTTCTCTCTGAAAGCTTTGATGAATTCTGCTGCCTTTGGAGTTGTTGTGGCTTCGGTATCAAAGTGTGTGCTGAAATAGGAGCCTTCAACCGCCTTGCCACCAACCTCGAGGAATTCAGGTGCTTCCCATGTGTCTCCGCCCAAGAAGACCTGCTTCATGCCAAGTTCACGCGCTTGTTTTATGATGAGGGCTGCTTCACCATATGCCGCAGCAGGTATGAAAATCACATCTGGATTCTTGCTGTTTGCAAAGGTGAGTTGTGCGGTGAAATCCTGATCACCAGTCTGATAAGAAATCACCCCTAAGACTGCCTTGTTGTTCTTAGTCAACTTCTTGAAAGCCTCCTGAAAGTAATGTGATAGCCCGACAGAGTAGTCTGAAGCAATGTCTTGAATTACAACAGCAGTCTTCGCCCCAAGTTTCTCAACAGCAAATTGCGCCATGACAGTACCTTGGAATGGGTCAATAAAACACACTCTGAAAGCGTAGGGTTTCCCCAAAGTGACGAGCGGATTCGTTGGTGAACATCCGACCATGGGTACACCAAGCTTATTTGCAACTTCACTTCCCGGTATCGCCACGGCACTTCCATAACTACCTATGATCGCCACTGCTTTGTGATATTCGATAAGTCGTGCTACGGCATTCGAAGCTTCCACTTTGTCACTCTTGTTATCCACGAGCACGAGCTGAATTGGTCTTCCAAGCACCTCTTTGACTTGCTCGTGCGCAAGGTAGACACCTTCCATGGTCATCTGACCACCTGCAGCATAAGGGCCGGTCATCGGTTCATAAACACCTATCACAATTGGCTCAGCAGCTAAGGCTGTAGTTACAATCAGTAATAAAGATAGTACCCACTTCATAAGAACACCCCCTTGTGTGTGAAAGAAATCCCATAATTGTTAATATTGTTACTACACCGAAAAACATTATAGCACATCTTTCAAGAAATGACAAATCTTACCTCACACCTCGCCAATGGTAGAATCTTCTCATGAGGAGGAGTCAAAAGTGAGAATAATAGATATCCGAAGTGACACTGTCACAACACCGACCGAAAGAATGAGGAGGGCAATGTATGAAGCAGAGGTCGGTGATGATGTTTATCAGGATGATCCAACTGTGAACAGACTTGAGGAACTTGCAGCACAGATGGTTGGTAAGGAAGCCGCGCTCTTTGTTCCATCTGGAACCTTTGGAAATCAACTTGCCATTTTCACACATACCCTCAGAGGTGACGAAGTGATAGTGCCATCGTCAAACCACATCTTCGTGCACGAGGTGGGTGCACCGGCTGTAATATCTAATGTTCAGCTTCACATCATCGATGATTTATATGGTATGCCACCGATCGAAAAGATAGAAAAAGCCATCAGAGACCAAGACATCCACAGTCCCAGAACGGGACTCATATGCATGGAGAATGCACACTCGAGTGGCAAAGTTGTGCCTCTTGAATACTTGAAGAAGGTTAAATCGTTGGCAGATCAATACAAGATACCTGTGCATCTGGACGGAGCAAGAATTTTCAACGCTGCAATAGCACTAAAGGTTGATGCAAAAGAGATAGCCATGGCAGCAGATTCTGTGATGTTCTGTCTGTCCAAAGGCTTGGCAGCTCCTGTTGGATCTATACTCGCTGGGACGAGAGAGTTCATCGAGCGAGCTCGAAAAGGAAGAAAACTAATGGGCGGGGGCATGAGGCAAGTCGGTATTTTGGCAGCTGCTGGCATCGTTGCTCTCACCGAAATGATCGATAGACTTTCAGAAGACCATGAAAATGCCAAATTACTTGCCAAACTTTTAAGCGAAATACCACACGTTAAGATCTTTGAAGACCAACTCGATATCAACATGGTTTTCTTCACGTTTGATCTCATTCCACCTGAGATCTTCGTCAAGCAAATGCTTAACAAAGGCATAAAGATCAATCCGCCATTTGATGGTGTTTATCGTTTCGTGACACACAAAGATATCTCCAGAGAAGATGTCTACACTGTGGCAAGAGTTTTTAGAGAAATAGTTGATTCCATAAAATAAAGAGGGGGACTTTTGTCCCCCTTCGTTCACTTTGCGTATGCAACAGAGCGTTTCTCCCTTATGACGACAACTTTCAAAACACCAGGATACTCCATTTCCTCTTCAATCTTTTTGGCAATCTCGTATGCTATTCTGTC
>JBBFME010000122.1:0-4687 GCA_037478695.1 Pseudothermotoga sp.
ACTCTTTTACGAGGGACACCTTACGCGGTTTCCATTCCTCATAGATTCGATTGAAACTGAAACTCGGCTCAGGGCTGTACGGAGAATCGAGATGTTTCCATTCCTCATAGATTCGATTGAAACTCATAGTATACTGGAAAAATCGTCACTTCTTTCTTTGATACAGATCAAGCTACTTCAGTTTTCACAGATACATGAGATACGATTTTCATCTTCTGCAAGCGAGTTTTAGGTGTTGTCACAGTCGTTCGGGAACTCACAGTGTTTTTTCTTTATCAATGGTTCAGCCTTTAAAATGCTGATTTGCTGTATTTTCTTAACCTAACTCATCTGGTGTTGTGAAAATTCACAAAACTCATATTTCATTGTAAGAATCGCTGAAGAGCTTAATTATTCTACACATTCACAGCGAAATTTCACAAGCAACAACGTGTCTAAGATTAAATCATTACCCACTCTTTCTCACATTATATCTCAATAAACTGGTGACTTTCCATAGTATCATGTTACTTCACTATTAAAGTGAAATTACATCCGCGATTATATGTCACTCAGATGATCATAGTTGCCGTACTTCTTTCAAAACCAGTGGATTCATTGTACCAGTAGTTTAGATTATCCTTGGTTACCACTACAAAACCGTTCTCGATTATCAACGGGCCATTCAGATCCTGTTCCTGTAAAGGAACATTGATCGTGTAGAGGCTCATTTGTCGAACCAACTTTTTGATCTTTGCCAAGCGTTCAAACTTTTCAAGATTGCTGTTCTTGATTACATCGTTGAGTTCTCCTCGAAGTCTAACCGCTTCTTCATCGTACTCAACATAGACCGGTACGGTTTGGTATTTTTGCTCAATCAGATGAAACCGAGCGCCGATTTCACCAAATTTCAAAGGTTTTATGAGCGAGATGAGATCTTCCTGATCAGTATTGCCTCTGGTTCCAATCAACTGGAAGTATCTGCTAACCAAAAATTGAAAATCACGTTCTTCGTAAATTGTTCCACCGCCAACGGTTTCATCTGTAACGTTCAGCAAGAATGAATCGTAGACGCGTGAAGCAAGGCTTCTGTTGTTTTCCTCTTCCATGACTTTGTATACATGTACTTCTCCAAGTTCGTTCTCGAAGGTTCTGTTGGATCTACCACTTGCTTGTATTACGCTGTCCAAAGGTGCAACGTCTCTGATGACTGTGTCGAAAGATATATCAATTCCAGCCTCGATGACCTGAGTACTCACACACACGACTGGTTCGCCTTTGATTTGCTTGAGTTTTCTTATTCGTTCCATTCTGTGTTTGGGAATGACGTTGGACGAAAGATAGAACAACTTTCCACCGCTCACTTTCTCAGCCAGATATTTGAAAAGTTCTTTTGATTCTCTTATTGTGTTCACTATCACCAGCAGTCGTTTCTTATTTCTCAGCGTTTCTTTCGCCATTTCCTCGACAATTCCAAAGAATTCTGAGTACCTTTTCTCTCCATGAAAAAGTATCTTTGTTCTGTTTAGTTGAGTGCTATAATCACTTTTTACCATGTTTGTCGCATTCTTCAACAACATCGGTTGAGTTGCCGTCGACAAGATTATCGTTGCACCAAACTGTGATAGCTCGTTCAGAATTTGTGAAATGGGCTCCCAATATTTGTGTGGTATTGATTGAACTTCATCGAGGACAATCACTGCGTTCAACAGTTTATAGAAAAAAGGCACTCTTGAGTTTGTGAAAAGTGATTCAAAGAGCGAAACAAAGGTTGTCACTACAATTTGTGACTGCCAATTTTCGACAAGAACACGCTGTATCGAAGTTTGCTCGTAGTCTTTTCTTTTGTATTTGTAATCAGCCAAATGATGATAAGGTAACACGGTGGATGCATCGTAATCAGTGCCTTCGAGGATTCTGTCCAGTAGTTCGACTGTCTGGTCTATTATGTTTATGAATGGCAGTGCATAGACTATGATTGAGTTCTTGCTCGCCTTCGAAAGCGCGATCTTTATATTTGCCAAGGTTTTACCCAGACCAGTCGGTGCCGTGACTGACAGAATTCTGCCGGTGACTTTGTTGATGGAATGGTCGATTTCTTGGTGGAACTGTTGACGTAGCGAATACAAACGATTGTCCCTTGAGATTTTTCCTATATAGTCTTTGACCAAATCTGTTGTGAGTTTTGAATTTATTTCTGCATTCAGATCCTTTAATGCTGCGTCTTCGTGGTCAGAGCTGGTCAGAATCGACATGAGTGTGTGCAGCAAGATGTAATCTTTCAAGGTGAAGTCGTTGCCGAACGTGAGTTTTGCAATGTCTTTTGCAACCGCGTCGTGAAGTTTTGATATATCTTCTGGCTTTGGTAAACTCGCGTTGGTCGTGCTCTCAAACCATTGAAGGAATGATTTGGAAATAGACTGAAACTGCTTTTCGAGTTGGACTATATTTTCTTCTGTGAACTCGAAGTCTTTGAGGTTTTCGTGGTGATGTCTGACTGTGAAATACCCAAAACTGGCGAGCTTGACATCAAAACCAGACTTTCTCAAAAGATCGTAAGTTACCAAAGAAGAAAGAGGGGCATGTGTTGTGCGCCCCTCTTTGGGATTGAGTATGTAACCCTGAAACTCCTTGGTTGCCTTTGCAAAGTCATGACTTAGTGCGCAGAGTTCAACCAATTTCTGTGCTTCTTTTTCACTGATACCGAAAGGTTCCCAGTACACCGTCTTTGCCTTCTCAACTGCCCTTTTTGCGGTGCCCTGAAGATGATCGAGTAAAAGCCTGTCAGGGTGAGATTTCAGTCCATCCAGCATATGTTTTCACCAAGTTCATTTATCGAGTAAATTGGCTCTGAATACTGCAAAATCTTCAATGGTTTTGCGTTTTTTTCAATCCAGTAAGAACCAAAATTTGTCGGCCTTCGTTCGTTATCCATATTCAGTACCATTCGCTCTTTTATGAGTATTTGCCCATTCTCAGGTAGTATTCTCACACCATTTGTGACCTTTATCACCGTGTGCAGTTCCAATGGAGGTGTTGCCGAGATGAGTTCGAACACTCCAACGTATTTGAAGTCAGCTATCATCTGTGCTTGGCCAAGGTAGGGCGTAAAAACAGTCAGTTTGTTCTCTAAGTGGTACTTGAGTTGTTCAAATCTCTCGAATTCTGAAATGTAGATTCTGTAAGCTGGGTCTTTTATCAGTTCCAGAAGAATCTGGGTTCTTTGATCACGACCTGATTTGGTTTCAACATAGTTCGCTGCCAAGTTGATCTTCTTGACGGGTTTGACCAATTTCACAGCGATGTGAGTGTTGTCAAAAAGTCTCAAATGTTCGCTGCTGGTCGTTGTACTGTTCTGTATTCCCAAAATGGCACCTAACAAGCCACAAATGGCAGTTCTTGGAGGAAAACAATAGGATGTTGAGCTGGTCGTTGTATAACTTCGTCTGAACAGAGCATATCTTCCAGAGACGTCGAAAACCAGTACTTTCATGATAGTTCCACTACCTTTATGTTCATATTGCTCAATTCCTCTGAGAGTTTGACTCGGGCGCCGTCTTTCACCGTCACGAGTCTATCGTCTTGTTTGATCTCTACATGTTCTATGCGTTCTTTGTTTTGATTGAGTTTTTCCAAGAGTTTGCCGATCTCCAGTGTGAGTTCTGAGGGATCTCTAATGCTCTTTTCATCGATTTGTGTGTGAATTGAGAGATATGAATCAAGCTCACCTATGTGATAATTGATCCCCTCTTTGTAAACAACTCTCATAAGCAATCTTGGATTGTGTTCCATCTTCGAGCGGGTGATGAGGTTCTTTGTGCCATTCCACATCGCTTTAAGGAGCTTTTGAACGTCTTCTTCAGTTGCTTTGGTTATTTTTGCAGCATTCTCATTTGCAATGCCGTAGAAGACTATCAAGGCATAGGGCAGCAGATATTCTTCTCTGAAGCTTCTTTGTTGTGCTGTGGTTTGGCTTGTGAATGCTGCTGTTCCTTGCTGAAATACTACTTTAACTGCGTGCAATGAGGTTCCAGGCCTGAACTGCACTGGACCGGTGTAGGATGTATCTCCCTGTTTTGATATAGGTATAACGGCTCCGAACAGTCTGACGTCCAAGCATTTGAGCGCATCTTCCTTCTTTTCGATTTCGAGTTCTTTGCGGCGTGTGTCTGGATTGACAGCTTCACCAGAGACCCAGATTGTTTCACCCCAAGACTGCCATTCGTCTCTGATTGTTCTTTTGAGTCTCACGTCGGTCACAATGCATTTTTCTGTTTCTTCGTCGATCCTTGGCTTGTTTTCATCGAGTGGATCTCCATTTGGATTTGCCCATTTCACGTCGTACACAAAAAGAATTTCAGATCTGTTCTTCATTTCCTTGTTATCCATTTTCCTCAACCTCCTCAGCCTTGAAAGGTTCTTTGTTCGAATAGGCCAACCCGAGTGTGAAAACGAAGTTCAGTTCATCAATGCCAACATTCCTTTTTGTGGACTCAAGATAGTATTGAGCGGCAGATTTCATTAGAAAATCAATTCTCGGCCCGTAGCTGTCGTACTGCTGAAGTTTGTTTCGAATTTCTGCTAAAAGCCCCTGGATGTCTTTCATGTTCATTTTGAGCCCCTTCAGTTTCTTGAAAAATGGTGTTGCTTGCCTCTTGACATACTGAATCGACAAAACTTTCCCTGCGAGCACTCCTGTCAGAAATAC
>JBBFME010000122.1:4697-6328 GCA_037478695.1 Pseudothermotoga sp.
TCTTCCATGGCTCATTGAAAAACTCGGGAAATCTACCAAAAAACTCGCTCAGTTCGTCGTTGTTCACCACGCTTTCCTCCTTTCTCAGATTGAAAACTCCTAATCGAGCCAAGTACAAAACACTAAGAAAGCTCGCATAGGTGAGTTTACGCCAGCCAAACTCTCTGAATTGTGTGGAATTGTTATCCTGTATCGCTTTCCTGATTTTCCTCATGCAGTACCAGAAAAATCTGTGCAGATTGTAATATTCTCCGTAGAAGATCGATCTCACCAACTGAAGATAGTCTTTTTTTGCCTCACTTCCCGATAGGGGTTTTTCATACAAGTCCCACAGTAAGCCTAAGGTCAACTGAGGTAGATCATCGATACCTACCCTCTTTGTTGCTTCTTCAGCGGCATTGATCAACAGAGTTAGTCTCGTTGGGGAGATTTCTGTTAGGTGCAACTCTATTCTTTGCTGGCTTTGATTTATATTCATGAAGAGAAAATCGTAATGAACTATTTGGTCTTCATCGCTGAGAGCTCTTTCGATTTCCTTTTCTTTGCTGGCGAAGTCTTTCAATTTCTCGCGCGTTTGTTTGATTTTCTCAACTACACGCTTTAGAACGTAATCGTTTTGATGTATCAGTGAAGGTACTATCCAAAGCTTGTTTCCTAGAAAGTTGAACGACAGATCTTGCACCACCAAATTTGCACCGTTCTGTAAATCTGTCTTACATTCTTCGCAGATTGGAAGGATCTTTAAGGCATCGTCCTTCTTCAGACTTGGGCAAAATCCGGGTTTATCAAAGGTTGCAAACCTGAAAACTTCGTTCACGGTTGCAGAAACTGTCTTTTCTTCACCGCAGAAATGACAAACACCTTTTGTTCCTCCCATGCTTGCTTTCTGAAGAGCTCTCTCTACAAACAACTCTTTGAAAGGCTGAAATTCAGCGGGCTTGAGTTCTTTTTCATTATCGATCACGATGATCGTCAGGTAAGTACCTTTTTCCTCCAGTTCTGATGAGAGCTTTTGGATATCTTCGATTATCTTTTGATCATTTTCTTGGAAGAGGCTTGCGAAATCTTTTGTCTTTTCACTGCCTTCGAAAAATCTTCTGAATTTTCTAAAGGCTTTCTCGATGTTTTCTTTCCGCTCTTCTTTCTTGCCCAAACCCAGATTTACCGTTGGTGATTTTCCGGTTATCTGTCCTGGTTGATCACAGTACAAAAGCAGATGTGCTTGATCAGGTGTTGGAGTGTCGAAAATTCTGATGCCTTTGTATTCGATTGGATTCAAGTTGACGCACAATCCAAGACCTTTTTTCTGCGACAGCTGTTTTGTAAAATTTCGATACAGATCTGGGGGTCTTGTTAGACGTCCAACTTCGAGAACCTTTGTCAACATGAGTTTCACCTCCATTAATATATGAATCCATTGATGCCTTTATTCTGACCAAGTATTTCCAATTCGAGCAAACTCTTGTCTTTGAGAATATAAAATCTGATAGAGTCTTTGTCTTTTTCGATGTTTCTCTGCAGTTCAAGCTTCAGTTTCTCAAATCTTGCAGTGCTGATTTCACCCTCGAATACAGAGTTCTGAACCCAGTTCAAATACTTTCTGCATATTTTCAATATCTTTCCAACACGTT
>JBBFME010000123.1:0-6304 GCA_037478695.1 Pseudothermotoga sp.
TGGTACGCGTGGAAAAATGGCTGAGAATAGGAGAGGCTTTAAAGCAGGCAAGAGAGTCAAAAGAGATGAGCATAAGTGAGGTTGCTCAAGAAACAGGGATACCAGAGTGGAAAATCAGGTTAATCGAAGATGGGCAGTTTGACAGAGTAGATGCCCCATTCTATGTTAGAAATTACATAAAAACTTATGCAGAGTTCTTGGGGTTGGATCCAGCGGAATTGTTGGGTCAGTACGAGCAGAAAACTACGGAAGTTGAGACAAAAACCAAAAGAGTCGTGTTCAACGGCTCTTTGATGACTCTCCTACTTCTGGCGATCTTCGTGGCAGCGTCGATTTTTTTTGTCTACTCGGCTTGGCGGTTCTTCGCAGTTCTGAACAGTCCAAAGGTTCAGTTTGTGAATCAATCGGGTCAAGCGATATACTTCAACGAGATGTCTCTCGAACCTGGCGAAAGTGTGGTCTTGCAGACAGGACAGCGTTATAGGGTTGCCGGCAACACGGGTGTATGTGCTGTGCGATCAACTGGAAAGGAATGGAAGATTCGGGTTGAAAACTTCGAGGTGGTTGTGTGGGGGAAATAAAAAGAGTGGAATTGGTCAATTTGGTGATCTTTGCCTTCTCACAATACCTCGATTATTGGCTCTCTGAGATAGTGCCGAAGTTGGAAAAGTTTTTTGGAAAGATCGATTACATGTCAAAGGAATTGCCTTTCAGTATTTATACATCGTATTACGATCGCGAAATGGGGTCTGATTTGAAAGGCAAACTCTTGAGTTTTGAAAATCTGATTCATCCATCGTTATTGGCTGATGTAAAACTCTTGACAAACCAACTGGAAGACAGCTATGCCGTGGAAGGCAAAAGAAAATTCAATTTGGACCCAGGATATGTTCATCACTCTAACTTTGTCTTGGCTTCTACAAAATCTTGGGGGAACCGTGTTTATCTAAGAAATGGCATCTATGCAGAAGTGACTTTACTGTACCTGTCTGGTGAGTTCAGGCATTGGGAATTCACTTACCCAAATTACAGAAATGAAGAGTACAAGAAGGAATTAGCACAGGTTCGAGAACTGTACTTGAGAAAACGGAGAAATCTTCTAAAGGGTGAGAATTGCAATGAGAATAGGTTTGAAAATACTTGGCTGTCCAAAGAACGAGGCCGACTGCGATGTCCTGGAGGCGATCTTAAGGAGTAGAGGACATCAGATTGTAAAGAACGTCGATCAGGCAGAAGTAGTGATAATAGATACGTGTGGCTTTATAGAGTCGGCTAAGAGGGAATCGATAGACGAAATAATAGATTTCGTCAATTATAAAAAGGATCATAACTTTTTCTTGTGTGTGAAGGGATGTCTTGTCCAAAGATACGGAGATATCTTGCGCTCAGAGATACCAGAAGTTGATGCCTGGTACGGTGTTTTGTCTCCTTCACAGATTTCTGAGGCAATTGAAAGAAGAGTGCCTTTCCTCGTCACAGAACCCCAAACAGTTTATGACGAGGCTATTAGAAACTGCAAAGGATCATTCGCTTATATTAAGATCGCCGATGGATGTGACAGAAGTTGTACCTTCTGTGCGATTCCTTCCTTCAAAGGTAAATTCAAAAGTAGAAGTGTTGAAGTGATAGAAGCAGAGGTAAGAAACCTTGTGCACAACGGTGTCAAGGAGATCATCTTAGTTGCCCAAGATACAACCGCATACGGTTTAGACCTCTATAGTAAGCCTTCACTACCTTATCTACTCGAGAAACTCAATTCGATCGAAGGAGAGTTTCGCCTTAGAGTTATGTACTTGCATCCTGATCACATCGATGATGAGATCATACAAGCGATTCTTTCTCTTGAGAAAGTTCTACCCTATTTTGATATGCCAGTACAACATGGTAGTGATGATGTTCTCAAGAGAATGGGAAGGATCAGAACTAGTGATGAGCTTCTTGAAATGATAAGAAAAATAAGGCAAGCGAACACCGATGCAGCTATTAGGACGACTTTCATCGTGGGCTTTCCTGGCGAAAGCGATGAAGACTTCGAAAGACTACTATCTTTTCTCAAAGAGGCAAAGTTCGATCGAGTTGGTTCATTCATTTATTCGGATGAAGAAGGTACGACTGCAAGCTTGATGGAACAGAAAGTACCTTTCGAAGTTGCACAAGAACGATACGAAGAACTTTTAATCCTCCAGAGTCAGTTAGCTTATGAAAGCCTCAGCAGGTTCATAGGGCGTACTTTGAATGTTCTTGTAGAAGGCTCGCAGAAAAATAAGTACATTGGACGCAGTCACTTTGACGCGCCAGAGATCGATGGCAATGTTTTCATTAAGAAGACACGAAGAATACTGTTTCCAGCTTATCACAGAGTGAGGATAACAAATGTCTCTGAGTATGACATGGAAGGGGTGTTGGAATGAATTTACCCAACGCGTTGACTCTCTCAAGGGTTTTTTTAACTGTACCCATATTTGTTTTACTGGTGTACGAAAAATGGCAATGGGCTCTTATTCTGTTCGTAATAGGTGCTCTGACAGACTATTTCGATGGTTTTCTTGCCAGAAGGCTGAATCAGGTCACCAAGAGTGGGAAGGTTCTCGATCAAATCGCGGACAAGATTCTTGTGAATTCCGTATTGGTCGCTTTGATACCACAGATACCATCATGGTTGGTCGCTCTTATCGTGTCGAGAGATAGTGTCGTGAGTGCTGTGAGAATCTTAGCAGCGAGTGATGGTATCGTTGTTCAGGCAAATATTTGGGGTAAAGTCAAAACTGTCCTGCAGATGAGTTTGATAATCTTTCTATTTTTCGAAAACACTTTCAGTGTTAAGGTCTTATTCGTGGAATTAACACTCGTTTACCTTTGCGCCTTCTTTACCATGAGTTCTGCGATAATCTATATCTTTCAGAACAAAAAGATATTGGGGGGATGAAAATTGAGAACTTTCATTGCAATCGATGTTAATGATGCTGTACGAGAAGTGGCACAAAAATCTGTAGAAAAGCTTATGAAAAGGGGATTTAGAGCGAATTGGGTGAGCAGGGAGAATGTTCACCTAACCTTGTTTTTCCTTGGGGAAGTCTCTCGAAAGCAGATTGATGAAGTAGCTGAACATCTATGCCACAGAGTTAGGGGTTTCCCATCTTTTTCTTTCACAGTTGAGAAACTTGGATATTTCGCCAAGGCAAATCAACCAAGAGTAATCTGGCTTGGTGTGAAATCAAACCAGAATCTTCAGAAACTGTATGAAGAAATGAAAGCGGAACTGGTGAAACACAACTTTTCCTTTGAGGAGAGATTCTCACCACACATAACGATTGGCAGGGTTAAAGATTTTCCAAGTGCGTGGCAGGCTTTGACTGAAGATATTACCTTTGAGCCAATAGTTGTTGCGGTTGATCGATTCAGCATTTATTCGTCTCAGTTATTACCGACTGGACCCATCTACAAGCGAATTTACGAGTGCAGATTTGAAGGAGGACTGGTCAAACATGAATGAAAAGGAGCAGAAAGCGAAAGCCGAGGTTCTCGAAAAGGCAATCAAGAAAATTGAAAGTAGTTTTGGAAAAGGGTCGATAATGATACTCGGTGAAGAAGGCCAAGTTACGCCTGTAGAGGTTGTACCAACAGGTTCTCTCTCCTTGGATATAGCAACCGGTGTTGGTGGCTATCCAAGAGGTAGAATAGTTGAGATCTATGGGCCAGAAGCCAGCGGTAAGACAACTATCGCACTGCACGCTATTGCCGAAGTGCAGAAAAGAGGAGGCATAGCAGCCATTGTCGATGCAGAACACGCCCTTGATCCAGTGTATGCAAGGGCTCTTGGAGTTGACTTGAAGACTCTTCTGATATCTCAGCCAGATTACGGAGAACAAGCTTTGGAAATAGTTGATGAGCTTGTTAGAAGCAATGCTGTTGATCTTGTAGTTATCGATTCTGTCGCGGCTTTGGTCCCGAGAGTCGAAATAGAAGGAAGTATGGGAGACATGCAAGTGGGTCTTCAGGCAAGACTCATGTCTCAGGCGCTCAGAAAGATAGCCGGTAATGTAAGCAGATCTAAATCGATCGTAATATTCACAAACCAGATAAGAATGAAAATTGGTGTAATGTTCGGCAGCCCTGAAACGACTACTGGTGGACTGGCTCTGAAGTTCTATGCAACTATGAGAATAGAAGTGCGCAGGGGCGAGGTCATCAAGGAAGGTAACGACATCGTTGGTAACACCGTAACGGCAAAGGTTGTTAAGAACAAGGTTGCGCCACCATTCAAAAAAGCAGAATTTGACATAGTCTACGGCAAAGGCATCGTCAAGGAGAATGAGCTTTTCAATGTGGGACTCGCTGAAGGCCTTATACAAAGGAAGGGTAGCTGGTTCTTCTACGTTGGTGAGGACGGGAAAGAGTATTCACTTGGACAAGGAAAGGGAAACGTTGTGACTTATTTTGTCGAGAATCCTCAGATAGCAAAAGAGATCGAAACAAAGATAAGACAGAAATACAATCTTCCAGTGGAGGTAAGCAATGGGAAACAGGGTGAATGAAGAACAACAAGCAATTAGTTACGCAAAAAAGTTGTTGAAGTTCAGAGCAAGATCGAAAGGAGAACTTCGAGCAAGATTGATTGAAAAGGGTTTTTCACAGACTGTGGTTGACAAGGTAGTGAATGACTTTGAAAAAACAGGTGTGATTGATGATGAAAAATTCGCCTATTTGTTTGCTTACGACATGTTAGTTGTACACGGTTATGGACCTTTTCGAATAAGAGCAAAACTTCACCAATTTGGAATCGCTGAACAGATTACAGATCGTGTGATTGATAGAGTTCTGAACCAAATCGATTTGGTTGAAGTCATGAAAAAGGTCGTTCAGTTGCACAAGGTTGATCGAGAGAAAAGCAGAGAATTTCTTTACAGAAGAGGTTTTTCTTCAGAATTAGTGAAGTTACTTGACATAGAAGGAGGTGCTGAAAAGTGATAGTCATCATAGTCTTTGTCGCTGCGGCTGCCTTGTTTGTTGGAGTTGGCTTAGGGTATTTTGTCGGTAAGTCACGAATAGAAGAACGAAATAGAAAAGCTCAACAAGATGCTCAGACTATCTTGAAAAAGGCAGAGCAAGAAGCTCAGGAGATAAAGAAAAAAGCGATAATCGAAGCAAGAGAAGAAGCTCATCGAATCAAAGAGGAACTGGAGAACGAAAGAAAAAGACGCGAAGCAGAACTTAGGACAATCGAAGAAAGAATTCTGAAACGGGAAGAAATACTCTCAAAACGAGAGGAAATGGTGGACAGAAAGGAAGCAACAGTTGAGCAACTCAGATTGCAGTTGGAAATGTCGAAGAAAAAGATCGAGCAGCGTGAAAAAGAACTCGACGAACGTTTCAACAAACTTGCAGGTATGACTGTTGAGGAAGCAAGACAAATTGTACTCGACGAAGCGAGACAGAAATATGAACATGATCTGGCTATACTCTACAAACAGATCAAAGATAGTTACGAAGAAGAAGCAGAAAAAGAGGCAAAAAGAATTATAGCGATAGCTGTGCAACGATATGCACCAGAATATGTTGGTGAGATCACTGTGTCAACTGTGAGCTTACCTTCCGATGATATGAAAGGAAGAATCATAGGAAGAGAAGGAAGAAATATCAGGACTTTTGAGAAGATTACAGGGGTTGATTTGATAATCGACGATACACCGGAAGTAGTTGTTTTGTCGAGTTTCAACCCAATTAGGCGAGAGATAGCAAAGTTAACCCTTGAGAAACTCGTTGCTGATGGGAGAATTCATCCCGCGAGGATCGAAGAGATCTACGAGAAGTCAAAGCAAGAAGTTGAAAAGCTGATAAGAGAAGCTGGTCAGCAAGCAACCTTTGCTACAGGTATAACAGGCCTGCACCCGGAACTTGTGAAGTTGCTCGGAAAACTCCGGTTCAGAACAAGCTATGGCCAGAATGTGCTTGATCATTCTGTAGAAGTGGCTCAGTTGGCTGGACTTATGGCAGAAGAACTTGGCCTCGATGTTGACAAGACAAGACGTGGTGGATTGTTGCACGACATAGGCAAGGCTCTCGACCACGAAGTCGAAGGCTCACACACTGAGATAGGAGCAGAGATCGCAAAGAGATATGGAGAATCTGATCAAATCATTAACATGATAATGAGTCATCATGGCGAGCAAGAGCCAGTCTGCCCAGAATCTGTTCTTGTTGCGGCAGCCGACGCACTTTCTGCTGCAAGACCTGGCGCAAGAAGAGAAAGTCTCGAAACTTACATACGAAGGCTCGTCAAGATGGAAAAGATCGCAATGAGCTT